>NZ_CP071249.1:1732500-1910000 GCF_024499055.1 Turicibacter bilis | reverse complement strand
CTGAATGAAATATTGCCCATCGTCATCAAGTCTCTCATTCAACAGTTAATCGCATCACTCATAGCTTCTATGAATCTCAATCCCTCAACTTTAATTACCTTCCTGAAAATCTTTGTTTTAATGAATTTAAGCGCGTTAAATTATGAATGCTAATATAAAGGTGGTTCTTCCTGACTTTTGGTGATAAAACGCTTTACCTGATATAATAAAAAGACATCTTAGAGAGGTAACTATCATCATGAATCTTAATGTCTTTTTTCCTGAAAATCTTATGATTCAATCCATTGAAAATAATGAGCATAAAATCCTGATTTACTTAAAGTCTAAATCAAATTTTAGTCACTGTCCATTATGTGGTATGAAAAGTCAGCATGTGCACAGTACGTATATTAGAAAACCATTAGATGCTTCTATTCTTAGTAAGCCAGTCCAATTAAAGATACAAGCTAAAAAGTTTTTTTGCTTAAATTCAAACTGTAAACGTCAAATTTTCACTGAAAGATTTACTGGTTTTCTAAATACCTACCGGCGTTTAACTGTTCGTCTTGAAGAAGTCTTTCTTCAATTATCATTATCGATGAGTGCGGAAGCTTTATCACGCTTCCTTTTTAAACTTGGATATGAACGAAGTGGAGACTCGCTATTAGATTTATTAAGACGTATTGATTCCACTGAAAAAGAAATAAAAAATCAATCATTAACTCATATTGGGGTTGATGATTTTTCTTTTCGTAGAGGCGTTGAATTTGGAACTGTCATTTGTGATTTAAAAACGCATCGTCCGGTTGAGATTTTGGCTTCTCGCTCGACTCAAGCATTTAAAGAATGGTTAGAAAAACATCCTTCAGTTAAATTAGTGACACGTGATCGAGCGACAACGTATACCAAAGCGATTCATTCAACGAACCCTGACATTATTCAGATTGCAGATAAGTGGCACTTTCTTAAAAACTTATTAGATGTTGTTAAAGAAACCATCAGTTCTCGTTTTCCTAAAGGATGGTTTATCATACCTGAATGCCCAGTCCTCGAAACAACGGATAACGAGACAGATATAGCTACTACTAATGAAGAGTCAACCGTTAGTCATGAATCATTATCTGAAAAAGAACAATCGAAATGGACACTCATTTTAGAGGTTCAAAAAGTCTATCAACAACTAGGCTCTATTCGCCAAACAGCCAGGCATCTTAAGCTAAGTCGTACAAGTGTGACAAAGTATATACAATTATCTGAACCCCCAAAACAAATAAGAAAGCCACGTGTTAACCAATTTCTTCCCTATTTAAACCAAATCACACAATGGTGTCAGGAAGGGAAAACAGCTATTTGGATTCATAAACAATTGATACAACAAGGATTTAAAGGAGCACCTTCTTCAACCCGACGAAAAGTTCAAGAAATTAAAGCAACTCTCTCAATAAAAAAGAATAAAAAGGTAGAGGATAAAATCAATAAAAAACCTCCTAAATATTTGAAAACGACCAAATTTCAATTAATCTCATTAATCTGGCGAAAGGCAACCTCTTTAACTCAACAAGAGTTAGATTTATTAAATCAACTCTTTCAAGGCCACTCTGATCTAAGTGAGTTATATACAGCAGTGCAATTATTTAGAGATTTGGTTACTATGGGACAAGTCATTAAGTTATCTCAGTGGCTGGAACGTTATGTTAATCACGAAATTAAATTACTTCGTGAGTTTTGTCGTCGAATGAAACGCGATGAGCAATCGATAATTAATGCATTAGTTTATCCATACACTAATGCCATTTGTGAGGGAAATGTCAACCGAATTAAAATGATTAAACGTCAAATGTATGGACGAGCTAGTTTTAAACTTCTTCGCATTAAAGTACTCTATGCCTAAAAAAGGCTTTTCACCAAAATAACGGAAGAACCACTTTTTTATTGACATTTATAGTTAAATCTACTGAGGATTCCCTAGCATGCCAAGCATAAATACTCCACTGCTAGGGAATGGGTCACATGTTATTTATCTTTTGTGATGAAGGATACGAAACAAATCATTGATATTGTTTGACGATCGTGATTTAAATTTTCTTTAGGCTTATTTTAAACGATATACTGAAGAAGGACGTTATCCTATACTCAATAAAACTCGTATTCGAATCATAAAAAATTTTAAGAAACACAGTCCTAAATTCAAGCGAAAAATATCCACCGCTTGAATCACTTACTTGAAACAGAACATCCGCTTTTTTAACCTTTAAAACGTATCAATCTTATATCGAAAATACGTTCTGTATGCCTTGAAATAAGTTCCTAAATAAAAAGATTGCACTCTAATATTGAGTACAATCTTTTATAGATATTATATTTTCTAATGATTACTCCATCTCATCCTCGTGATAAATAGCTAAGCCTTCGAATTCATCTGAGTCTTCTCCAACTTCAGCATTACTCTCATCACTATAATCATCTTCAGCTTCTTCTTCGTCAACAAAGTCATCATTTTCATCTTTGTCTGTATCATCTTCTTTATAATCCATCTCTGTATCATACGAATCAAACCCATCTTCTGTAATAGGTTCTACTTCTTCATCATCAAAGTCAATATCATATGTATCATAGTTAGCTACTTCATATTTTTGGCGTGATTTTAAATCCCATTTATCTTCACCAACAGTTACAAACTTACCACTTAATGTAAGATCTGTATAGAACTGAGCTAATTTAGATTGGAATTGTTCATCTGTTAATCCCATGATTTCGCATACTTCTTTAGCAATTTTCTCGAATTTTTGAGGTTTAATTTTACGTTGAATAAGTAATTCCGCTACTTCTAACATTGACATTTCTTCATTGTGTGTAGTCATTTTAAGTCCTCCTCTAATAAATTACATTCTTTCTGGTGCATCTACACCGATTAATTCTAATGCATTCTTAATTGTTACTTCTAATGCTTTGATTAAAGCTAATTTTTCATTTGTTTTTTCTGTATTTTCTTCATTAATAACTTTCTCTGCATTATATAAACTATGGAATGCTGTTGCTAAGTCATTAATATAATTACAGATTAAGTGTGGTTTACGTTTTGCAGCTGCATCTGCGATTACCATTGGGAATTCTCCCATTAGCTTAATTACTTCATATTCTTTTTCATGTGAAATAAACTCATATTCATCTTTTAAGACTGGAGAGAATCCTTTTTCTTCTGCTTGTCTTAAAATTGAACACGTTCTAGCATGTGCATATTGTGCATAGTATACTGGATTTTCGTTTGATTTCTTAGTTGCTAAATCTAAATCGAAGTCCATTTGTGTTTCTCCACTACGCATTACGAAGAAGTAACGAACAGCATCTACACCTACTTCGTCAACTAAATCACGTATCGTAACAGCTTTTCCTGTACGTTTTGACATTTTAAATTCTTCGCCATCTTTAATTAAACGAACCATTTGAATAATATCTACTTCTAATTTATCTGCTTCATAACCTAAAGCTTGCATTGCTGCTTTTACGCGGGCAATATATCCATGATGATCTGCTCCCCAAATATCGACTAATTTATCATTTCCACGATTTAATTTTTCGATATGGTTAGCGATATCTGGTGTTAAATATGTATATGAGCCATCAGATTTTCTTAATACACGATTTTTATCATCTCCAAAATCTGTTGAACGGAACCAAACAGCTCCATCTTCCTCATAGATATATCCTTTTTCTTGTAATAAATCAATTGACTCTTTTACTAGATTTTTATCATAAATAGCTTTTTCACTTGTAAATAAGTCAAATTCCACACCAAACATATTTAAATCTTGTTTGATTTTGTTTAATTCATAGTCTAAAGAGATTTGACGAATTAAATCATAATTTTCATCTAATTTATCAACAAATTGATCTTGATACTGTTCTGCCATCATTTTTCCTAATGAGATGATGTCAGGTCCATAGTAACCATCTTCAGGCATTTCGGCGTCTTTACCTAATGCTTGTAAATAACGAGCATATGCCGAGATTACTAAGTTATGAATTTGATTTCCAGCATCATTAACATAATATTCACGTGTTACATCATATCCAGCTTTAGATAAAATACGACATAATGAATCACCTAATGCTGCTCCACGTGCATGCCCTAAGTGTAAATCACCTGTAGGATTTGCTGAAACGTATTCTACATTGTATTTTAAACCATTCCCTGAATTACTTTTTCCATATTCTTGACCTAATTCAATAATATTTTTAATTGATTTAGTAAATGCATTTTTATTCATGAAAAAGTTAATAAATCCTGGTCCTGCAATTTCTACTTTTTCAACATTAGCATTTTCATTATTAAAATTGCTTAATAATTCTTCTGCAATCATACGTGGATTTTTTCTTGCTAATTTAGTAAGTTGCATTGCTACGTTTGTAGAATAATCCCCATGATTTACATCTTTTGAATTTTCTAAAATGATGTTAAATTCATCTTCAGCTTGAATATATCCACACTTTAATACTGCTTCTTTAATTTCTTTTCTTAAATTATTTTTTAATGTTTGGATCATATATATTAAATATCCTCCTTATTAAATTGAATTATTAATTTATAATTCCCTGATCTTTCACCTGATACAAATAGATCATAGTCCAATGTTAACCGGATAGATGTATCATTTTCTTCTAACATATAGCAGTGTGTTTTAACTTCACTATCTAACTGACCATAAACTGTTTTAATATAACCTTGTACAGTTTCAGTAGTTCTATATGTTTGATCTATAATGACTTGACCATCACGACGCACACGAATTTGATCATGATTAAACTCAATCCTACACTTTGTAGTTGAATTATCATAAAAGTTTGTTTCATCGAAAAATAGATAATATTTATCACTTTTTTTATAAAGAATCCCTGAAGTCTCATAATTAGTCTCAGTTACATCTAATCCTTGTATAACTTTCATACAAAAACTAACTAATCCAGATATTTTATTCATACTCATTTTACCATCATCCATAATGTGTAAGTTTATCTATTAATTATAGCACAATTTATTTTATCGATTCTATATGATTATTGCAATAACTTTATAAATATATACAATACAAACTATCATTTAACAGTTATCTAGATTAATCTATTTTTTCTTTAAGAGCTGTATTGTAAAGAATCATTAATTTTTTTCTCCTATTCACATAAGAAATAAGTCTTAAATTTATAAGATTATCTGATATGTAAAGTAGTTTTAATTTACAAAAATTTATTTTTGAAAAAGGAATATTTTTAATAGGTTATAATCTTTGAAATGCTATTAAAGTCAGACATCTCTTTTATTTTCAAAGTAATCGTTTACACACTACTGTAAGCGTATACTTTGATTGACCAAAAAATGGTACAATTTAAAATGTAATTTAATATAGGGGGGATAATATGAAGCGTTTAATTTCATTACTACTAGCAATAGCGATTGTAGTAACATCACTTTTACCAAATGGGAGGATTTATGCAACAGATAATGCAAAACTAACAATCCATTATCAACGAACTGATGGAGTATATGATGATTGGAATATCTGGGCTTGGGATACGGGAACGGAAGATATGGAACAAATTGACTTTACTGCTAGAGATGACTTTGGTTACATTGCAGAAATCGAAGTAGCTGTAGGTAATGAATCGGGATTCATTATTCGTAAAGGGGATTGGGTAGCTAAAAACTGTGATGAAGATCAACGTATCTTAGTTGAACAAGATACTGAAATTTGGGTAACAGAAGGACAATGTGGATATTTAACTGAAGCACCAGAAGGTGCAGGTGGTGAAGTTGTACAATTACCAACTGCTGCAAATGCTAATGAATCTACAGTAAGTGATGAAGAAGCTGAGATGCAAGTATTTGTACACTATCGCCGATATGATGATAAATATAAGAAGTGGAATATTTGGGGATGGATTGGAGATAAAGAGGGATTATCTTATGCATTTAACGATGAAGATGATTACGGAAAGATTTTTAAAATGAATTTAAAAGATTTAAATGGGGCTCAACAACTTGGAATTATTATGAGAAAGGGAGATTGGGACTCCAGAGATATTGATCAAGATCGTTTTATTGATTTAACAAAAGCGAAAGATGAGGTATTACATGTTTATTTATTAGAAGGAGATCCTAATATTTACTATAATGAGGATGATGTAGATTTAAGACCTCGTTTATCTTCAGCTACTTTTACGTCATTAAAAAAGGTTATTCTAACAGCACCAATTCCATTCACTTCAACAGATGGAATCGAAATAAAAGATAATTCAGGAAATATACTTGAATTAGATCAAGTGTTGGTAGATCAAACAGGTTCTACGATTGTAGTATTATTAAAAGAAGATATTAACTTAGAAAACTCTTATACAATTTCAAAAGAAGGATTTAAAGATGCAATCGAGGTATCTTATACAGGACTTTTTGATTCAGAAGAATTTCATGATGCATTTTATTATGATGGTGATGATTTAGGATTTACTTATTCTAAAGATAATACATCATTTAGAGTATGGGCACCCACTGCTAGTAAAGTCATTTTAAATTTATATGAAGCGGGTAGTGGGGATAACTTAATTGAAAAAATCGATATGACTCGCGATGTTAAAGGAACATGGGTAGCAGAAGTTTCTGGTGATTTAAATCTTACATATTATACATATGAAGTAACAGTTGGAAATCAAACAAACGAAGCTGTTGATCCTTATGCACGTGCAGTTGGAGTCAATGGAAATCGTGCGATGGTTGTAGATTTAGATTTAACAGACCCTGAAAATTGGGCTGAAGATGTAGCTCCTGAATTTAGCGGAAATCCAACAGATGCTATTATCTATGAGTTACATATGCGTGACTGGTCAACTCATGAATCGTCAGGATTAGAAAATGTCGGGAAGTTTTTACGATTTACTGAAGAAGGTGGAACAGATCACTTAACAGATTTAGGAATTACACACCTTCACTTACTTCCAGCATTTGATCATCGTTCAATTGATGAAACGAATTTAGATGAAGCACAATTTAACTGGGGTTATGATCCTCAAAATTATAATGTTCCTGAAGGTTCTTATTCAACAGATCCTGAAAATGGTGAAGTTCGTATTAATGAGTTTAAACAAATGGTTCAATCATTACATCAAAATGGAGTTCGTGTTGTAATGGATGTTGTTTATAATCATACAGGTGCAACCGCCGATTCAGATTTTAATAAAATTGTTCCAGGATATTATTATCGTCAAACAACAGATGGTGGATTCTCAAATGGTTCTGGTTGTGGTAATGAAACAGCTTCTGATCGTTCAATGATGCGTAAGTTCATGATTGATTCAGTTACATACTGGGCAACAGAATATAATATTGATGGATTCCGTTTCGATTTAATGGCTTTACATGATATTGACACAATAAATGAAATTCGTAATGCTTTAACTGAAATTGATCCAACAATCATTACTTATGGTGAAGGTTGGGATGCAGGTGGTTCAGCATTAAAACCAACTGAAGCTGCATTAAAAATCTATGCTTCTCAAATGCCAGGAGTTGCGATGTTTAGTGATGATATTCGTGATGGTATAAAAGGTAGCGTGTTTAATGCTGAAGAGCCTGGTTTTGTAAATGGGCAATTTACTTTTGATGAGCGTGTTAAATTTGGTATTGTTGGTGCAACAGAACATTCTCAAATCGATTATAATCGCGTAGCTTTAGCAGGTGGAGCAAGTGGTCCTTGGGCAACTGAGGCAGCTCAATCAATTAACTATGTCTCAGCACACGATAACAACACGCTTTATGATAAATTAATCGCAACTCTTCCAGATGCGGATGAAGAAACAATTAAATTAATGCAAAAGCAAGCAAATGCTATCATATTAACTGCACAAGGTGTTCCTTTCTTACATGCAGGTGTTGAAATGATGCGTACAAAAGATGGAGATCATAATAGTTACAATGCTTCGGATGAAGTTAATCAAATTAATTGGAATTGGAAAAACGAAAATCAAGATGTTTATAATTACTATAAAGGATTAATTTCACTTCGTAGGGCACATCCGGCCTTCCGTATGTCTGCACAAGAAGATATTCAAAATAATTTAACATTCATGGAAGATATTCCTCTTGGAGTTGTTGCTTTCAATTTAGAAAATAATGCAAACGGGGATTCAGCATCAGATATTACAGTTATCCACAATGCTACAGATAGCGAACAAGTCATTTCTTTACCGAAATCTGCAGACTGGCAATTAGTTGTAAATGGTGAGACAGCTGGAACTGAAGTAATTGAAGTTATTAAAGGTGATTCAATAACAGTAACGCCACATTCTTCTTATGTATTAATGATTGATGATTCAATGAATACAACAGAAAACTTTAACCAATTATTATTAATTGCTGGAGCAGCATTACTTGTTATTGCTGGAACAGCTGGTTATATTATTTACGATAAAAAAAAGAAAGCTTCTAAATAATTTCTAAAAGAGACTAGTCGATGAGATTAGTCTCTTTTAATTTTCCTTAAATTTTAATAGATACCTAGACTTTTTTATAACTATTGCTAATAAATGTGTTTCATGTTTTAAGAAGAAACCTGTTATAATGTCGATAGACTGAATTTGACGAGGTGATAATATGTCAGAATTTTTACCAGTAACACACGAGGAAATGAAGGCTCGTGGTTGGGAACAGGCTGACTTCGTTTATATTACGGGTGATGCTTATGTGGATCATCCTTCATTTGGTGCTGCGATTATTACAAGAACACTTGAAGCATATGGTTATAAGGTTTGTATTATTTCACAACCAAATTGGAAAGAGGTTGAAGAGTTTAGACGTTTTGGAAAGCCTCGTTTAGGTTTTTTAATTTCTTCTGGAAATATTGATTCGATGGTCAATCATTATTCGGTATCTAAACGCCGTCGTAAAAAAGATTCTTATACTCCTAATGGGGAAATGGGAAAACGTCCTGACCGTGCAACTATTGTTTATTCTCATATGGCACGTCAAGCTTATCCAGATGTTCCGATTATTGTAGGTGGAATTGAGGCATCTTTACGTCGTCTGGCTCACTATGATTATTGGGATGATAAAGTTCGTCATTCTTTATTATTAGATGCTAAAGCTGATTTATTACTTTATGGGATGGGCGAAAAAATTATTATTGAGGTTGCTGATGCTTTAAATGCTGGAATTGCAGTTGAAGACTTAGTTTATATTCGTGGATCTGTTTGGAAAACTAAAGATTTAAGTCGTGCTTATGATTACATCATGCTTCCAAGCTACGAAGAAATTGTAGCGGATAAAATGACTTATGCAAAAAGTTTTAATATCCAATATGAGAATACGGATTCAATTGTCGCAAAAACATTAGTTGAGCCTTGCCAAGGTTGGTATGTAGTTCAAAATCCACCAGGTGAACGTTTAACTCAAGAAGAAATGGATTATACGTACGCTCTTCCTTATACAAGAGAATATCACCCAATGTATAAAGAATTAGGACATATTCCAGCAATTGATGAAGTGAAATTTAGTTTAATTTCTAATCGCGGATGTTATGGTGGGTGTAATTTCTGTGCTCTAACCTTCCATCAAGGACGTACCATTCAAACACGTTCTAAAGAATCAATTATTGAGGAAGCTAAGAAGATCACGGAAGATGTTAATTTTAAAGGATATATTCATGATGTTGGAGGACCAACAGCTAATTTCTATGCCCCAAGTTGTGATAAACAAATAACAAAAGGTGTTTGTAAGAAAAAGCAATGTTTACATCCTAATCCATGTAAACAATTAAAAGTAGATCATAGTGAGTATCTTGATCTTCTTCGACAATTAAGAACTTTACCAAATGTGAAGAAAGTATTTGTTCGTTCAGGAATTCGTTATGATTATGTGATGTATGATAAAAATGATGAATTTTTCCATGAATTAGTTGAACATCATGTCAGCGGACAATTAAAAGTGGCCCCTGAGCATGTTTCAGATAAGGTGTTACATTATATGGGGAAACCAACACGTTCTTTATATGATCGATTTGTAAGAAAATATTATGCAATTAATAAAAAGTTAAATAAGGATCAGTACTTAGTGCCATATTTAATGAGTTCACATCCAGGTTGTGATTTACATGGTGCCATTGAATTAGCTGAGTATTTACGTGATATTAATCATCAGCCAGAACAGGTACAAGATTTCTATCCAACACCAGGTACGTTATCCACAACGATGTTCTATACAGGCGTCGATCCTCGTACAATGACACCAGTTTATGTTCCAAAAAATCCTAATGAGAAGGCAATGCAACGTGCCTTAATTCAATATAAAAATCCAAAGAATTATGATTTAGTTTATGAAGCCTTACAAAAAGCCGGACGTTTAGATTTAGTTGGCTATGAACCTGAATGTTTAATTAGACCAGTAAAACCAAAATTACCAGTAAAATCAAGTAAACTAACGACTAAATCAAATCAAAAACAACAAAAAAATTATCAAAAGCCAAGTCATAAAAAGGCTTATGAAGGTGGAAAGAAAAAAAGAAAATCTCGCTAAATTATAAATAACATAAAAGCTTATTAATTTATTAGTTAAAAAACACGTCAATTAAGCCGACGTGTTTTTTTGTCTCTTTTATACTTTAGTAATTGATATACTTTTGGACAAGGATTCTTTATAATGCCCACTATATATGCTATTACACATTTTACAAAATTAAAACTCTCGTTTGCACGAGAGTTTTTAGTATTTTAGAATTCTGCATTTTTAGGTGTACGTGGGAATGGGACTACATCACGGATATTTTCTACTCCTGTGATGTACATGATCATACGTTCAAACCCTAAACCGAATCCAGCATGTTTGACTCCACCATAACGGCGTAAATCTAAATACCAATCTAATTCTTCTTTTGGTACTCCGATTTCGTCCATACGTTGTTCTAGGATTTCTAAACGTTCTTCACGTTGTGAACCACCGATTAATTCACCAACACCTGGTACTAAAAGGTCCATCGCAGCAACAGTTTTTTGATCATCATTTAAACGCATGTAGAAGGCTTTGATATCTTTTGGATAGTCTGTTACGAAAACTGGTGCTTTAAATACTTCATCAGTTAAGTAACGTTCATGTTCTGTTGATAAGTCAATTCCCCAAGATACTGGGTTTTCGAATTTTTTATCAGCTTGTAATAAGATTTCGATTGCTTCTGTATATGGAAGGCGTTTGAAATCAGATGCTGCTACTGCTTTAACACGCTCTAAAACTCCTTTGCTTACGAATTGATCAAAGAATGCCATTTCTTCTGGAGCATGCTCTAATACGTAGTTGATAATATATTTAACCATACCTTCTGCTAAATCCATATCATCTTGTAAGTCAGCAAATGCAATTTCTGGTTCAATCATCCAGAATTCAGCGGCATGGCGTTGAGTATTAGAGTTTTCTGCACGGAATGTTGGTCCGAATGTGTATACATCACGTAAAGCCAATGCGAATGTTTCAGCTTCTAATTGTCCTGATACTGTTAAATTTGTTGATTTAGCGAAGAAGTCTTGTTTGAAATCAACTGCTCCTTCTTCAGTACGTGGAACGTTGTTAAAATCTAATGTTGTCACTTGGAACATTTCTCCCGCACCTTCAGCATCAGATCCCGTGATAATTGGTGTATGAACATAAACGAAATTTTGCTCTTGGAAGTAGCTGTGGATAGCATGAGCAACTAAAGAGCGAACACGGAATACTGCAGCGAATAAGTTTGTGCGTGGGCGTAAGTGTGCAACTTCACGCAAGAATTCACGTGTGTGGCGTTTTGGTTGGATTGGGTAATCTTCAGGACAATCGCCTTCTAAAATTACCTCCTGTGCTTTGATTTCAAATGGTTGTTTAGCATCTGGTGTTGGCACTACTAATCCACGAACTGTGACTGCTGAACCAACACGGAACTTTTGAACTTCTTTAAAGTTTTCTAAGTTTTCCTCATAAACAACTTGGATTGTCTCGAAGAATGAACCATCATTCACCATTAAGAATCCAAATGATTTTTGAGCACGGTTATTACGAACCCATCCGTTTAATTCAACGATTTGGTTAGCATAACGATCTAAGTTTCTAAATAATTGACGTACAACGATTTTTTCCATTAAGAGGTCCTCCTTTTATAATAAATCAATATTTTGTTGCTTGGATATTTCAAAGATATGCACAAATCAAATTAAACTTTAAACTTCTCTAATAAGTATTTTGTCAAGGAAAAACATACATAATCTAGATTGTCTAATGTTTAAATTCCTATAGATGAAATTTCAAATGCTTTTTTTGAATTTGTGGATAAGTTATTGAGAATCACCTCGGGCAACAAAAAAACAGTCTTCGCCCAAAAGGGACGAATGACTGTTGATCCGCGGTACCACCCTAGTTTAAGAACTAATCTGTTCTTACCCTTTACCTTTAACGCAGGATCTACGACTTAGTCTACTCACAATTTTGCTTTCGGTAAGTAACTCCAAGGTGTTCTTCACTTTCAACGCCATATCAGGCTTCCACCGTCCCTGATTCGCTATAACTTAATTAAAAGCTACTCTCCTTTTCAACGTAAGTATTTACTTAATTAAGATATTATACTGTAAGTCATTATTAGTCAATAATTATCCCCAGAATTATCAAAAAATATATTCTGTCATTTTAGTTTAATTTTTTGAAGTAAAAAATATTCTCGTAAATAGAAAAATTATTCTTTTCATAAAAGAGTTGTGCTTTTTTATTTTGTCATATTGTTTCCAAACAAATTGTATCATTTTGTTCTAAATATTTAAAAAATTTTGTGCTAATTCACTTACTACGATATGACTCTTTAACAAATAATTCGTCAACATATACTATGTCTCCTCCATATTCATTACTCCAATAATTTATAAGTAAGGCATACCTAATTATTTCGGGATATTGTTAAAAAAATAGAATTTTGTCGAGTTGTAGACGAATAGGACAATGTTTAATATTTTTTGAATTTTGTCTAATGATATAGATTATTGTTGAATCTTATCTTTGTATAATTTTATCATCATATGAAGTAATTCGTTATAATTTGAGTGTATATAAGGGATTATTTTAAAGTTCATTAATAGGGGAACTTTACTTGTGTTATAATAACTCATTATATTTTGAATAAAAGGAGTTTTTATAATGGGAATTATATTAGCCTCTCAGTCTCCAAGACGAAAAGAATTATTAGAGTTAGCGGGAATTAAACATCGTGTGATTGTGAGCCAAGTGGATGAGATGTTAGATGAGGATTTAGATGTAGCGGGACAAGTTCAAGATCTTGCGATTCAAAAAGCTTGTGCAGTTGCTGAGTTATTTCCTCAAGAGACAATTATCGGTGCTGATACGATTGTTGTATTTGGTGGAAAGATTTTAGGGAAACCTAAAAATGAAGAAGATGCATTTAATATGCTAAAATCATTATCAGGACGTAAACATCAAGTAATGACTGGAGTCAGTATTATTAATAAAGATAAAGAGTTATTAACAAGTTTCGTTAATATTACCGAAGTAGAATTTTATAATGTAACTGATGAATGGATTTTAAATTATATTCAAAGCGGAGAACCTATGGATAAAGCAGGTTCATATGGAATTCAAGGAAAAGGGTTTGAATTAGTTAAATCTATTTCTGGAGATTATTATAGTGTGATGGGATTACCTATTGCTTCATTAAAACGTACATTAACACATTTAGGTTTAATTTAGGAGTCGGATCGATTTGATCCGTTTTTTTTATAGTTAATATATTATTTATTTAATAATAACTTTAATAATAATGTTTGGGGATAGTGGGGATAAGTGTCTGAAAATGTCGGTTTTCCTATGTTTTTGACTGTGTAAATCTTGTGAATAAGTTGTAGATAAGTGTCGATTATTGTCCATATAGGTGTGAATTTGTTGTAGATAGTTGTTTTCATTTGTCGGTTTTTAGTAATCTAAATTTCAGTGATTTTCCCTGTTATATTTTTAAAATTCGTAGATTTATGATGAAAAATAAGAGATTTTTAATAAAAATGGAATGAGGAAATTTCGACATTTTTTTAAAATATAATGATTTTATACATTTTAAGATTATTCAGCAAATTTAGAGTTAAAAAGATAGAAAGTAACTAATTTTTTATATAAGATGTGAATTAATACATATTTTAAAGGAATTTGTTTTAATATCTGGGGGTTAAATTTTAATTGAGAAATTTATATTAAGATAAATTTAATTTAATTCAGATAGCTGGCCATATTCTTTATTAAAGAATATGGATGAATTTTTTTATTTACGACAAAGTTTGATATTATATTATATATTTTTATTTATAATAATAACAATAATAATAAATGTTGTGAATAATGTGGATAAACGTCTGAAAATGTCGATTTTACCATGTTTATACCTGTGTGTATCTTGTGAATAAGTTGTAGATAAGTGTCGATTATTGTCCACAGAGTTGTTTACAGTGTGTAGATAACTTATTTTATTGTCGAAATTTTAGAATAGAAGCAAGCGGAATTATAACACGAAAATAAGATGCATTTTATTTTAATTTTGAGATATTTTTCCTGTATTAGTGCATAAAAAAAGATTAGAGATAAAACTCTCTAATCTTTTTTATTTACCTAAACAGAATTTACTGAAGAGTTCATCTAGTAACGAATCTCCAATTTCTTCTCCTAGAATTTCTCCAAGTGAATACCAGGCATTTTTTATATCGATTTCTACCATATCCACAAGCATTCCCATTTGCATAGCATTGATGGCATCTTCAATTGAAGTAATGGCTTGTTTTAATTTTGCAATATGGCGTGCATTTGATAAGTAAGTCATATCAGATGAACCAATGTCCCCGATTTCAAACATTTTTTTGATACTATTTTCTAAGACTTCGATTCCTTGCTCAAGTACCATTGATGTTTCTACATACGATGGTAATTCAGAACGTTCAATGTTAGTTTCTAAGTCAGTTTTATTTAAGATGATGATACGATTTTTATCGGCAGTTAATTGTAATAATTCACGATCATCAGCAGTTAATGCTTCATTATTATTTAAAACAAGTAAGACTAATTCGGCTTCATTGATTAATTTCTTAGATTTTTCGACACCAATCGCCTCAACGATATCTTTCGTTTCACGAATTCCAGCTGTATCAATTAAGTTTAAGGTTAATCCCCCGATATTGATATATCCTTCTACTGTGTCGCGTGTTGTTCCAGCAATGTTGGTTACGATAGCTTTTTCTTCGCGCATTAATTGATTGAGAAGGCTCGATTTTCCGACGTTAGGACGCCCGATAATTGCAGTTTTAATTCCATCTCGTAGGATTTTCCCTGTTTTAGCTGTGTCGAGTAGTTTTAACATTTTTTCGTGAATCTCGATTGAACGAGGAAGTAAAATGTCATTCGTCATTTCTTCCACATCATCGTACTCTGGATAGTCGATGTTAACTTCGATGTTAGCAACAATATTTAAAATTTCTTCGCGCATTTCTTTGATTAGGCGAGATACACGTCCATCTAATCCATTTAAAGCAAGTGATAAGGATTGTTCACTTTTGGCGTGAATAATGTCCATGATTGATTCAGCTTGTGCTAAGTCGATACGTCCATTTAAGAACGCACGTTTTGTAAATTCTCCTGGTTCAGCGATTCGTGCACCAGCCACCAATAATAATTCAAGAATTTTATTTGTGACTAAGATTCCACCGTGACAGTTAATTTCAACGACGTCTTCGACTGTGAATGTTTTAGGTGCTCGCATAACAGAGACTAATACTTCATCGACTTTTTTATTTGTTTCAGGATCATATATAAAACCATAGTTAATGGTATGGCTCGGTACTGTTGTTAAATCTTTACCACGGAATAGTTTATTAGCAATTGGTAAAGCGTCATCTCCACTAACACGAATAATTGAAATGGCACCTTCACCCATTGCGGTTGCAATTCCCGCAATTGTATCTTGTAACATGTGGACACCTCCATTACAGTTATGTTAATTTTATTTAAATTTTATTCTAGATGTATTTATTTTAACACTTTCTCTAAAAAAACGTCAAAATAGACCTCTTTGGAGGTCTATTTATCGTTTATATTTAATCATAATGTATCGGTTCGGATCGGCACCTTCAGACACGGTCTGGATGTGTTTCCAATCAGATAAAGCTTGATGGATTAATCGGCGATCGTATGCATTCATCGGATCAAGTTTAGCATCGATTTTTGTTTGAGTGACTTCTTTAGCAATTTTGCGTGCGAAGTACTCAATTTTTTGGTTGTGTTGTTGTTTATAGCCGTTAATATCCACAAGTACTTTTAAATGAGATTTGGTATATTGATTCACGACTTGGCTAGTTAAGGTTTGAATGGCTTGAAGTGTTTTTCCTTCACGGCCAATAATCATTCCATTGTTATTGCTGTCTATGTTAAATGTGACAGAATGTTGTGCCGAATCTACTTCGACAGTTCCTTCTAAACATAAATCACTAAGTAGTTGAAGAAGATATTTTTTTCCTTCTTCGATTGGATCAAGATTTAATGTGACCTTTGCTTTAACATAGGCTCCAATTCCGAAGATCCCTTTTTTCTCTTCCAATACATGAATCGTCAAATGTTGTTGGTCGTGATGAAAATGATTCTGTGCTGCCACAATGATATCATCCATAACTTTTCCTTCGAATATTTTGGATTTCATCTAAATCACTTCTTTCTTTGAAATATTTCCGACCAACGTTTGAATCCATGCTATGAATGTCTGCCAGTTTTTATTTCAACAGATGGTCGACACGTCCTAATACAATTGTAATCCTTTTTATTTTGGAATAATATCCATTTTTTTATATAGTTGTTCTAATTTTTCTTTAAAAGTTGCATAGTCTAAATCTTTTACGCCTTTACGAGCGATTACGAAGTAATCATAATCTGGATTCATTTCATGCTTATGTTCAGTTGTGACGTTACGGATGTAGCGTTTGATTTTATTACGTTCAAAGGCTTTTCCGATTTTTTTCCCAACTGAGATTGCAATTCTGAAGTTGTCAGTCTCTTTATTGGCATACTTATATACAATAAAGTAAGGATTCGCTTTTGAACGTCCTCGTTTCATGACTTGTTCAATTTCTTGACTTTTTTTAATTCGATAACTTTTTTGCATGTTCTCACCCGCTATATTTTTTTAGCTAGTAAAAAGACCACTTTAAAGAGTGGTCTTATGCACATAACACTTTTCTACCTTTTTTACGACGACGAGCTAAAACATTGCGTCCTCCTGGTGTTGCCATACGAGCGCGGAAACCATGAGTTTTTGCACGTTTACGTTTGTTTGGTTGCCAAGTACGTTTCATCTATAACACCTCCTAAGAGTTTTATACCATAGCATAGTTCAATATTATAGTGAATCATCACTATAAAGTCAATCATTACTTTTTGGATATATGTGTATCCAAAAGTTATCCATTGTGGATATGTGAATATAGATGAGTTATACACCACTTAACTTTTTTATTCCACAATATTATTCACAATTCGACATGGTGTTTATACCTTACTCTGTGGATATTGGGGATAAATGTGAAAAACGTTGATATTATCAATAAAATTGCTGTGAGTTATCCACTGTCGATTGTCGAAAAGTGTAGGAGTTTGTTAAATGATATCACATATCCACAAGCATGTTTATAACTTTTTGTTGATTTTTTGAACATTGTGGACTTTTTTAATATTTTGTTATGCTATAATGTTGATAGAAGAGACTTTAGGATGAGGTGTATGCGGTGGAAAAATATCAACGAATATGGGATGATGCTATTGATCGATTAAAATCGAATATTTCTCAACAATCTTTTGATATGTTCTTTAGCACTCCAAAGAAAGTGTATAAAGTTAAAAATAATAAAATGTATGTTGTGGTTCAAAATAATCACGAACAATTTATGCTAGATAAATTTTATTTAAAAGAAGTTGTTGAAATGATTGCTGAAGTATCAGGTTTCAACTACGATGTTAAATTTATTACGAATGATTATGTAAAAAATGATCAGCAAGCATTTGATTTAACCAAACCCGATCCTAATCTTCCAAAATATTATCGTGGAAACTTAAATACGACGTATACGTTTGATCGCTTTGTTGCGGGGAAAAGCAATCGTTTAGCGTATATGATTGCTTTACAGGTTGCAGAACGTCCAGGAGAAGTTGCCAATCCACTTTATATTTTCGGTGGGGTAGGTCTAGGAAAGACACATTTAATGCAAGCAATTGGAAATTTCATTTTAGATGATAATCCTTCATCTCGAATTTTATATTGTACATCAGAGAAGTTTATTGATGATTATCGTCATGCGACGCTAGATAATAATTTTGAAGCATTTAAAGAAAAGTATCGTAATATTGATGTTTTATTAATTGATGATATTCAGTTTTTATCTAAAAAAGAACAAACACAAACTGAGTTTTTCAATACGTTCAATGAACTTTATAATAATAATAAGCAAATTGTTATTACATCAGATCGTCCAGCATCTGATTTAAAAGATATCATGGATCGTTTAACTTCACGTTTTGAATGGGGATTGCAAGCTGATATTCAAATTCCAGATACGCAAACGCGCATCGAGATCATGAAGAAAAAATTGGCCGGAGAAAATATTAATCTAGAAGAATTCCCAGAGGAAGTTTTAGAATTTATCGCAAGTAAGTTTAATAGTAATGTTCGTACATTAGAAGGGGCATTGAAACGATTGATTTTTTATGCGACAATTAATAATTCAGACTTTACGATTGAACTGGCAAATGAAGCGTTAAGAGATCTATTTAAAGCAGAGCAAAAAAATTCAAAAGTAGATGTGAATAACATTATTAAAGAAGTCGGAGCGTACTACGATGTGTCGGTTGCTGACATTTTATCGAAAAAACGTAAGAAAAATATTGCGTTTGCTCGACAAGTTGCGATGTTTTTAACACGTGAATTAACGGGAAGCTCGTTCCCAAAAATCGGGGAAGCCTTTAGCGGACGAGATCACACAACGATTATGCATGGTTGTGAAAAGATTGAAAAAGAGCTTAAAGAAAGTGATGAACTTAAAAAAGCAATTAGCGATTTAAAACAAGTTCTATCTTAACTTATAAACAGGTAAGTGGAGAGAAAATGACGGTTTATCTACACACTATCCACAAGTTATCCACAAGGCTAAAACCTCAATTTTATGATGTTTTTAGTCATTATCCCCTATATCCACAAAATTTATTACTAAAAAGATTATTAAAAAGCTATAATATATAATTATATAGGAGTGATTAAGTTGAAAATTAAAGTTGATCGTCAATTGTTACTAACCCAGCTGTCGTATATTAGCAAGGCAATTCCTACAAAGACACCACTTCCAGTGTTAACAGGGATTAAGTTTGTTGTTGCAGAAGAAGGTCTTTACTTAACAACGAGTGATTCAGATATTACGATTAATACTTTTTTACCGTTAGAGGTAAACGATACGCAAGTGATTCAAATTGATTCTGTCGGATCAATCATTATTCCAGGGAAATATTTTATTGAAATTATTAAAAAATTAAATGGTGACAATATCGAAATCAGTACATTTGAAGGAAATTATGTCACAATTAAATGTGGACGAAGTGAGTATACGTTAAATGGATTTGATGTGACTCAATATCCAAATATTGAGTTAATCAAACATGATAATCCAATTCATTTAGAAAAACAATTATTAAAAACGATTATTCGTCAAACGGTATTCTCAACAGCAAATAGTGAAAACCGTCCAGTGTTAACAGGGGTTAATTTCCGTTATGATGCAGATGAGTTAATGTGTGTAGCAACAGATAGCTTCCGTTTATCGAAAAAGCTTGTTCCGTTAAACAAGTTACATGAACCATTTAACATTGTTATTCCAGGACGTAGTTTAATCGAGTTATCAAAAATTTTAGATGATTCTCATGAATCAGTGGATGTCTATTTAGCAAATAATCAAATTTTATTCCAAATTGGAAATATTTCATTCCAATCTCGTTTATTAGATGGGATTTATCCAGAAACAAAAGAATTCGTTCCAACGACATTCGGGATTGAAATCAAAGCAAATTATCATGAATTATATAATGCATTTGATCGTGCTGCTTTAATTGCACGTGATCAAGTTTCAAATGTTGTTAAATTAAATATTTTACCTGAAGAAGGTAAGTTATTAATTACAGCAAATTCTCCAGAGGTTGGAAAAGTTGAAGAAGAAGTTCAAGTTGAAATGATTTCAGGTGGAGAATTACGTATTGCATGTAGTGCTTTATTTATCATCGATGCTTTAAAGGCAATCAATAATTCAGATGTAATTATGAGTTTCAATGGTGATATGCGTCCATTTATTTTACGTGATCAATACGATGAAACAACAATTCAATTAATTGTTCCAGTTCGTATGGAGTAGTTAAGAGCCGCTAGGCTCTTTTTTTTGTGTGGATAAATGAACAGTTATACACAGGCTAGTGGAATACATTTGATAAGTTTCGACAAACTATGCAAAAGTTCGCTAATGATTAATCATAAAATTAGTTCAAATTAGAAGAAAGAGCTTGTGGATAAGATGGATAACTTTTGGTGAATCTCCCCTACAAGGAAATATCTCGTTAAAAAGAGGTCAATTGTAAGGAGGATTTCTATGCTCATATATGGGAATTAGTGCGGATCATTGCCCTTGAAAAATCAGGTAAAACTTGATACGCCAGACTCAACAATTGAAGTGATTCATCATGTTTTATTGTCTATTTTAGACGTAGGATTTAATGGAATTTTTGTGGTGATTTTAACTTGAGTAGAAGTGGTGCGAACTATATCCACAAGATATTTGTTTTTTTTACATAAGGTGATTGGAGATATAACTTGAATGTATTGTTTCAGAAGAAATTGGTATGGTTAGTCATTGGAGCGTTCGAGTTTAAATGAAAGAAAATCTCCAGTTCAGGGGATTTTTTTGTTAAAAAAAGACCAACTACAAGAGTTGGTCGGAGTAATCAAGTTATGATTTTTTTGTTGCCTGAATAAATTTTTTGATGACTGAATCACCTGAGTAGTTCAAGACTCCATTTTTGTAAACACGTGCTCCAAATGTTAGAATCACGACGATCACAACAATGTTTAAGGCAATTGAAAGCCAAATCATTGGGGTTGATACGGTCATTGTAGCGACGCGAAGTGGCATGATATAAGGTGAAATGAATGGAATCATGGACATGATTTTGATAAAGGGTGCCTCAGGTGCAGTCATTCCAAAGATTCCGATGTAGAATGAAACGAGTCCAATGACCATGATAGGTGAAATGGCGATTTGATATTCTTCCACAGAACTGATAATTGAGCTTAAAATGAGTACACTTACGAGATAGACTAGGTAAGCAACGATAGCAAAAATAATGATGTAAATAACGATTTTTGCTTGTTCGGGAGAAATCATGACTGAGACCGTATCAAGTACTTCGGTAGGCAAACTCTTTAGCATGTATTGAATTGAAATAGTGAATAAGACCATGAAAATGGTAAGTTGCGTTAAGGCGTATAAGCTGTTATACACAATTTTTCCGTAAAGTTGTTTGATTGGCGAAATGGAAGTAATAATAATTTCCATGACTCTTGATGTTTTCTCTTCCATGATTTCTTGACCGGCATAGACCGAGTAAAGATATGAAAATAAGAAGATGAGGATAATGGCAATATAAGCTATGGCTAAGTTGCCCATTGATTCCTCAGCGGTTTGTGCATTTTCATCTAATGAGATTTTTTCCATTGAGAAGTTTTGATTGAGTAAATTAACTTGCTCTTGAGTCAGCTTCGCCGATTTCATAGCAATTTGCTTGTTATAACCTGAAAGAACTTGCTCTCCAATGGTGTAGTAAGAGCTGTTAGAAAAATCTTTGGCCACATAGGTTGCACTAAGGAGATTTTGTTCATTGTAGTTGATGATGAAATAGGCTGAGATATCCCCATCTTCGACTTTTTGGTTAAGAACGTCTTCTGACTCAGTCCCTTGTTCTAAGATCACTTCAGGTAATAAATTATTAAAATCTTTTTGAAATTGTGAATAGAGTTGATTTGTTTCATCCACAATATAAATTGTTTCAGAGTAATCAAAAGTTTCATTAAAAAATTTAACGATGGATCCGAGTTGGCTGATGAGTAATCCAACAATGATTAGAAAGATATTAAATCCAATAAAAGCTTTACTTTTAATTTTACGTAAATAGTTATACAAAACATAATTCCAAAACTTACTACTCTTCATAGGCTTGTCCCACCTTTTCAATAAAAATTTCATGTAGTGATGGCTCACACACGAGGAATTTTTCAATGGAATGTTCAGGTTTTAAAGCATTGAAGATGGTTGAGGTATGCTGTTTATGATCAATTCGGACGCACCAATCGTCTTGCTGGCGAGTCACCTCAACGACATGAGGAATTGATTTTAAGTAATCGGCATCAAGCTTTCCTTGAATTAAAATCGTTCTTGCATTGTAACTTTGTTTAATTTCTTTGAGTTGGCCTTGTAAAACGGTGCGTCCTTTGCGAAGAATTGTTAGACGATCGCAGAGGGTTTCAATATGTTCCATTCTATGAGAAGAGAAGATAATTGTTTTTCCTTGGTTTTTAAAGTTAATAATTTCTTCTTTCATCATTTCCAGATTAATAGGATCAAGACCAGTGAAGGGTTCATCTAAAATAATGAGTTCGGGATTGTGGATAACGGCGCAAATAAATTGAACTTTTTGTTGATTACCTTTTGATAATTCTTTAATTTTTTTGTTTTTATAGTCGGAGATATTAAATTTTTCAAGCCACGCATCTAGTTCTTTTTCAGTTTTATCTTCAGACATTCCTTTTAGCATGGCTAAATAGCTAACTTGTGTTTTAACCGTTAATTTTTGAAGTAGTGCTCGTTCTTCAGGTAAATAACCGAGAAGATCATTAATTGATTCATTCATCTTCTGACCGTCCCACGTAATTTCACCAGACGTCTGCTCATAAAGACCTAAAATCATACGAAAGGTTGTGGTTTTTCCAGCTCCATTCGCGCCAAGTAAACCATAAATTTCTCCTTTTTGAAGACTAAGATTTAAATCCACGACGGCATGTGTATCATGAAAAATCTTATTCACATTCTTTAAAACTAGCATGCAAGTCTCCCCCCTGTTGTCATAATAAAAGTTCAAATCGAATGAGTATACGACATTGATATGTCTATTATGATATATACCGTTTTGAATAACAACTTTTTTCTGTTACAAAAACTGGATATTGAATAATGATTTTCATTTTTAATTTAAAAATGTAGGAAAAAAGCTAAAAAGTTGTTTTATATTATCGATTTTTGTTTACTATTTTATACACAGATGTTATTTTTATTGTTTATTGTCGAGTTTTAGATGTAAAATAAGAATAGTCTTTTGATAGAGTTGAAGTTTATTTGTTTACTGTAAGGAGTGAGCTTTATGATATATGATGTAATCGTCGTAGGTGGAGGGCATGCCGGAATTGAAGCAGCTCTTGCTCCAGCACGAATGGGTTGCAAAACGTTAATGGTAACTGGAGATATTAATCGTATTGGACATATGCCATGTAATCCAGCCATCGGTGGACCAGCGAAAGGAATCGTAGTTCGTGAGATTGATGCTTTAGGTGGAGAAATGGGTGTTAATACAGATAAAACGCATATTCAAATGCGTATGTTAAACACAGGGAAAGGTCCAGCGGTTCGTGCACTTCGTGCTCAAGCAGATAAAGTGGAATACCCTCGTGAGATGCAAAAAACAGTTTTAGCACAAGAAAATTTAGACGTTAAAGAAGCAATTGTGGATAAGTTAATTGTTGAAGACGCAGAAGTGAAGGGAATTCAGTTAGAAACTGGGGAACAAATTTTCTCAAAAACGGTTATTTTAACAACAGGAACTTACATGCATTCAAAAGTTATGATTAGTGATGAGATTACGTTAAGTGGCCCAGATGGTGCGAAGACCTCATTAGGATTATCTCAACACTTAAAAGATTTAGGGTTTGAATTATTCCGTTTAAAAACAGGAACACCACCTCGTGTTGCAGCGGATAGTGTTGATTTCTCTAAAACAGAAATTCAACCTGGGGATGACGTCATTCGTGCGTTTAGTTTTGACACTAAAGATCATTTACCACTTGAAGATCAAGTGCCATGTTATTTAACTTATACAGGTGAAGAAACACATCGTATTATTATGGATAACTTAGAGTGTTCGTCAATGTATTCTGGAGTGGTTGAAGGGGTTGGGCCACGTTATTGTCCATCAATTGAGGATAAAATTGTTCGTTTTAATGATAAGCCTCGTCATCAAATCTTTTTAGAGCCAGAAAGTAAACACATCCCTGAAATTTATGTTCAAGGGTTCTCAAGTAGTTTACCACGCGATGTTCAAGAGCAAATGATTCGTACGATTCCAGGTCTTGAAAATTGCCGCATTGTTAAATATGCGTACGCTATTGAGTATGATGCGATTAAGCCTGTCCAATTATGGCCATCATTAGAAACTAAATTAGTTAAAAACTTATATAGTGCTGGACAAATTAACGGAACAAGTGGATATGAAGAAGCAGCGGGTCAAGGAATCATGGCTGGAATTAATGCTGCCCTTCGTGTTCAAGGAAAAGATCCATTAATTTTAAAACGTAGTGAAGCTTATATTGGGGTATTAATTGATGATCTAGTTACAAAAGGAACATTAGAACCTTATCGTTTATTAACTTCTCGTGCGGAGTATCGTTTATTATTACGTCATGATAATGCTGATTTGCGTTTACGTGAATATGGTCGTCAAGTAGGGTTAATTAATGATGAAAAATACGCAGCATTCTTAGATAAAAAAGCTGAGATTGCAGCAGAAAAAGAACGTTTATCTGAAATTAAAATTACACCTAAAGGAAATACTAATGAGTATTTAGCGACAATTCCATCATCACCATTAAAGGATGGAATTACGGCATTAGAATTATTAAAACGTCCAGAGATTACTTATGAACATATCCACAACTTAATTGAAGAGAAAAATGAATCAATTTCTGCTGAAGCAATTGAGCAATTAGAAATTCAAGTTAAGTATGAAGGATATATTAATAAGGCTCTTCAACAAGTAGAAAAAGTTCAAAAAGTTGAAGAGAAAAAAATCCCGGATCATATCGATTACGATGATGTGCCAAACTTAGCGATTGAAGCAAAACAAAAGTTAAAAGACATTCGACCATTAACGATTGGTCAAGCAAGTCGTATTTCAGGGGTAAATCCAGCGGATATTTCAATTTTAATGGTTTACATTGAATCAGGACGTGCAAATAAAGTAAGTGAATAATAAATCAGAGTTAAGAGAGGAGACTTTCTTAACTCTTTATGTAGTAAGGAGTGGAAGATATGACACCGGAACAATTTTATGACAAGGTAAAAGAATTTGGAATTGAGTTAACTGAAGAACAAAAATGGCAGTTACATCGTTATTATGAATTATTAGTTGAGTGGAACGAGAAAATGAACTTAACTGGAATTACAGAAGTAAATGAAGTTTATTTAAAGCATTTCTATGATTCGTTACTTGGCTTTTTAATGTTTGAAGATATCCACAACTGCAAAACATTATGTGATGTTGGATCAGGAGCTGGATTCCCAGCTTTACCTGTTAAAATCGTTTTTCCACATTTAAAGATGGATTTAGTCGATTCCCTAGGAAAACGCGTTAATTTCTTAAATCATGTCATTACAGAAACGAAGCTTGAAAATATTAAAGCGTATCATTCACGTGCGGAAGAATATGCATCGAAGCATCGTGAATCATTTGATATCGTCACAGCTCGTGCGGTTGCTCGTTTAAATATTTTATCTGAGTTATGTGTCCCATTAGTTAAAGAAGGTGGATATTTCATTGCGTTAAAAGGACAAACAGGTGATGAAGAATTAGTAGAGTCAAAACGTGCCTTAGATACATTTGGTGTAGAAATCATTGATGTGAAGCATGTTGAGTTACCGGAAGAAGCGGGATCACGCACTAATATTTATACAAAAAAATACAAGAAGACGCCGAATAAGTATCCTCGAGCTTATGGTCAAATCAAAAATAAACCATTAAAATAGCATTAAATGTCACCGGCAGGGACATTACTATAGAAATTCTAGAAAAAAGAAGAAAAATACGCTATAATTTAAACATTAAGATTGATTTTCGATTTTTATTATAAGGGGGATATAGGGTGTTTAACATTTTTTCACGAGATGATTCACGTAATCAGCCAAAAGATGAAGTAACTCAATTGCCTATCTCAAAAATCGTTCCGAATAAATATCAACCACGAAATATTTTTAATGATGAAAAAATTTTGGAATTATCAGAATCTATCAAAGAACATGGTGTGATTCAACCGATTGTTGTTCGTAAGTTTAAAGAGGGTTATGAAATTATTGCGGGAGAAAGACGTTATCGTGCATCTAAGTTAATTGGACTAGATAAAGTTCCTGCGATTGTCCGAGACTATGATGATAAGCAATCAGCTTCTATTGCAATTGTTGAGAATATTCAGCGAGAGGATTTAACTGCAATCGAAGAAGCATTAGCTTATAAACAGTTGATTGATTTACATGGGATTACTCAAGCTGCATTAGCAAAGCAAATGGGAAAATCTCAATCAACAGTCGCAAATAAAATTCGTTTATTAAATTTATCTGAGCATGTTCAACAAGCAGTTTTAGAGCGTAAAGTGACAGAACGTCATGCGCGTGCATTATTATTAGTTAAAGATGAAGAACTGCAATTCCAACTTTTAGAGAAGATTATTGAGAAGGATTTAAATGTTTCAGAAACTGAGCGTTTAATTGATGAAACGTTAAATCCAAAAGAGAAAGCAGTAAAACCACAAACGATTTCTCGTATGCCAAGAGATTGTCGTATTGCCATGAATACTTTTAAACAAGCCATTATGATGGTTGAAAAAACAGGTATGAGAGTCGAACATGAAACTGAAGAGTTAGATGACTCATATGTGATTAAAATTTCATTACCCAAACATAAACATTAATAAAAAGAGAAAAGACAGGCGATTGAATGCCTGTCGTTTTTCTTTGTTGTGGATAAATTAGAGGAGATCAGAAAATGAGAGTTACAGTTAGTTCGTGTTTGTTAGGGATAGACTGCAGATATTGTGGAGATGGTTATCCACAAGAAGGAATTTTGAAATTAATTAAGGACCATCAAGTGATTCCATTATGTCCTGAACAATTAGGGGGTTACCTATTATTCTACGGCAATCAGTTGAATTGGTGAATGGGCGTGCTGTGGATAAGTTTAGATGTGATATGACGGAGTAGTTTTTAAAAGGGGCAGAAGAGGTTGATAAGATTGCTCATTTATTTGAAGTTAAGGTTGGAATTTTAAAAAGTAATAGTTCATCGTGTGGTTGTGGATAAGTTTATGATGGAACATTTAGTGGTCAATTAACGAGTGGCGATGGAATGACAGCCCGTTTATTGAAGAAATCGGATATTAAAATTTATAATGAGGATAATTTCAAGAAAGCTTTCTAATATTAAGTTTTCTACGACATTTTTCACCACCTATTTAATAAAAAAATCGAAGTTTGTAAATAATAATCACTAATAAGATTAGTCGTTTCAAAAAGTTCAAAATTTACTGATCAAGCGCCAAATTTATTTTTCATAACCTATCATTTCGTGGTAAAATATTAACAAGTATGACTTTAGGAGGGTTAATATGGGGAAAATTATCGCTATAACGAACCAAAAAGGTGGAGTTGGTAAGACGACATCTAGTATTAACTTATCAGCATCCTTGGCTTACTTGGGTCATAAAGTATTACTTGTTGATATGGATCCCCAAGCTAACGCCTCTACTGGTATTGGTGTTTATAAAGGCGATGCTGAGTTAACTGTTTTTGATTTATTGGTGGATGAAATTCCAACTAATCAAGTAATTTTAAAAACGAATGAAGAAAATTTATTTTTAATTCCATCGTCTCAAGAATTAGCAGGATTTGAGTCGATGATTGTCATGGAAAAAGACCGTGAGTTTAAGTTATTACCAAAACTTGAACAAGTCAAAGAATATTTTGATTATATTATTATCGATTGTCCACCATCACTTGGACTTTTGACAATTAATGCGTTATCTGCAGCAGATTCGACATTGATTCCAGTACAATGTGAGTATTATGCATTAGAGGGATTAACACAATTATTAAATACAATTCGTATTGTTCAACGCCGTTTAAATCGAAATTTATCGATTGAAGGGGTGTTATTAACAATGCTTGATCGCCGTACTCGTTTAGGATTAGATGTAATCAATGAAGTTAAATTATATTTCAAAGAGAAAGTGTTTAATACTATTATTCCACGTTTAGTTCGTTTAAGTGAGGCGCCATCATTCGGAAAGTCAATTATTGCTTATGATCAAAAATCGTCAGCTGCTCAATTTTACATTGATTTAGCTAAAGAGGTGGTTAAAAATAATGTCGACTAATAGATTAGGAAGAGGTTTAGGTGCACTATTTCAAGAGCATGATATTGAGAGTCTTGAATCGTTTGAGCAAGTCAAAGAAGGGGAAGTGATTCACCAATTAGAGGTGAAGAGTTTAAGACCTAACCCATATCAACCACGAAAGTATTTTGATGAGAATAAGATTAAAGAATTAGCGATGTCAATTAAAGAACATGGTGTGTTCCAACCTATTATCGTTAAAAAAGATATTAAAGGTTATATTATTATTGCAGGGGAGCGCCGATTTAGAGCTGCTCAAAAAGCGGGATTACCAACTATTCCAGCAATCATTCGTGAGTTTAATGATCATTTAATGATGGAATATGCATTAATTGAAAATTTACAACGTGAAGATTTAACAGCCATTGAGGAAGCCGAAGCTTATCGTCTGTTAATGCAAAAATTAGATTTAACTCAAGAGCGCTTAGGTGAACGTCTTGGAAAGAGTCGTGCCTACATTGCCAATACGATGCGTTTATTACAGTTACCACGCTCTGTGCAAGATGATATTGAAAATGGTGTCATTTCAGTTGGACATGGAAAAGTATTAGCTGGGTTAAAAGATGAAGAATTAATTTTAAAGTTTACGAATATTATTAAAGAAAAACAAATTTCAGTGCGTGAGTTAGAAGATTTAGTAAAACAAGTTGGAACGGCTCAAGCTGAAGAAGATAAAAAGACGAAAAGAGAAGTAAACCCCCATTTAGAGTACGTGGAGTCGAATTTGAAATCGTATTTTGGAACGAAAGTCAAACTTAAAGAAAAGAATGGGAAAGGTCAAATCATTATTGATTATATGACTATGGATGATTTAAATCGTTTACTCGAGAAGATGGGTTTAGAATAAAAACTAAGGAGTGAGCTATTTGAATTTATTATTTTTATCAAATGTATTAGCTGATAAAATTCAGAACTTTTTGGCAACAGATCAGTTAAATACTTTTTTAATCAATGCTGGATTTAAAATTGTTAGTGTTATTTTAATCCTTGTAATTATGTCAATCGTCAGAAAACTCGGTAAGAATATGATTAAAAAAGCATTTGCCGTGAATATTGAACGTATTCAAAAAGTAACGGGAGGAACGGAAAGACGAAAAGAGACGTTTGAAAGTTTAGCTCTTAATATTTGGCGTTATGCGGTGAATATTGTTTTAATTTTATGGTTATTATCGGTTTTTGTCTCATTAGATAAGTTATTAGTCGCTTCAAGTGCACTTGTTGTGGTCATTGGATTTGCGGCAAAGAGTATGCTTGATGATATCACCATGGGATTCTTTATTATTTTTGAAGATTTATTTTCAGTTGGAGATTTTATCGAAATTGATGGAAATACCGGAACAGTTACAGAAATCGGATTACGTTCAGTTAAAATTCGTGTTTTAACGGGTGAAATCGTGATTATTCCAAATGGGAATATTGGAAAAGTTATTAACCATTCGGTCTCAAATGGTCAAGCGGTATTAGATATCGGAATCGCCTATGAGGCGGATCTTGATAAGGCGATTTCAGTTTTACAGAAGGTTGCGTCAGAAGCTTTTAATCAATATGACGATATCCTTCAAGTTCCTCAAGTTTTAGGGGTACAGGAATTAGCAGATTCAGCTGTGGTGATTCGTATGATAGCTGAAGTCTCACCACTTCAACAGTGGCACATTCAACGTGAATTACGTCGCTTAATCAAGTTGACGTTTGACCGAGAGAATATTGAAATCCCTTACTCTAAAATGATGGTTTATCAAAAGAATGAAGGGAGTCCATCTCATGAATAATGTGACATTTGGTTTAAATGATATTGTTGAGATGAAAAAGCCACATCCTTGTGGCACAAATCGTTGGCAAGTGGTCCGTTTAGGCGCAGATATCAAGATTAAATGTTGTCATTGTGAGCGTATGTTAATGATGCCACGACCTGAATTTAAGAAAAAGATGAAGAAGGTTTTAGAGTCAGCACAAGAGAGTGAAAATATCTAATTTTAAAACTGGAAAAAAAGCGTTGAAATCAATGGATTTCAACGCTTTTTATTTGGGATTAACGTATTAAAAAAATGTAAATTATGCTATAATATATATAGAAAGAAAAAGGTGATTAGCATGCGAACTGAAGTATTTATTACAAGTGAATTTATTACTCTTGGACAGTTTTTAAAGTTCGAGAATCTTATTGAAAGTGGTGGAAGTGTAAAGTTCTTCTTAGAAGAAATTCCTGTCTTTATTAACAACGAGCAAGATAACCGCCGTGGTCGTAAACTTTATCCTGGAGATGTGGTTTCGATTGAAGAATTTGGTGAGTTTATCATTGTAGCTGAGTAGTAAAGGAGATTATCATTGTTTATCAATCGATTGTCACTTAAACAGTTTAGAAATTATCAAGATGCTTGTGTAGAGTTTAAGAAGAATATCAATATCATCATCGGAAATAATGCACAAGGAAAGACGAGCTTGATTGAATCAATTTACGTGTTATCGACGACAAAGTCGCATCGAACAAGTAAAGATTCACAGCTGATTTTATTTAATGAAGACTTTGCCCGTATTGAGGCAGATATTACGCGAGAACGGGATGATTTGCATTTATCTTTAGTTATTTCTAAAAAAGGTAAGAAGGCAAGTTATAATGGAATCGATCAAAAGAAATTAAGTGAGTATGTCGGTAAGCTTATTGTGGTGATGTTTGCACCTGAGGATTTATCGCTAGTTAAAGGTGGACCACAGTATCGTCGACGCTTTATGGATATGGAGATTGGACAGTTATCCCCAACTTACTTATTTCATTTAGGACAGTATTCGAAATTGTTAAAGCAACGTAATGAGTTATTGAAACAGCTTCGTATGAATCGCTCGAATGATTTGCTTTTAGATGTCATTACAGAGCAATTAGTGCCTCATGCGGTTTATGTGCTAAATAGTCGGATTGAGTTCTTAAAGAAGCTTGAGAGTTTTTCGAAAAAAGTTCATGGTGAGATTTCAAATCAATTAGAAGAAATAGGTTTAGATTATATCAATTCATTTAAGAACCTTGAGTTAAATGAAGAAACAATTTTACAGAAATATAAAGATTTATATGATCAGGATATTCAATTAGGATCAACTAGTTTAGGCCCTCATCGAGATGACTTTAGTGTTTCAATTAATGGTGTGAATACACATCAGTTTGGCTCACAAGGTCAACAACGAACAGCTTCGTTATCGATGAAGTTAGCTGAAATCGAGTTGATTTATTCTGTTTTAAATGAGTATCCCATTTTATTGTTAGACGATGTTTTAAGTGAATTAGATGATGCACGTCAAACACAGCTATTAAATACGATAAAAAATAAAGTTCAAACCTTTATAACGACAACGAATATTGATGGAATCGATGAAAATGTCATTGAACTGGCTGATATTTTTACCATTAATAACGCGAAGATTAGGATAGGTGATAAGAATGACGCAAGAAGTATCGAAAACACAACAGTATGATGCTAGTAATATTCAAGTATTAGAGGGTCTTGAAGCGGTTCGTAAGCGCCCTGGGATGTATATCGGTTCAACAAGTGGCCGTGGATTACACCATTTAGTTTGGGAAATTGTTGATAACTCAATCGATGAGGCATTAGCTGGATACTGTACAGAAATTAATGTTGCAATTACTGAAGATAATGAAATCATCGTTAAAGATAATGGACGTGGGATTCCAGTTGATATTCATAAACAAACTGGAAAATCAACAGTTGAGACAGTTTATACGGTTTTACATGCCGGAGGAAAATTCGGTGGTGGCGGATATAAAGTTTCTGGGGGATTACATGGTGTAGGTGCCTCTGTAGTAAATGCCTTATCTGAACACTTAGAAGTAACAGTAAGTCGTAATGGTAAAAAGTATTTCCAACAGTTTGAAAAAGGAAATCCAATTGATGAATTACACATCATTGGTGAATCTGATTCTACTGGTACTGAGGTTAAGTTTAAACCGGATCCAACTATTTTCACAGAAACGACAGTTTATGACTATGATATTTTACGCAACCGTATTCGTGAGTTAGCCTTTTTAAACAAAGGATTAAAAATTACATTAGAAGATCTTCGTTCAGATAAACCACAACGCCATGAGTTCCATTATGAAGGTGGAATTAGTGAGTATGTACGCTTCTTAAATAAGAATAAAGAAGTCATTCATGAAGAAGTGATTCATGTTGAAGGTGAGCGCGATGGAATTAGTGTTGAAATCGCGATGCAATATAATACAGGTGTAGCTGGAAATATTTATTCGTTTGCGAATAACATTAATACGCACGAGGGTGGAACGCATGAAGCGGGATTCCGTGCCGCATTAACTCGTATTATTAACAGTTATGCGAAAAAATTAAATTTATTAAAAGGTGACGATGCATTAATCGGGGAAGATATTCGTGAAGGATTAACAGCGATTATTTCTGCGAAGCATCCAGATCCACAGTTTGAGGGACAAACAAAAACGAAGTTAGGAAATAGCGAAGTTCGTCGTATTGCGGATAATATTTTCTCTGAAGGATTTGAACGTTTCTTGATGGAGAATCCACAAGCAGCTAAAATCATTATTGATAAAGCATTAATGGCGGCTCGTGCTCGTATGGCTGCAAAACGTGCGCGTGAGATGGTACGTCGTAAGTCTCCACTTGAATCATTAGGATTTAAGAGCAAGTTAGCCGATTGTCAGTCACGTGATGCGAATATTTCTGAATTATTTATCGTCGAGGGAGATTCTGCCGGAGGATCAGCAAAACAAGGTCGAGATAATAAATTCCAAGCAATTTTACCTCTTCGTGGTAAGGTTTTAAATGTTGAAAAAGCTCGTATTGATAAAGTTTATGCGAATAACGAAATTAAAAGTATGATCCATGCGATTGGAACAGGTGTTGGAGATGAATTTGATATCGAGAAAGCTCGTTATCATAAAGTGGTTATCATGACCGATGCCGATGTCGATGGAGCACATATTCGTACGTTATTATTAACATTCTTCTACCGTTATATGAGACCTTTAGTAGAGCATGGGTATGTCTATATTGCGCAACCTCCTTTATATAAAGTTTCTCAAGGAAAAAAGGTAGAATATGCTTATGATGAAAAACAATTAGAAGAGATTATGTCTAGTTTAGCAGCAACGCCTCGTCCAAATGTTCAACGTTACAAAGGGCTTGGAGAGATGAATGCTGAGCAGTTATGGGAAACAACAATGGATCCAGAAGTACGTACATTATTACAGGTTACTCTTGAGGATGCTGTTGAAGCTGATGAAATTTTTGATATTTTAATGGGTGATCGCGTAGAGCCACGTCGAGAATTTATAGATGCTAATGCTAAATACGTTAAAAACCTAGACTACTAATTTGAAGCAATCACATCTATAAGGAGGAACGAAAATGTCTGCATATGATCAAATTAAACCGCATAATATTGCTAAAGAGATGAGAACTTCATTCATCGATTATGCGATGAGTGTTATCGTATCACGTGCCTTACCAGATGTTCGTGACGGGTTAAAGCCTGTTCACCGTCGTATTTTGTATTCGATGAATGATTTAGGGATGCACAGTGATAAGCCATATAAGAAGTCTGCTCGTATCGTCGGGGACGTTATTGCCAAATATCACCCTCATGGGGATTCATCAGTTTATGATGCAATGGTACGTATGGCACAGGATTTTAGTTATCGCTATCCATTAGTAGATGGACATGGAAACTTCGGTTCAATTGACGGTGATGGAGCGGCCGCTATGCGTTATACTGAAGCAAGAATGTCTAAGCTTGCGATGGAAATGATGCGTGATATCAATAAAAATACGATTGATTTCCAACCAAACTTTGATGGTGAAGAACAAGAACCTATCGTTTTACCTGCTCGTTTTCCAAGCTTATTAGTCAACGGGACAACAGGGATTGCTGTTGGGATGGCGACTAATATTCCACCACATAACTTATCTGAAGTTATTGATGGATGTTTAGCTTATATGGATAATCCTGAAATTGATGTTTTAGGATTAATGCAATTTATTAAAGGACCAGATTTACCAACAGGTGCTTTAATTTTAGGAACAAAAGGAATCCGTTCGGCGTATGAAACGGGGAATGGATCAATCATGATGCGTTCAAAATGTGAAATTGTTGAAGGTCATGGTGGAAAATATTCAATTTTAGTCACTGAAATTCCTTATCAAGTAAACCGTGAGCGTTTAATTGAAAAAATCGCGGAATTAGTTAAGGAAAAACGTTTAGATGGAATTACAGACTTACGTAATGAGTCAAACCGTGAAGGAACACGTATTGTTATTGAATTGCGTAAAGATGTTAATCCACAAGTGATGTTAAATAATTTATTTAAATTAACTCAATTACAAGTGTCTTATGGAATTAATATGTTAGCACTTGTAGATGGACAACCTAAAGTTTTAAACTTAAAAGAAATTATTGCCGCATATATCAAACACCAAGTTGAGGTTATTGTCCGTCGTACGCAATTTGATTTAAATAAAGCAGAAGATCGTGCTCATATCTTAGAAGGGCTTCGTATTGCCTTAGATCATATTGATCGTATTATTGCGATTATCCGTGGTTCATCTACAGATGAAGAGGCATTAAATTCATTAATGTCTGAATTCTCGTTATCTGAACGCCAAGGGAAAGCTATTTTAGAGATGCGTTTACGCCGTTTAACAGGATTAGAGCGCGGTAAAATCGAAGAAGAATATCAAGGGTTAGTCGCATTAATTGCTGATTTAAAAGATATTTTAGCGAACGAAGACCGTGTTCATGCGATTATCCGTGAAGAGTTGTTAGAAGTAAAACACAAACATGGAGATGAGCGTCGTACAGAAATCGTCCGTGGATCTGACTTTGATATTGAAGATGAAGATTTAATTCCAGAAGAACAAGTCATCATTACATTAACAAATAATGGTTATATTAAGCGTCAGCCAATCTCAACATATCGTTCACAAAACCGTGGTGGACGTGGTGTGCAAGGAATGGGAACACATGATGATGATTATGTTAAGGAATTATTATCAACATCTACTCATGATCATTTATTATTCTTTACAAGTAAAGGAAAAGTTTATCAGAAGAAAGCTTATACAATTCCTGAGTACGGTCGTACAGCTAAGGGATTACCAATTGTTAATATTATTGAGATTGCCCAAGATGAGTACATTAGTGCAATCATTCCTGTTAAAGAGTTTAATGATGAAGAATTCTTATTCTTCGCGACTCGTTCAGGGGTTGTAAAACGTACCACATTATCAGCATTTGGTCATATTCGTACTAATGGTTTAATTGCTCTTTCTTTACGTGAAGATGATGAGCTAATTGGTGTAAGAAAAACATCTGGTAACGATGACATTATTATTGCATCAAGTGGTGGAAAAGCAGTTTGGTTTGAGGAAACTGAAGTTCGTCCGATGGGACGTACAGCTGCCGGAGTCCGTGGTATCTTCTTAGAAGAGGGAGAAGTAGCAGTAGGAATGGAAATGGTCACAATGAATCAGGAGATTTTAGTTGTTACAGAAAACGGGTTCGGTAAACGTACTTCAATTCAAGAATATCGTAAAACAAAACGCGGTGGAAAAGGTGTTAAAACATTAACAATTACAGAGAAAAATGGGACATTAGTAGCCATGAAGGCTGTAAATGGTGATGAAGATTTATTAATCGTGACAAATAAAGGTGTTATTATCCGTACACCAATTCATCAGATTTCTCAAACGGGACGTGCAACACAAGGGGTTAAATTAATTCGTTTAACAGATGATCAATTAGTATCAAGTGTAGCAGTTGTTGAACATGAAGAGGCTGAGGAAACTGAAACAACTTCAACAGAAGAATAGAATGGTTACATACAAATAATTAGGTCTTATGCGCATATAATTAGAAACACGATATATACTAATATTGACAAAAAAAATAGTTAATGCTATATTACAATTAAATAAAAAAGCATTGATTAGGAGTAGTACTTTTTACTTGATAGCATAGAGAGTCAGTGGTTGGTGGAAACTGATGTATGAGTAACTAGAAATCAACCTAGGAGTGGAATGAAGAACACAATGGTTAGTATTCATTCACGGTCTAACCGTTATCTTTGTAAGTGGTCTCACTGAAATGTTCCACGTGGAACGCTTAGTGAACAACTAGGGTGGCAACGCGGGTTAAATCTCGTCCCTAATTTAGGGACGGGATTTTTTTGTTTTCTAGAACGACTAATCAAAATCAACTAATAGGAGGAAACACACATGTTAGATTTAAAACGAGTACGTGAAGATTTACAAGGTACAATTAATCGCTTAGAAACACGTGGTGGAGATTTCAGTTATTTAAATAAAATTACTGAGTTAGATGAACAACGTAAAAACATCATTTTAGAAGTAGAGCAATTAAAATCAAATCGTAATGAAGTATCTAAATTAATCGGACAATATAAACGTGAGAAAAAAGATGCTTCTGAATTATTAGCTCAAATGAATGGTGTTGGAGAAAAAGTTAAAGAATTAGATGAACAATTACGCAACATCGATGAAGAAATCAAAAATCTTTTATTAGGTACTCCAAATGTTCCATGTGGAACAATTGCAGTTGGTAAAGATGAAAATGATAATGTTGAAATTCGTAAATTTGGAGAACCAACTAAGTTTGACTTCGAACCAAAAGCACACTGGGATTTAGTAACTGATTTAGATATTATTGATTTTGAACGTGCTGGAAAAATTACAGGAAGCCGTTTTGCTGTATATAAAGGGTTAGGAGCTCGTTTAGAGCGTGCTTTAATTAGCTTTATGTTAGATTTACATACAGGAGATCATGGCTATACTGAGATTTTACCTCCAGTTATCGTTAATCGTGCAAGTATGACAGGGACTGGACAATTACCTAAGTTTGAAGAGGATGCATTTAAATTAGTGGATACTGACTACTTCTTAATTCCAACAGCTGAGGTTCCAGTTACAAACTTACACCGTGATGAGATTTTAAACGCTGAACAATTACCAATTAAATATACAGCATATAGTCCATGTTTCCGTGCAGAAGCTGGTTCAGCTGGTCGGGATACTCGTGGTATTATCCGTCAACATCAATTCAATAAAGTTGAATTAGTTAAGTTCGTTAAACCAGAAGATTCTTATGAAGAATTAGAAACTTTAACAGCAAATGCTGAAAAAGTATTACAATTATTAGGATTACCATACCGTGTCATCGAATTATGTACAGGAGATATCGGATTCTCTGCTGCTAAAACATACGATATCGAAGTGTGGTTACCATCTTATAATGAATATAAAGAGATTTCTTCTTGTTCAAACTTTGAAGATTTCCAAGCACGTCGTGCAAATATTAAATTCCGTCGTGATGCAAAAGCTAAACCTGAATTCGTTCATACATTAAATGGTTCAGGGCTTGCAATTGGACGTACAGTAGCTGCTATTATTGAAAACTACCAACAAGCTGATGGAAGCATTGTTATTCCAGAAGTATTACGTCCATACATGCGTAATTTAGAAGTTATTAAATAAGCATTCCATAAGAAAAAGAGTACCTTAGGTACTCTTTTTCTTATGGAATGCACTAGGATACTCTATCTTTAATTAAAATATTAGGATAATAGATCATCTAAATTGAGTAATCAGGTATATTATCTTCTCGTTTGCTACATTTGCCAGTATTCCTATGTAATGTGGACATAACAGACAAAGAAGTGATATGATTTAACCGTGTGTATGTTTATAATCAAATGATTAGAGTTTTAAGTGATGAGTATCGAATCCCTTAAGTTTTTATTAATCATCATAAGTGGTTATCTTTTATGAGATAGTCTTTCTTTTTTTATCAAATTGATGCTTAATAGGGGTTTGTACTGGATTCATCATGATAAAAATGTTAAAATGAATAATCGAAATAAAAAAGGCTTATTTGGAGTATAAAAAAAGTTTTTTGAATAGAAGAACAGGTGATAGAATGAGAATCTGTGTATTGTCGAGTGGAAGTGTCGGAAATGCAACGATTATTGAAACGGAACAGACAGCAATTTTAATTGATAATGGGTTATCGTTAAAAAAATTACAGGAATTGATTAAAAAAAGTGGATTTGATGAAAATAGAATAGAACATATTTTAATTACTCATGAGCATGGTGACCATATTAAGGGTGTAGGGGTTTGTACTCGTAAGTGGAAATTAAATGTTTGTGCAACGGCAAAAACGATTGATGAGATGTATCGTAAAAATATTATCAAACCAGGTTTTGAACAGACGACAGCGGTTGAAAAAAATGTTTGGTTCGATCTAGGGGATTTATCGATTATGCCATTTAGAATTTCTCATGATGCGGTTGATCCGGTAGGTTATATGATTAAGCAAGGTGAAAAGACGCTTGTTTATGTGACAGATACCGGATATATTACGGGTGATATTTTAAAAACATTAGGAAATGCAGATGCCTATATTATGGAGGCGAATCATAATGTAGAGATGCTTCAGATGTGTAATAGGCCATGGTCGTTAAAACAACGTATTTTAGATGATTGTGGTCATTTATCAAATGAAGATTCAGCGTATGCGATGAGTCAGTTAATTGGGGAAAAGACGAAACATATTTATTTAGCTCATTTAAGTCAGGATGCTAATTTACCTGATTTAGCAGAAATGACAGTTCGTCATATTTTAAAAGAAGAAAATGTTGATTTAAGTAAGTTAAATTTACATATGACGTATGCGATGCATCCATCGAAAGTGATTACGTTATAGGAGGAATAGGTATGTACAGTTGTTTAGAACATATTGAAGAGTCAATGGATCGTTTTTTAGATGAGTATGGAAAGTTACCAATTTTAGTTGAAGTAGAAATTGAACATAAATGTGAGCACTGCGATCAAGTAGCCGTTTATAAAGTGATTGAAGGTATGATGGTCGAAGATGAGGATGAGCTATAAAATCTAGAAAAGTTAGACTAATCATACTGAATAATAGGTTCTAATCTTCGCAGAGATTCTAGTATAATCTCTGCGAAGATTTTATAATAGATAACAATAAAAAATTCCCTGATTAAATGAGGGAATTTCTTTTCATGTATTGGAGGTTTTTTAATGAATATTACAATTATTTCAGTCGGAAAGATTAAGGAAAAGTATATTAAGCTAGGGATTGAGGAGTTTTCTAAACGTTTATCTCGTTATTGTAAGTTAACAATGGTTGAAGTTCCGGACGAAAAAACGCCTGATAATGCGTCAGAACGTGAAATGGAACTGATTAAAGATAAAGAGGGAAAACAAATTTTAAATAAAATTAAAGATAATATGTATGTGATTGCGATGGATTTACAAGGTGATATGAAGACATCTGAGCAATTTGCTAAACAGTTAAGTCAATTAGCTTTAAGTGGAGATAGTAATGTGGCTTTCATTATCGGTGGTTCACTTGGTTTATCTGACGAAGTGAAAAAACGTGCGAATTATAAATTATGTTTTTCTAAAATGACATTCCCTCATCAATTATTTAAGTTAATTTTATTAGAACAAGTCTATCGTGCCTATCGAATCAATAATAACGAACCGTATCATAAATAGAATAAATTAAAAAATACTTCAATTGATTATGTTAAATTTTAAACGAATTTATTCATCCATTGAAGTATTTTTTTGAATTTTTATAAGAGAATCAAAGAGGATTGAAATAAAGGATAAACTAAAATTTTGTTTTAAAAATGTTGAGTCCTAAGATAAAAACTTTCAATAGGAAGTTTATTATCGTATTCTATTAGAGACGGAACATATTGTGGATTGGGTTTATGAGGTGTGAATCAGTTAATAGAAGATTTAACGTGGAAAGATAACCATAAAAGTTTTAGAGCTGCTCAACTTCTTTCTAATTTAGCTATAAGTGATCATGAGAAAAGAATGTTAGTTGATTTTGCTAAACTATATGACGTGGCTAAAAATCCTAAATTTGTGATGGCAAGACATAGTTTGCAAAGAATTTGGCAAGTTGTATTAGCCGGTGAAGAGCAAAAAGATATGATTATGAATCATTTGATTGAGGGTTTTAAAAGTTGAACAGATGAAAAAAATTATACTTTAATTCGATTTGATATCGTGAATGGCTTCAAAAATCTATCTGTTCATTTGAATGACGAAGAAATAAAACTAAAGGCATTAAAATTAATTAAATTAGAGGAAGAGATTAAGTATAGAAAGAAATATACAAGGATATGAAATGAAAAGAGACGTTAATTTCGATAAAAATGAAGCATAAGAGAGTGTATCTATTCTGATACAGTCTCTTTTTTATTTGGAACTTTGTCAAATAGTGTTGCTGATTAAATGGTGACTTGCTTACAATGAATAATTAAATGGAAATCCTAGTGGCTAATCTGCTAGGATTTTTCTTTTTGGTTTGGTTAAGTTTTGAATCATGAGAATACGGAATTTAAAATGATAGAAACTACGATAGCCAAAGGCAATACGCTTAATCACTTTAATTTTGTTATTGATTCCTTCAATCGGACCATTGGTGTATGGCGTTGTGAGCGTATTTTTAATGTAAGATTGATACATTTTAAAGGTTTGAAAAGCGGTTTGAAGTTCAGGAGAGATAAGAGGGTGTTCTATTTCAAGTAAGTGATTGAATCGATCTAAGTTTTTTGTTTGAAGAGCGAAAAGTAAGTCTTGATAAAGATCATAAGTCGATTTTAGCTCAGGAGATAGATCGAGTAGAAAGTTTAAGATATCAATTTCTCGCATCGGTTGTTTGAAACAGTAAACCGATCGATAAGTGGTGGTATTGAGCAGTGTTCACAATGAGTGGGGTGATAAGATAAAATTCCTTTAAAAATAAAGCTAGTCACACCATTTAATTTCACTTCCTCAAGATAATCTTCCGGGAATGTAATGTTTTTATCTTTAATATTTAAGAGTTTTCTAGTAAAATATGAGTTAGACATCAAATTCAATCCTTTCAATATTGTTTTAGCCGATAACATTGTAACAGGATAGAGACGTGATGTCTTTTTTTTTTATGCCATGAAAAAAGGCGTTGCTTAGTCAGCAACACCAAATATTATAGAACTCCATATTAGCAATAGCATTTGGTGTGGCTCCCATTCCAAACCCACAGGTTGCAGAGGCAAAGACAGCTCCTTCGTAATTTTTTCCCATGATACGGTAGGTAATAAAGTAGGCAAATAGTCCAACTAATACAACTTGAGCGATAAGCATCACAAGTAGTGGTAAAGCTAAATCGAGTAGTTGCCATAGTTTAAGTCCCATTAATGCCATCGTTAAGAAAAAGGATAGTGAAAGACCACCAATTGTCTCGATTTCTTTTTCATCAATTGATCGTCCTCTGAAATCAAAGAAGTTTCTGATAGTAGCTGCGACTAACATTGCACCAATGTAAGATGGGAAGGTGAATCCTGATTTTTGAATCAGGTCTGAGACAATTGAACCGCTTCCCATTGCGATAAATAAGAAACAAGATGCATTCATTAATTTTTTAAATGATAAAAGATTATGATTCTCTTCATTATAGTCTCCCATTTCTGTTGGAGGTGTTGATGATGATTCATGACGAACTGTTTTTAATTGATGTCTAATAATTAGGTTACGGGCAACTAATCCACCAATAATGCTTCCCATAATTAACCCAAAAGTTGCGGGGGCGACAGCGACCGTTGTTGCTCTAGCAACCCCCATCCCTTCAAGCATCGGTCCAAATGATCCAGCTGTCCCATGTCCACCAATCATAGGAATGGATCCCGTACAAAGACCGAGTAAAGGATTTAAATTGAAGAGTGAAGTTAGTATGACACCGATTGTATTTTGTAAAGTGACTAGTAATGCAGCAAGACCAAGGAAGATTATAACCTGTTTACCTCCTTGTTTTAAAATTTTAAAGCTAGCGGTGAATCCAATACTAGTAAAGAAAGCAGTCATAAATAAATTTTGTAAACTCATATCTAGATTAATCGTTGCTAAATTCGTTTCATGTAGTAATAAAATGAATAAGGCAAAAATAAATCCTCCAACAACTGCAGGTGGAACGCAATATTTTGATAAAATTGAGAATCTATTTCTCGTATATCGACCAAGATAGAAGACGATAGAAACTAATGCCATCGTTTCATAGATGTTTAAATTAAGCTCCATATAGCATAGTATTCTTTCTATTAGATATAAATTTTATCTACTATTAGTATAGTCATCTTTTATTATATCAAATGTTTATCTCAGATAATATGAAGGATGAGCTTATGAATTCTTCAGGGTATTTTTCATTTTTCAAAACTATATTAAAATGATTTTAATCAATCGGATGTATAATCGTAGAATATTTTCTTTAGAACGGATAAAGGTGATGTAATTATATAAGTCCAGATAAGTTTTTCATATCGGAAAACTTTTAGCTGGACTATAGTCTGCCTTAGTATTAAAGCAATTGCTCAACTAAGATTGATGTACAATAATGAAATACATTTCTGTTTCTATATAGAATTAAAATTACTCAAAAATCAAAACAGTGAATCGATGATACTGTATTGCCAAGTTAAGCTTAAAATTGATAACTTGTACGATGCGTACAGGGTATTTTTTATGTTTACGAAAAATAAGGTGTCTGATAAGCTAGTAATTATAGATAGGAGTGGAGTTGGATGTTACGTGAAAAAGGATATGATGAGGCGTTATTTAATCATTTAAGGATTGATTGTTCGAAGTGTTTTGGTCTTTGTTGTGTGGCGTTGTTTTTTTCGAAGTGCGATGGGTTTCCAACAGATAAGGTAGCAGGAAAACCCTGTTTAAATTTAAAGGATGATTTTAGTTGTTACATTCATCAAAACCTTCGTAATCAAGGGCTTAAAGGTTGTACGACGTATGACTGTTTTGGAGCAGGTCAGAAGGTGGCGCAAGTTAATTATGAAGGTGTGAGTTGGAAGGAAAATTCAAATGTTGCACAACAGATGTATGATGATTTTCTAGTCGTTAGACAGCTCCATGAGATGATGTGGTATTTAACAGATGCTTCGACGTTCATTTTACCTAAAGAATTAAAAGAAAAGTTACATCTGCTGATAAAAGAAACAGAAAAATTAACGGAGGAGCCTATGATTGTAGAGGTGGATGCTTATCGTTTGAAAGTTAATACATGTTTAAAAGAAGTACAGGCGTATGTCAGTCAAAAAGTAGCAGGAAATCAAGTCATTTCAGGATTTGATTTTATCGGAAAAAATTTAACGAAAAAATCTTTGAGAGGGGCTAATCTTGCGGGTTCACTATTAATTGCAGCTAATTTAAGACATACGGATTTATCGGGCGCTAATTTAATTGGAGCTGATTTACGTGATGTAGATATTCGTGATGCGAATTTATCAGACTGTTTATTTTTAACGCAAATTCAGGTGAATTCAGCAAAAGGAAACGCAGCAACAAAATTACCTAGATGGATTGTTCGGCCGAGTTATTGGGAAAAATAGTAACATTTTATTAAATGCTACTATTTTTTTAGGACTATTATTTTATTTAAGTACTTTTTTATTGAAAATGTATAGTGTCACTGGTGAAGCTATTCCAATTGGAGATGGACGAAATCATTTTGATGCCGTATGTGGGTAAATGACTGTTGTTGATGGACACCGTCATGATTTCTTATTCAAAACTGAAATGGATGCCTCTTTAGTTTAATTTTATCAGCCCTTTGTAGGTAGGAAGCATAGTATTTTAATTTTTGAAACTGAAAACTACGTTGAATGAAAAGAACCTATTATTCTTAAAATAATAGGTTCTTTTTAAGTTATTTCATCAGTTAATAGGTATTTTTTTATTATAGATAATATCTTAGCTCATGAACTAAGTTGTCTTCAATTTTAATTAATTGGTGAACGATTTCTTTTACATCATCTTGTGAATTAGGGTATTGATTTAAATATCTAGAGATAGATTTAATTCCCATATTACAACCTTCTGTTATAATATCAGCTATCTTTTCATCAACATCACCCGTAAGTAGTTTTAGATTGGTACTCATCCAAGACATAGCTTTAGCGATAGTACTTGGTTCCTTATCTTTATCATGAAATTCATTTAGTTTTTGATGTGTTAAATTTCCTAATTTTTTGTGTTCTTCAAGAGAATTTTTTAAAAGTGTTATTAATTTTTCATTTTTAGCTTTATTGATGACTTCATCTAAGCTCTCAACTGCCATTTTGATTCCTGCATTACATTCGTTCAAAAGTTTAATAGTATCTTGTGTTGGCATGATGTCACCTTCCTTTAAATATAAAATTATTGTTTGGAATTTCATTAACTTTTATTCTATAGGTTGGATAAGGGGGATCATAAAAAAGTGGGACAAATAATTTGTCTCACCTTTTTTGGTTCTTCATTTAAATTTTTATTAACATCTATTTAAAACACAGCGTTAAATTAAAAAGATTGGTTAGGAATAAGTACCCTTTTATATCCATTCGAATACTATGTTACTAGAAAGGAGTAGGATAAAGCATGAATTTAGAAGAGAATAGCTATCAGCAAGATTCTAAGCAATGGCAGGATAAGTGCAATCGTTTATTATATTATCATGTTGTCTTAACCTTGAAAGATGGAAATACTGTTGATGGAATTATTGGACGTGTTGACGATGATCAAGTCATTGTGTTAGTAGGTGAAAATGTCATAGAAGATGAGAGCCGCTTTGGGAGACCTCTAGGTGGTGGAGGAGGAAGATTCCGACGCTTTGGACCAAGAGGATTTCCTTTTGCTAGCATAGCAGCCTTATCATTACTAGCTTATCCATTCTTTTTCCCGCCATATCCTTACTATTATCCATATTATCCTTATTAATAAGTGTAATGAAGTAGATGTCTATTTAGGAGTTAGAGCTAGTATTTTATGACTATAATATTGGCTCTTTTTTAATGTAGTTTATTCTAAATAAGAGAAAGGGTGAAATAAGGTGTGTACAGCCATTACATTAAAAACAAGCGAAAATCATCATCTTGTTGGACGGAATTTTGATATTCACCCAATGAATGATTTATCAGTTGCTTTAGTTCCACGAGAATTTGAATATGTAAATCGTGTGACGAATGAAGAAATGAAAACGAAATATGCAGTTTTAGGAATGGGATTATTTTATGAAAATCATATTCTTTTTTGTGATGGAGTAAATGAAAAAGGATTATCTTGTCTGATGTTACAATTATCTAAGTTTTCTACTTGGAGTCATAAAATCAGGAAGGATAAGGTCAATATAGCCCCATATGATGTAGCTTTTTGGGTTTTATCTAATTTTTCAACGATTTCTGAATTAATGGAAGGTCTTAAACAGTTAAATATTGTGGCTCTTCCTGATGATCAAACGGCATTATCGACAGAAATTCATTGGCTTGTTAGTGATACGAGTGGCCAATCAATCGTCATTGAGAGAACAAGAGATAAGTTAACGGTTTATAATAATAAGGTAGGCGTTTTAGCAAATTCGCCAACCTTTGATTGGCATTTAAATAACTTGGATCGTTATATTAATGTCAAATCAGATCAGCCAGAGGAAATCAAATGGGGACAACAAATGTTATCAACTTATTCTAATGGCTTTGGTACGATTGGACTTCCTGGCGATTTTTCATCTCCGTCAAGATTTGTAAAAGCTGCTTTTTTACGAAATCATGTGAATGTTGGGGATAGTGAAGAATCAGCAATTAGTGAATGCTTTCATATACTAGATAACGTTGCTATACCACGTGGAGTGGTTGATAATTCAACAGGAAAAGAGTGTTTTTTGACTCAGTATAGTGCATGTCTTTGTTTAGAGACTCAATTATATTATTATAAGACCAGCAGTAATCAGCAAATTCAAGTCATTGATTTAAACAAAGAAAATTTAGATGCTAAAGGATTAAAACTATTTCCTTATCCAACAAGATTAACAGTCCAGGATCAGAATTAGAAAAATCATATCAAAAGATATGATTTTTTTTGCTATAAATTAAACTTTTATATACCAAAGGGGGAACAGCTATATTGATGAATGATTTTCTGTCTTTTGTAAAAGTGCCATACTGAGTTAAATAAGAAGGAAGATGTTAGAGGGACACTTGTCCATAATTTTTCATGATAAGAGAATAAATAGATAGAATATTGAGTCTTTAAGAATTGCTTATGAGGGGGATGTTGTTATGTTAGGTTGTGGAAAACGGGCAAATTTTAATTGTTATAAAGGTCTTGGAAGGATGAAAATTTTTATTTATACTAGATGATAAAGAAATGATGATGAGTGATTATTATGTTATTGATGAAGTTATCCACAACTTAGATTGTTTCATCGAGTGGTTTGGAAAAGTTTCAACTGAGGATTATTTTGTCTTATATCTATATATAAACAGATAAGTATTCTACATCTTGAGTAGCAAATAAAAAATACTGATATGTTTTATCTATCAAGGCAGCCTATAGTCCAGTTAAAAATTTTCTCTGAAGAAAATTTATCTGGACTTATATAGTTATTTCAGAAAGGATGATTTTAATGAAAATTGGAGTGATTTCAGATACGCATAATGTTTTAAGAGATGATGTGTTAATCTATTTAAAAGAATGTGATTATATTATTCATGCTGGAGATGTTTGTAAAGAAGAGATCATTGAACGATTAAACGAGATCGCAAACACGTTTGTCGTACGTGGAAATAATGATAAATTTGAGGGCTTGCCTGATTATTTAGAGCTTGAGATGAATGAGTTGTTAATTTACGTGGTTCATGATAAAAAAGATATTCCTAAACATGTGGATAACTTTGATTTAGTGATTTATGGGCATTCTCATAAATATGAATATGAAGTGAAGGATGGGGTGGTCTATTTAAATCCAGGTGGTTGTGGACGACGACGCTTTTCCTTGTCATTGACGATGGCTATTGTTACGATAGAAGATAAGGAAATAAAGGTGACACGAATTAATCTTGAAGATTAATAAAAATTTAGATTTATCATACAATCAAAAATTTTATTAATGAATTAAGGATTTAACGATGATTAAGATTCATTAAGGTCGTATATTCTAATAAAGGATTAAGATTTAATGATTCAACTGTAGAGGCAACTTTGAAAAAAGTTGTTTTTTATGATATGATAATGACTTATGAGAGTCGTTAGAATGGAGGAATAAAGATGTCAGCTTTACCAAATTGCCCTAAATGTAATTCAGAATATACATATGAAGATGGAAGCATGTTAGTTTGCCCAATGTGTGCTCATGAATGGAGCCCTGCTGCTGAGGCAGAAGCTGCAGAAGCAAACGTAATCCGTGATGCTAATGGAAACATCTTAGCTGATGGAGATACTGTTACAGTTATCAAAGATTTAAAAGTTAAAGGAAGTTCTTCAGCTATTAAGCAAGGAACTAAAGTTAAAGGAATCCGTTTAGTTCATGATTCAGCAAATGGTCATGATATCGATTGTAAAATTGATGGATTCGGAGCAATGAGCTTAAAATCTGAATTTGTTAAAAAAATCTAGCTAAAAAGACGTTCAAAATGAACGTCTTTTTAATTTGTAAGATAGAACTTATTTAAAGGAGATGCTAACTAGTCATTAAAATCGCTGAAGTAACTAATAATAGAATAGCTTATTTAACGGGATGGGATTGACGGGGAAATCGAAAAGATCTGACTCATATCGACTGAGTGCTATAAATGAATTTGTGGATAACCATTTTTAGAGCAGTTCAGTATTATCCACAAGGTACAAGCGTATCACATAGGAAGAGATTATGATTTTAGTTTTCTTATCCACAGCAGGAGAGCGGTCATAGGGGAGATAACTATCCAGGATAATAATCTGTTTTTATAATGCAGAAAAAAATGCATTAAATCTCGATAAATTTATAAAGAGTAGTTGTTTAAAGACTTCGTCTTTTGTACTATAATCCATAGATAGAGTTAAAGATGAAAGGATGAATCAAAATGTCGTTACCAAAAGACTTTTTAGATAAAATGCAGACGTTACTTAAAGAGGAGTATGAAGCGTTTATTAATAGCTATGAACAAGAGAAGTCTCTTGGGCTACGTGTTAATACATTAAAAACAACATTAGACCAGTTTGAAACATTAAATAAGTTTGATTTAAAATCAATTCCATGGGTCCCTGAAGGTTATTTTTATCAGCAAGCTGACCGTCCAGGCAAACATCCTTATCATGAAGCAGGTGTTTATTATATTCAAGAACCGAGTGCGATGTCAGTTGGGACTTTTGTTGAAGCTGTACCAGGTGAAAAAGTACTAGATTTATGTGCAGCTCCAGGTGGAAAAAGTACACATGTGGCTTCTCAGTTGCAGCAAGAAGGATTGTTAATCACGAATGAAATTTATCCACAGCGTGCTAAAATTCTTTCGCAAAACATTGAGCGCATGGGAATTAAAAATGCAGTTGTGGTTAACGAAAGCCCACAGAAATTAGCAAAGCATTTCCCTTCATATTTCGATCGTATCGTTGTTGACGCGCCATGTTCAGGAGAAGGAATGTTTAGAAAAGATGAAGTGGCACAAGAAGAATGGAGTTTAGAAAACGTTCGAATTTGTGCAGATCGTCAAGCTGATATTTTAGAAGAGGCTGCTACGATGTTAAAACCAGGCGGACGTATTGTTTATTCAACTTGTACGTTTGCACCAGAAGAAAATGAGCAAGCAATTGGCGCGTTTATTGAATCACATCCCGAATTTAAAATTGAATCGATGAAAGCTTATGAGGGCTTTAAACCGGGACGTCGTGAATGGTCAAATAGTGAGGCTGAAGGCATTGAAGAAACTTACCGTTTATGGCCACACTATATCCATGGGGAAGGACACTATGTTGCTGTATTAAGAAAAACAGAAGATGCTGAGTTTAAAGAGCCAAAACGTCAGTATGTGAAGCCATTAAATGATAAGAAGAAGATTCAAGAATTTTTAATGTTCGCGAAAGTTGCATTAGTTGAAGTTCCTAAAGGGGATTACGTGTTATTCGGTGATCAATTATATATTGTTCCAGAGGAGATGCTAACCTTTGATAAATTAAAAGTGGTTCGTGCTGGGTGGCATTTAGGAACAATGAAGAAAAATCGTTTTGAACCTTCACATGCCTTGGCGTTATCATTAAGTCCACAAGACGTGAAGCATTCTATCTCATTTGCAGCAGATAGTGATGAAATTCGTGCTTATTTACGCGGTGAGACAATTCCCTTTGAAGGAGAAAAGGGATGGTATTTAATTTGTGTCGATGGTTACTCACTAGGATGGGCTAAACTTGCAAACAATATGTTAAAGAATCATTATCCAAAAGGATTACGTTGGAATTAATCATATTTAAAAGCCGCCTTAATGATAGAGGTGGCTTTTCATTTTTCTATGAAAATTGAGATAGCTATTTACAAAAAAAATTAATAAATATGGAAATTCATTGTAATTTTAAGAACAACATAATATAATAAAGTGGTAAAAATGAATATAGACTCGTATATACCTGGTAATATGGACTGGGCGTTTCTACCTGCAAACCGTAAAAGTGCGGACTACGAGGCGTTGTTGGATGATTTTTTGATATATAATTTTTTATTATATATCTATTCGCGCAGCACCTCGTTTTAAAATGGGGTGCTGCTTTTTTTATAACTACTTGGCCATAAGTAGGTAAGTCCAGATAAATTTTATCTGGACTATAGTTAGCCTTGAATTAAAAAAGGCCTAGGAACTGAGGATAATTTTTCATAATGTAGACTATTTCTCTGTTTCTATTAGAAAAAGGAGTGTATGATGAAGATGAGTAACAAAGAACAAATTGGGAGTCAAACAAATTTAATTTATGGAGTCGATGATAATCCGACGGTTGGAAAGAAAGTTTTATTTGGATTGCAACATATTTTTGCAGCTTTTTCAGGAATTGTCGTCGTCCCACTTGTTATTTCAGGAGCATTAGGATTTGATAGTGCCATGACCACGTCACTAATTAGTGCTTCAATTTTAGCAGCCGGTCTAGCAACTATTATTCAAGCTTATGGAGTAGGGCCTGTTGGGGCTCGCGTGGCTTGTATTATGGGAACAGATTTTACGTTTGTGTCTCCTGCGATTTCAGTAGGATCAACGTTAGGAATGGCTGGTATTGTTGGAGCAACGATTTTAGGTTCATTATTTGAAATTATTTTAAGTTTCTTTATTAAACCGTTAATGAAGTTATTCCCACCAATTGTAACAGGAACAGTAGTTTGTTTAATTGGATTAACGTTATTACCCGTGTCTATTGACTGGGCAGCTGGTGGAACGGGTTCAGCTGATTATGGAAGTTTATTAAATATCTCTATTGCGATGTTAGTTTTAGTTGTTACACTATTATTAAATCGTTATGGTAAAGGAATGATTAGTAGTGCTTCTATCTTAATTGGGATGATTGTTGGTTATGTGGTTTGTATTCCATTTGGGATGGTTGACTTTACAGCAGTAACAGAGGCAAGTTGGTTTACGATTCCTAACATTTTGGAGTATGGAATCATTTTTGATTGGAAGGCTGTTTTAGCATTTATTCCTGCTTATTTCGTAACGACGATTGAAACAGTCGGATGTTTAAAAGCCATTGGAGAAACATCTGATGTTGAAATGACAGATAAAAAAATTGGGGCTGGAATTTTAGCTGATGGTTTTGGTAGTATTTGTGGTGGATTAGTAGGGTCATTCTCTAATACATCATTTAGCCAAAATGTTGGTTTAATTTCTTTAACGAAAGTTGCAAGTAAGCATGTAGCAGTAATGGCAGGTATTTTACTTGTTTGTTTAGGGCTATTCCCTAAGTTAGCAGGTGTCATTAATGGAATTCCACAACCTGTTTTAGGCGGGGTTGGACTTGTGATGTTTGGTATGGTGGCTGCAGCTGGAATTAAGACATTAAGTCGTGTTGAGTTAACAGACCGTAATCTTTTAATTATTGCAACTTCAATGGCATTAGGTTTAGGTGTAACGTTCCGCCCAGAGTTTATTTCGGGATTACCTGAAGCGTTACAAATGATTTTTTCATCAGGAATTTCAACAGGAACGATTGTTGCATTAGTTTTAAATTTAGTATTAAAAGAGACTCAAGTGAGTGCAGAAAAGTTAAAAAAAGTGGAGGTTGCTTAGGTGGAAGCTTTAAAACAACGAATTTTAAATGATGGAATGGCATTAAATGAGACAGTTCTAAAGGTAGATTCTTTTTTAAATCATGGGGTTGATGCTCATTTAATGTATAACATCGGAACTGAGTTTAAGAAATATTTCGAAAATCATGGAGTGACTAAAATCTTTACGATTGAAAGTTCTGGAATTGCACCGACGGTTATGACAGCAATGCAAATGAACTTACCGATGGTGACATTAAAAAAACAAGCATCTAAAATTTTAAAAGGTGACGTGTATCAAACAACTGTTCATTCCTTTACAAAAGCAACAGATTATGAATTAACATTATCTAAGAAATACATCTCAGAAGATGATCATATTTTAATTATTGATGATTTCTTAGCCAATGGTGAAGCGGCTTTAGGTGCGATTCGCTTAGTTGAAGAAGCAGGAGCAAAAGTAGCGGGAATTGGAATTGTTATTGAAAAATCATTCCAACCAGGACGTCAATTATTAATCGATAAAGGATATGACGTGTATTCCCTAGCACGTGTAAGTAAATTAGGTGAAGGAATCATTGAATTTATAGAAGAATAAAAGCAAAAGCGAGACTCTTTGAGTTCTCGCTTTTCTTATTTATAAGATTACTTCTCATATAAGTAATCGCGTGTGAGTGGAAGATGATTATTTACTCCTTTAGTGAACACAATTTGGTGAAGATCAATGACACCATTATTAAATGATGCCGCACAAGAGCATAAGTACATTCGCCACATTCGAATAAAGCGTTCATCGAATTTTTTGCTAATTTCATAAATATGGTCTTCGAAGTTTTTGTACCAATGAAGAAGTGTCATGCGATAGTGAGGACGTAAGTTTTCAACATCTATGACATGGAAGTTATAGTTAGCAGACAAAGAGATGATTTCCCGTAAAGAAGGGATGGTTCCACCAGGGAAGATATATTTTCGAATCCATGCATCTCCCTCACCTTCTTTAACGCCACTAATGTAGTGAAGAACGAAAATCCCTTCTGGTTTTAAAACGGCATTGACATTTTTTAAGAATAGATCGTAATTTGTACGTCCGACATGCTCAAGCATCCCAACACTAACGACTTTATCAAATTGTAAATTAGAATGTTCAAGATCGCGATAATCCATTAATTTGACTGTTAAGTAATCCTCAAGTTGTTCGTTTTTAATACGTTTAGAGAATTCATCGAATTGCTCTTGGCTCAGCGTAATTCCAACACCTTTAACTTTATATTTTTTGGCTGCTGTAATTAAAAGACATCCCCAACCGCAACCGATATCGAGTAGGGATTCACCTTCTTTTAATTGAAGCTTAGCAAGAAGATGATCAATTTTATTAAGTTGTGCTTGATGCAATGATTCATTTTCGTGTTTGAAATAAGCACATGAGTAACAAAGTGTATCATCGAGCCAGAGTTTATAGAAATCATTTCCAATATCATAGTGTGAGGAAACCTCTTCTTTTTGCTTAGCTTTCGCTGTACTATTATGAAATAGTTTAGGAAGTGCCTTAAAATCGGTTGTGAAGTGATCAATATGCCTTAAGATGGCATCTAGTGCTGTATAAAGATCACCTTCAATCTCAATTTTTTTATCCATATAGGCTTCACCAAGGGCTAAAGAGGTACTTGTTAATAGATCTTTTTGATTAATTGGTTCACGAATAAAAACTTTAAAGACTGGTGCTCCCTCACCAATTGTAAAAAACTCATCATCCCAAAATTGAACAGTGAAGGGGACGCTATTGAAGTTTTTAAGTAAGTTTTTAAGAATAATTTTATCGAATGCCATTAACTCCATCCTTTCATTTATCATAAAATATTCAATTATTTTTATTATTTGCCAGAAAATTAATTTTTATAATAAATATGGAATATTTATAAAGAATTGATGATTTAAAATTTAATGAAAGAAGAAATCATAGCAATTAATTTGAGAGACTTATCAATAAATATAGTCTCTCTTTTTATGCTTTTCTAATAATTTTAACGGTGAATTAATATTTTTATCCGAATATTAACAATAAACACGATTTATTAACAATTTTTAACAGTAAATTCATTATCGCTTAAAATAAGGATGCTATAGTTGACCTTGTAGTTCGAATTGTATTTAGGAGGAGCCCACATGGAACAACAATCTATGATTTCTACAAAAATAAAGTTTGTAGACAAGGAACAAGTGAGTAAAAAGAAAAAAGTAAAGTTAATAAGCAAAGTGGAGCCATTTCTTTATTTAACCCCCGCTTTTGCAGTCTTTATGGTTTTCGTATTTTATCCATTTGTTAAAACGATTATTTTGAGTTTATCTCAAACGAATTTAAGAGGAGAAATTAAATCATTTGTAGGATTAGAAAATTTTATTGAGTTATTTCAATCGCCCGAATTTTATAGCTCAATTATTGTGACATTTAAGTTTGTTTTTTTAGTCGCTACACCATCAGTGATCATTGGTTTCGTCTTAGCCCTATTAGCTAATAACAAATTAAAAGGAAATAGAATCTATGAATTAATGTTCTCGTTACCTATGGCCATTGCATCAGCACCAGCAGCAGCTATTTGGACAATGATTTTTCATCCAACGAATGGAGTTTTAAACTTCGTATTAGGTCAAGAAATTGGATGGTTAACTGATCCTAGATATGCGTTAATCTCTGTAGCTGTTGTAACCACTTGGTTAAATCTAGGTCTTAATTTTATCTTTTTAACGACAGGACTTCGCAATATTCCAACTGAGTTATTAGAAAGTTCAGCGATTGATGGAGCGAATTTCTTTCATAAATTAAAAAATATTATCATTCCGATGGTCTCACCCCAAATGTTCTTAGTCATTTTTATGAATTTAATTAATGCTTTCCAAGCATTTGGTCAAATCAAATTATTAACACAAGGTGGACCTGGAGATTCAACGAATGTACTCGTTCACTCAATTTATCGTGAAGCTTTCTTCAATGGACGATTTGAAACAGCTTGTACACAAGCTCTTGTTTTATTTGTCATCATGATGATTGTGACATTATTACAATTTAAATTTGAGAAGAAAGGAGTCCATTATCAATAATGAAAACATCTAAAAGAAATCGAGTTATTTTAACCATTGTTAATATTATCGTGGGCTTACTTATTATTTCACCGCTTTTATATGCTTTATCATTAAGTTTTATGTCTCAAGGTGAGATTTCTCAATATCCACCTAAGTTATTTCCAAGTCATTTTAATTTAGATAATTATAAAGAGGCATTAAGCGCAGTTCCATTATTTCGATTTATTATAAATAGTTTTATTGTTTCGATTTTTGTAACAATAGGTCAGGTGATTACCTCAAGCTTAGCTGCTTACGCTTTTGCATTTTATGATTTTAAATATAAGAAATTACTATTTTTATTGGTGTTATCGACCATGATGATTCCGGCAGAAACAACGATTATTTCAAACTTTTTAACAGTAAGTTCTTGGGGATGGACGGATAGCTTACACGTTTTGATTGTTCCGTTCTTAACATCAGCGATGGGGATATTCTTAATTCGTCAGTTTTATCTAACCATCCCTAAGGAATTATTAGAAGCTGCGAAGATTGATGGTTGTACAAATTTAAAATTCTTAATGAATATCTTATTACCAATTTCTAAACCAGCAATTGCTTCTTTATCAATTTATACGTTTATTGGAACATGGAATCAATATTTATGGCCATTATTAACGATTAATAATGGAAATAATCGCACGGTTCAAATTGGGATTAGTATGTTACAATTCGCTGAAGGAAGTAATTATGGGGTTGTCTTAGCAGGGGCTATTTTAATCTTAATCCCATCAATTTTAGTGTTTATCATTGGTCAAAAGTCATTAGTAGCAGGGATGACAGCAGGGTCAGTAAAAGGATAAAAAATAGGAGGAAAAAGAGGATGAAAAGAAATTTATTATCATTAGCAGGGGTTTTAGGAACATCTTTATTAGTTGGATGTAGTAGTGGAAATCAAGCAACAGGTGACGTAACAGAATTAACGTTTTGGCACTCAATGGGTGGAAAAGGTGGAGAGGCCATTGCTTCTTTAGTAGAAGAATTTAATAGCTCTCAAGAAGGCATTAAAGTTGTTGCAGAGTATCAGGGGGCATATGATGATGCGATTAACAAATTAAAAAGTTCGGCACTTGGAAATTCAGGTCCAGATGTTATGCAGGTCTATGATATCGGAACAAAGTGGATGATTGATAGTGGATATGCGATTCCAATGCAAGAGCTAATTGATGCAGATGGTTATGATGTATCAGGTTTAGAAGAAGCGATTGCTGATTATTACACGATTGATGGTAATTTATATTCAATGCCATTTAATACATCAACACCAATTCTTTACTATAATAAAACAGCATTTGAAGAGGCAGGGTTAGATAAAGAAGTAGCGCCAACTAACTTTGATGAAATTCTTGAATTCTCAGAAAAATTAGCGACAAATGGTCGTTATGGCTATTCAATGCAAATTTACGGATGGTTCTTTGAACAATTCTTAATTAAACAACAATTAGATTATGCAAATGAAGGAAATGGTCGTGAAGGAGTTGCAACAGAGGTTGTGTTTGACTCTAATGATGGTGCATTAAATATTATCGAAGGATGGAAAGAGCTAATTGATTCAGGATTAGTGGTGAACTTCGGACGTAATGGTGACTCAGTAATGGATGCATTCGCATCAGGTAAAGTGGCGATGACCATTGCTTCGACAGCCTCTTTAACAGATATTAAGAGTAAAATAGACGATTCATTTGAATTAGGAACAGCTTATTTACCATCAGTAACGACTACTGATAAAGGTGGAGTTTCAATTGGCGGAGGTTCTTTGTGGGTAATCGATAAAGGTGATGATGAAAAAGCCGAGGCTGCTTTTGAATTCATTAAGTTCATGGTTTGTGCAGAAAGCCAAGCAACATGGGCACAGGCGACAGGATACTTCCCAGTGACAAAAGATGCTTATGAAATTCCAAGTATGGTGGAACATTTAACTAATAATCCGGAATTCCAAACAGCGATTGATCAATTACGTGAATTAAACAATCAATCAGGTGCATTACTTGGAGTTTTCGCAGAAGCTCGTGCATCGGTTGAAGAAAATATTGAAAAAGTTTTAAATAATGAATTAACTGCTCAAGATGCTGTATCAAATATTGCTAAAACAATTAATACTGCTTTAGACAAATATAATAAAGCGAACAATTAATAGGATGGGGCACACAATGAATAAATCAATCTTTTTTGATGTTGATAATACATTAGTTTGTCGAGAAGAAAATACCATTTGCGAGAGTACGATTAAAGCCATTGAAAAATTAAAAAATAATAATGTAAAGGTAGCTATAGCGACGGGAAGATCCCTCGCTATGGTGAAACAAGAAGAGTTTTATAAAATGTTTAAAACAATCATTTCCGCTAATGGATCATTAATTACAGTGAATGATGAAGTCATTTATAAACGATATATGGATAAAACAAAAGTTCGCCAATTATTAACGTACTTTGAAGAAAAAGATATTCCTTATTGTATTCATTTATTAACCGAAAGTAAGGGAAAAATTGAAGATTCATGGGTTAAAAACTTTTCAGAGAAATATAATATGCCATTATCCGCTTTAGAAGAAAATGTCTTAGATCAAATAGATGAGTATGAAATCTTTCAAATTAATGCTCACATTAAAGACGAAGAAATTGAAGCGATGAAGGAAAGCTATGAATCATTTAGTTTTGTGAAATTAATTGATGTAGAAGAAGGCTATGACATCTTTAATAAGAGTTGTAGTAAAGGGAGCGCCATTAAATATATTAAAGAAAATGAGATAAACAAGGATATGATGTACTACGCCTTTGGAGATGGATTTAATGATTTAGAAATGTTTAATGAGGTAGATTATTCAATTGCTATGGGGAATGGCTGTGATCAATTAAAAGAACGCGCAAGTTATATTACGGATCATATTAATGAAAATGGAATTTATAATGCGTTAAAAAATTTAAATATCATTTAGGAGGCTCAGTATGATTAATTTTGCTCACCGAGGAGCTAGTGGGGATTATCCTGAGAATACATTGCTTGCTTTTAAGGAAGGGATTAAAGCAGGTGCAAATGGACTTGAGTTAGATGTCCACAAAACGAAAGATGGAAAATTAGTTGTCATTCATGATGAAGATGTTGAACGAACATTTCAAGCAAGAGGGCTTGTAAAAGATTTGACATTAGATGAATTAAGAGCATTAACATGTAGAAAGCAACTATTTAAGGATTCAAAAGAGTGCCGCGTTCCAACGCTTGAAGAAGTTTTAGAACTGGTGAAAAAACATCCAGTCACACTAAATATTGAGTTAAAAACAGATGTAATTCCATATAATAGGATTGAAGAAGATGTGATTCGATTAATCAAAGCGTATCAGGTACAAGATCAAATTTTAATTTCAAGTTTTAATCCTAAATCAATTAAACGATGCAAAGAAATTGCCCCATATATTAAGACTGGTTTTTTATATCATAAACCGATTGATCAAGTGATTCAGTATGCCAAATCATTACAAGCAGATGCGATTCATCCTGATTTAAAATTAGTATCAGAAGCGTTAATTAAAGAAGCTCATGAGAATCAATTAGAGGTGAATATTTATACCGTTAATTCACCTATTTATATGAGAAAATTAATTGCTGCCGGAGCAGATGGAATATTTACGGATTATCCAGCATTGTTAAATGAAATTATGGAAGAAGAAATGTAGGACTATATCTAGGAGGATAAAGAGTTATGTCGAGTTTAGCACTAAAAAATATTTATAAAATTTATGATGGAGATGTGACAGCAGTCAATAATTTTAATTTAGATATTGAAGATAAAGAATTCATTATTTTTGTTGGACCATCTGGATGTGGGAAATCAACGACGTTAAGAATGATTGCGGGTCTTGAAGAAATCTCAAAGGGAGACTTATTTATTGGCGATAAATTAGTCACAGATGTTGAACCTAAAGATCGTGATATTGCGATGGTATTCCAAAACTATGCTCTTTATCCACATATGTCAGTTTATGATAATATGGCATTTGCTTTAAAATTAAGAAAAGTTCCAAAAGAAGAAATTGATACAAAGATTAAAGAAGCAGCTAAAATTTTAGATATTGAGTCACTTTTAGATCGTAAACCGAAGGCCTTATCAGGAGGGCAACGACAAAGGGTAGCACTAGGACGAGCTATCGTGCGTCAACCGAAAGTTTTCTTAATGGATGAACCTTTATCGAATTTAGATGCTAAACTTCGAGTACAAATGAGGACAGAAATTACAAAGTTACATAAAAAGTTAGGAACAACATTTATTTACGTGACGCATGATCAAACAGAAGCAATGACAATGGGAACACGAATTGTTGTGATGAATAAAGGAGTCGTTCAACAAGTTGATACCCCTCAAAATATTTATAACTATCCTAAAAATAAATTTGTAGCAAGCTTCATTGGGAGTCCACAGATGAACTTTATGAATGGAACAGTAATGAAGCATAAAGATGGAGTAGTTGTTGCGATTGGACATGAACAAATTTTATTATCAGAAACAATGAGCCAAAAATTAATGAAATCTGGTTATATTGGAAAAGAAGTTATTTTAGGAATTAGACCAGAACATATGGATGAAATACCAATGACACAGGCAGATACTAAAATAAACGGAATCGTTGATGTCGTTGAATTAATGGGAGCAGAAAGTTATATCCATGTAAAACGTGAAGAAGAAACGGTTGTTGTACGTGTTAATGGAACAACTGATAAAAAGATGGGAGATGCAATCGATGTTTATCTGAATCTTGATCAGATGCACATCTTTGATATAGACACAGAAGAACGTATCTCATAACAAAATCAATCTTTTTACTTAATAAAACTGATTATTCAAACCTATAAGATAGGGGAACTTAATAAAAAGTTCCCCTTTTGTTTTGACAAATTTAGATAGAGTTTTAGGAAATTGGCTATAAAAAAACACTTATCCACAGAACCAAAAAGTTCCATGTGGAACATTTTTAGGAAATGTGGATAAATAATGCATAATAATTGAGAATTAGGGTAATAGGACGTGGTGTGAATATAAGGAACCATCCAATAAATAAGAAACAAATAGTTACGATGATAACCTGTCTTTTATTGAACACTCATCGTGCAATCGATTTCTGAATCATGGCGAATTTATCGCTAAATAAGAGCGAATATCTCCAATATAGCCAGAATAATAAAGATTAGCAGAAGTAAAAAGTTGTTGCTAGCAAAGTTGATCTACAGGAGATAAAAGATGACTAAGAATTCGTGATTTTATAAAATGTAGAATGATTTAATATTCCTAAAGTCGGTCTGAGTCACAGATATGTTATTAAACAGTCACTATATATAACGAAATGTAGTTCACATTTTTGAACTAGGCGTAGTTCTTAAGCCTTTTTAATACTGGGTCACCTAGCGATTTCTGAAAGAAATCTAATCTCTCACTACTAAGGCTAAAAGTTTTTACGTTATAAAAAACTTATCAGGATATATATATAAATCTGTTTAGAACAAGTTAATTGAAGTAAAACTGCTTGTTACTAATTAGTTTTAATTGGGATAGAATTTCACTAGAATTGGTTGAAAATTTAATGATAAAAGAAAGTTATTTCAAAAGTAGACATATACTTAGAAAGAAAGGAGGTTGTTTAATGATTAAATTAGTGTTAATTCGTCATGGTGAAAGTGTTTGGAATTTAGAAAATAAATTTACAGGATGGACAGATGTAGAATTATCTGAAAATGGATTAAGAGAGGCTAGAATGGCAGCTAAAGTTCTACTTGAAAATGGACTTGAGTTTGATATTGCCTACACGTCACGCCTTAAACGCGCCATTCGAACGCTGTGGATTATTCTTCATGAGATGGATTTAATGTGGATTCCCGTTCATAAGTCATGGAAATTAAATGAGCGTCATTATGGTGCCTTACAAGGGTTAAATAAGCAAAAAACAGCTGAAATTTATGGGGAAGAACAAGTCCATAAATGGCGTCGTTATGTTGAGGTCCGTCCACCAGAGTTAACAAAAGAGGATCCACGTTATCCAGGACATGAATTTAAGTATCATGATTTAAAAGAAGAAGAATTACCGTTAACTGAGAACCTCTCTGATACTGAAAAACGCGTTTTAGAAGAATGGCATGAACATATTGTGCCAGATTTATTAGCAGGAAAACGTGTGATTATTGCGGCTCATGGGAATACATTAAGAGCGCTGGTAAAGTATTTAGATAACATTTCAAGTGATGGAATTGCCAATTTAAATATCCCAACAGGAACACCATTGGTGTATGAATTGGATGATGAGTTAAAACCAATTCGACACTATTATTTATCGTTAGATGGAACGATTCCTGAAGGGGAAATACCTAAACATTTAGAATCATCCACAGATTAAGAAAAAGAATTGATGATCTTTATCCAGATGGAAGCCGGGATAGGAGATTTAGTGAAAGTGTGGATAAAAAGGGAGTTTAATTAGTGCGAAAATTGTTGAAATATGGGTTTTTATAGAAAAAAGAGCTAAAAAAACACCTCAACTGTTAACAACTGAGGTGTTTTTAATTATTCAAATAAGTCATCAAACTCTTCATCTTCAAGCTCTTTTAGACGTTTCATTTCATCAGCTTTAGCTTTTTGTTGAGCTACTTTTTTGATTACATGAGTAGTACCTACACCAATTCCAACAACGGCTCCTGTAATTAAAAGAGCAGCAAGACCACGTTTTTTCGTTTTTTTATTTTCCATCTCCATTTTTAATCACTCCTCTTAATTAAATTGAAGTAATACTATGCCTACATTATAACTGATTTTGTTGAATTTTGATATTATTTAGCTCATTTTATTAAAGATTTTTATATTTCAATTAAGGTAATCGATGGAGTAACAATAACATGGAAAAGAGAGACGCATTCTAATCAAATCTTTTAGACTTCTGTTTTATTTTTAAAATACTATTTATCCTTAGCTATTTAGTTTCTTCACTTTTATAAAGGGACGATAAAGAAATCAATTTTTGGACTGATTTTTATAAAATCAGTCTTTTTTATTAAGTCTTCTTTATTCTTGTTTTTAATATCCTCTTTCGTGTTCTCTATTTTATGTCCTCTTTTTTTCTCTACTGGGGCTATCTTTTTTATCAGATTTCCTATTTTCCTCTATTATTCTACCAATTCTTCATTTTCAAACACTATTATAAAACTATAAATTAAGTATTTTTAAACTTTTTAACCTCACTTTTTCCAGTTATCTCCCTATCTCGAAAATGGCTTATTGAATTTATTAATAGATACGCTCTATAAATTAAAATTAACATGTATTTAACTTGTATTGTCGGTTTGGGAAATAATTTGGTAGGATTTTTGTATCTTAAGCATACCTAATCCGGTGTAAAAAAAATGTTAAATTATAAAAGAGAAGTTCGACATCTTTTGAGGAGCATTTAGCTTACATAAATAGCAGATGATTATTAAATAATAATTATGAATGCATGAATGAGGCGGTGAAATGATGAAACTATTTAGAAAACTATTGTTCGCATTTATTTCAATTTTTCTTTTAACCTATTCTGTAAAGGCAGCTGATGAGTCAAATTTAAAAGAAAGTGATTACTTGAAGAAAATTGATTTAATTTATCTCGAACTAAAAGATAGCCTTGGTTCTACAGAAAAAACAGGAGATTTAAATACTGATTTTTTAAATCAAGTGCTACAATATCAACGAGCATTAATTGCTTTATCTAAAAATGAACTTCAGTACGGTGAACGAAAAGAGTTAAAAGAGCCGGTCGACCAATTTGTTGATGAGTTAAAATTAAATTTAAAGAAAATTAATAAAGTTCAAAAGAAGGTTAGTGAGAATCCTGTTTATGATGAAACCAAAGAAGCTACCTATTTATCCAGCTATGAAGAGATTTATCAACAAATTTTAACGAATCTTAAAGTTGAAGGTGAGCAACCTACTGTTTTAATTGGGAATAGTATTGATATGGACTTTTTAACACGATTGTCAAAACAATGTGAGGTGTGGACGATCTTTATGAATAGTATTTTGCAACAAACGGAAGATGATGGGGTCAAGGAGTTAGCAAATGACTTAATTCAGAGTTCAGATAGATTAAAAGGTGAGATACAAGCATTAATTAAACAAATTGAACAATAGAAAAGGAGACTAAGTTAATTTAGTCTCCTTTTTGTTTGAAAGAAATAATCGTTTTTAGTTGTTGATGCACACTAATATTTTTTCCATCACTTCGAATGACGATAGGTCCATCACTCGTCATGAGTGTTTGGACATGATGTTTTGCTAATAATTCAAGCACCTCTGTATCCGCATATTCTTCTTCTGAACAAGTAATAATTCCATAGGTTGGTGAAATAGCTGTTAATAATTCATCGAGTTTTTCACTATATCTACCATGATGAGGTAATTTTAATAATGTATAGTGTAGTGGACTTGTCGCTAAAAATTCGCTAAGGCGGATACTTTCAGCATCTCCTGCAAATAGGAAGCTTTGGTCTCCATATGAAACAGAAGTAATGAGTGAATAGTCATTAGATAGTTCATATTCTTCTTGTAATGGAGGAGAAATGATGAATGTTGCATCATTCAGTTTAAAGGTCATATCATTTGCTAGATAAATGGGATTTAGTTCATGGTCTTTTAGTGCTTCTGTATATTGTTTATATTGTTTTGTATCACGGGTATAGTTAGGCTGAATCACCTTTGAAACGGCTACTTCATCTAAAATAGTTTCGGCTCCACCAATATGATCTTTATCTAGATGAGAAATAATGAGGTAATCAATGACATCAATTTGTTCTTTTTCTAGAAAATCTGCGATTTTTTCACCATTTTGATCAAGACCTGTATCAATCATCACCGTTTTATCCTCAACTTTAATAACGATACAATCCGATTTTCCTGTTTCGAGAATATTGATTTCTAAGGGAGCATCGCTTAAATTAACAGAGGTGCTAAGTCGATTTTCTTTACTTAAATCACCTGAGTGACAAGCGGATAAGAGCGTGATATTAATGAGAAGAAGCAATGTAAAATGTAGTTTTGAGGAAGAGGTTTTTGTCATATATAAAAACTCCATTCTATAACATCATTGTGAACCGATATTATTTGAATTTAGCATAGCACAAAATCATAAAAATCTCGGTAGTATTAGTATATAAAAAAAGTAGAAATTCATTGAAAATGATTTATATTTTATTAGTTTATCAATCGTATTTTGGAAATATATCCTCACAATTTGAAAAAAATAATAGATATTTCGCATATAAAAAGTCGCTAATTTTAGTTTATATATAGTATGTTTATCGTTTATTAACTTTAAACAGTGAAAAAATGGGTTTTATAGTGAAAAAGTGAGAAGTTTAATCATTTTATAAAATGGGCTATTTGATAGGAAATCAGTAATTTTACTTTTCATTAAATAAATAAAAAGTTCGGCATTCGCCGAACTTTCTATTTTATAAAGGTAACCATTCGATCACTTTTTCAATGTAGGTATCCCAGAATTTCCAGTCATGAATTCCAGGGGATTCAACATATGTAAATTCAATAGCTTCTTGTTTTAGGAAGTCACGATAATCACGATTTTGTTCAATTAAGAAATCTTCTGTTCCACATGCGAGATAAAGTTGTGGAATATCCACAGCTTCATTTTTTAACTTTTGAATTAATGCTTTGTAATCTTTATCACTTCCGATGAGCTCATCTAAGTTTCCAAAGATGCTTTCAAAATAGGAACGACGTTCAAGAATCGATTCAGCATGTGGTGTTGAGTTTAGAGCACGATCCAAGATAAAGGCTGAAGAAAGGCCAGCGATGTGACTAAATGTTTCGTGATATTTTAAGCCATTTCGAACAGCTCCGTATCCCCCCATTGAAAGGCCAGCAATAAAGGTATCTTCACGTTTCGTTGAAAGATGGAACATTTCTCGTGTCTGTTCTACAAGCTCACGACCGATAAATTCACCATATAGATGACCACGTCGTTCATCATCGACATAAAAGCTATTTTCTCCTGCCGGCATAATAACTGCTAGACGAGCTTGCTCGGCAAGTAGAGCAATACGTGAGCCCATCAACCATTGAGTATGATTATCTGTAAATCCATGTAAAAGATAGAGTGTTTTGAAGGGTTGATTTTTGATTGGATGCTCGGTTGGAATAATTGCTTTATAAGTGACCATTCGGTTGAGACATGTTGAATGAAAATTTACTTCTACTATTGCCATAAAAATTCCCCCTAGGATAGAAATGATAATCCTACCATATCATACATCACTTGTTAAATAAAAGCGTTTACTGACGCTAGAAATAAAGATTATGTCGAAAAAATGAGAGTGAAAATAGGGATGATTTGTTTCGATTGAATTGCTGTTGCATAGACTAATACTAGTAAAAGAACTCGTTGTAGGGAGGATGAATCATGAAATTAAAGTGGGGGTTAATAGGGATTTTAATTGGAATTTTATCAGCATGTCAGTCGAGTAATCAACCAATGGATATTACTTATCCACAACCCTCTATAAATATTCCAGCTGAAGGACAAAAGCCGCCTATTGACTCCGAGGTAGAAATTAAAACACCAGTTTTAAAATCAGATCAAATCGAAGAACCTATTAATCAAACAGACGAAAATGAGGAGCGTGTCGATTGTCTTGTGAGTGCGACGGTCAATCAGGCAGTGGAATTACTACAGTTACAGATGAGTGAGAAACAACTCGCTGCTATTATTCATGAACCAACAGAGCAACAATTAGCTATAGTAGACCATTTGGATGTGATTGAATATAATCAAGAACCAAGTGATGAACGACTGTTGGTTATTCCACAACATATTGGCTCAAAGATTACAATTTATCAAGTTAGATATGAAGATGATAAGTTAATTGAAGGTACTCCTTTATTAGAGACACAAATTGTCGAAGATGGTCAAATCTTAGATATAGAATGTTCATTACCGGAAGGCATTCCACATACTAAAATTGTGATTGAGTATAAAGAGAATCGAGTCGATTATTTAATAACTTATGATGGGGTAGGAACACGGCCTCAAGTTGAATTTTTAGAAGATGAAAACTGAAGCATAAAAGATTCGGTCCAGTAGGAAACTGAGGCTGAATCTTTTTTAATTGGGGGATAATGTCAGTGAAAAATACATAATTATTCTACTAAATTATGATATGATTAATTAAAATAATAAAATTCTCGATTTATTTAATGATTTTGCAACAGGATTTAACACGGGAGGGATTAAGATGAAATCGAAGAAAAAAGATGAATTTGATGGAAAAGTCACTTCATGGACACAGAAGCTTGGTGTTTCAATTATCGGGCTTTTAACAGCATTAGGTGCGGGATTAATTGTTTATACAGGTGTTATGGCTGCTACATATGAGCAACCTAAATCTGAAAATGATTATTTAACTTATGATAAAGTTGAAGTGGAAACATCAGATGATTCAATAGATGTAAATCAAGATACATCGGTTGATCAAAAGCAAGAAGAAGTGACACCACCAGCAACAGATTCATCAAATGAGCAGTCGTCAGATCAAACACATGAAACTGGGCAGCAACAATCTGAAAAACCAGTACAACAGGAACAAACTCCAGTTCAAACAAATAATAATGAGGCTTATTGTAATGTTGATGGAGTAAATGTTCGTGCGAAAGCAGCAACAGGAACAGATATCATCGGAAATTTAGATGCAGGAGACAAGGTTAAGGTATTAGATCGTTATTATAGTGATGAATGGATTCAAATTTCTTTTGAAGGAGAAATTGGATACGTTTATGCGGAATATTTAACATTTAAATAATGAAAAGGGGTTATCTCATTTTGAGACAGCCCCTTTAATGTTTTTATTCATAATGATAATAACTAGCATATCTTTTCGTTAAACTAATAGAAATCACGACAGTGATGAACTCAGCAAATGGGATGGTTAACCAAATACCGTTCACTCCGAGGAGGATTGGTAAGAGGATAACACCGATGATGACGAGAATTAAACTTCTTAAAACTGAAATTAGTGCTGATACTTTTCCGTTAGAAAAAGCAGTGAACATAGCGGAAGCAAAAATATTAATTCCAATCGGTAAGAAACTAAAGGAGAACAGATAAAAGCCACTTTTTGTGATATGATAGACCTCAGTTTCACCACCGGTAAATATCTTAATAATGGTTGACGCAAGAATTAAGGCAAGTACAAACGTTACAACTGAGGCAACGCTAATGAAGTGATAGCTATATTTGATTAATTGTTTTAATTGTGGATGATTGTTTTCACCATAACTGAAACTAATTAAAGGGGCTGCTCCTGATGAAAATCCTAAGTACACAGACATTAATAAGAATTGAGCATATAAAACAATGGTAATCGAAGCAACCCCATCTTCACCTAAATACTTAATCATCATTAGATTAAAAAGAAGTGTCGTGACAGCTGTGGATAAGTTTGTGACCATTTCTGATAATCCATTTGACATACTTTGAATGAGAACATCCCATTTTAATTTAGGCTTCGTGAAATGAAGATAATTTTTTTGGTTCATGAAATAGATTGAACCAATCATAGAAGGAATTAAAAGTCCAATCCCTGTTGCTAACGCAGCGCCTGAAATCCCTAAATTAAAAACAACGATAAAGACATAATCAAGAATCATATTCGTAAATCCACCAATTAACGTATTTATGAGTCCTAATTTAGGATTGTTTGCGGTCACCATGAAATAATCAAACAATGATTTTAGGATTGCAATTGGCGTAAATAAAGTGATAATAAATCCATACTCATAACAATAAGAATAAAGATTCTCTGTTGCACCAAGAAGCTTTAGTAGATTTGTAAGAAATGTAAGTTCTATAATCATTAAGAACATCCCAATAATCACACTGCATAAAACAATGAATGAGAAATTTTGTTTCCCTTCCAACGAATTGCCTTCCCCAAATTTTTTTGCTACAATGGCACTACCACCGGTTGCAAACATAAATGCAATCCCATACGTTAAGCTAATCAGTGGAAGCGTGATATTAATGGCTGATAATGCATTTTGTCCAACAAATCGTGAGACAAAAATTCCATCAATGATCGTGTAAAGTGATAAAAAAACAATCATAATCATCGTTGGCGTTGTAAAAGCCATAAATGATTTAAAGGTTAACTGTTTACTATCTGTATTCATTAGGTTAATCCCACCTTTCTTAATTATCATAAAGTATATGGTTACCGTATAGTCAAGAGGAGCATGAGGTATGAATCAGTATTTTACGACTGGAGAATTTGCAAAACTTTGGGGGGTTAAAAAGCAGACCCTTTTTCATTACGATGAGATTGGAATTTTTAAACCAGCGATTAAAAAGCCTAATGGTTACCGTTACTATAGTTATCAACAGTTTGAAGTTTTTGGGGTGATTTCGGTATTAAAGGAAATGGGAATGTCACTGCAAGAAATTAAAACTTATTTAGATAGTCGCAGTCCAGAACAACTGATCCACCTTTTTTCTCAGAAGATAGATCAAATTGATCGAGAAATTGAACATTTAAAGACTTTAAAACAAATCATGCATGAAAAAGTCGAAATGACAAAACGAGCGATCTTGTTAATAGGCGATGAAATTGAGTTAAAGCAGATGGAAGCAGAATATTTTATGATTAGTCCTGAATTAGATCAATTTAATCATCGAGAATTTTTTGATCATTTATCTGAGTTTATGAAGCGGGAAGATTTTAATTCATATACGACTTGGGATTCTGTAGGAGTCATGATTGATCCACAGCGGTTAGCTAAGAAAGAGTATCTAGACTATACTCATTTTTATTCTCGAATCGAAGATGTCACTCAAGCTCAGACGGTTTTTTTGAAACCAAAAGGATTATATTTGATTGCTTATCATCGTGGGTCATACGATACAACGTATCAAACCTATGATCGAATGATTGAATTTGCTAAACAAAATAACCTGGAATTCTCAGGTTATTCCTACGAAGAGTTTATTCTAGATGAAATTTCAGTTATTGGATACGATAATTATTTAACGCAAATTCAAATTCAAGTTCAACTAAAATAAAAGGGACTATCTCAAAATAGATAACCCCTTTTTCTTATCAACTTAATGAATCTGTTAATGTAAACGGATGACGCAATATTTACAATAAAATTAAGGAATATCAAAGTTATCCACAAGTGATGCAACGTTTAAAAAATATGATGTAATGAAAAAGACCTTGCTCCGCAAGGTCTTTAATGTTTAAGTTCTAAAATATTTTCTAAGATTGGGATGCAGCGTCCACAGACTGTCCCTGCTTCTGTAAGCTCTTGGATTTTTTCAACTGTATCTGCACCATTTTGAACAGCAATCGCTACTTCTTCAACTGATACCTTTTTGCAGCTACATGCAAGATATAGAACATCCTCAATTTCTTTCATTTTTTCAGGAGTATCAGCTTGAATGGACGTCATTTTTAAGATGTCATCAATCGTACGAGCTCCTTTAGCTTGAGCATGACGAATTTCAATATATTCTTCTCTTGGTAAAGACATCGGCAATGCTTCCTTTCTGTATAGATTATATTTTTAGAATGAGAGATTACCTCCGTTAATATACCTATTTATAATTCTTTAATAGGACTTTTGACGGTTAATAATTTTTTAGTGCCAATCATTTCTCCTACTATTGCGACAAGTAAAGATGGTAGAAGCCAGTTTAAACCTAAATTTGCTAAAGGTAGTTCATTCATAAATGAAACATTAGCGGCAGATAGAGCACTGATTAGTAATGTTGTGTATCCTGCAAAAACGAAGGATAAATTGTTACTAAAGAATTTTTTTAAGACACTTAAAATAACTAGGATAATGGATACTGGGTAAATGATAGTTAAGATAGGAACTGATAGCGCAATAATTTGATCGACTCCAATTGTTGAGGCAATTGTGCTAAAGGTACAAATAAAAATAGCGATGTGTTCATATTTTAGTTTTTTGTTTGTCACGTCTTCGAAATATTTACTTGTAATAGAAGTTAGACCAATTGCTGTTGTTAGGCAAGCTAATGCGACAATAATACCTAAAATAATTGTTCCTGATTGTCCCATTAATTGATGAGTAATTGCAACTAATAAAGCAGTTTGAGAAACAGTGGCATCAAATTGATTAGAAACAGTTGCCCCTAAGTAAGTTAACCCACCATATATTAAGGCCAGCCCACAACAAGCAAGTATCGTTGCGTTAATCGTTAACTTAATACGTTCTTCCTGTGAGGTATATCCTTTTCCTTTGAAGGAAGCTATTATGAATGCAGTGATTCCTCCAACTCCTAAAGCATCCATTGTTTGATATCCTTGTGTTAATCCAGTGACGAATAATTCATTCGATTCAATTTCATTATTTAATGTTCCAAGTGGAGATATAATTCCTTTTCCAATCAAGAAAGCTAGACAAATTAATAAAACAGGAGTTAGGAACTTCCCGATAATATCCATTACTTTTGTTGGACGAATCGTTAATATAAGGGTTAAGGCAAAGAAGATAATTGAGAAAAAGACTGAGTTTACTCCTGGAATTAATGGTGTAATACTTAATTCAAATGTAGTTGCGGCTGTTCTAGGAATAGCTAAAATTGGCCCTAAACAAAGCATCATAATAATTTCTAGGCTTAGTCCAAAATTTTTACCTGCACGTCCAACAATGGATTGATAATCACCACATTTAGCGATGGCATAAATTGAAAGTAAAATAATTCCGACATCCCCTAAAACAAACCCTAAAAAGCTTGTTAACCATTCACTTCCGGAAGTAACCCCGATAAATGGTGGGAAAATTAAATTACTTGCTCCGAAAAATACTGAAAATAATGCAAATCCTACAATAATGATATCTTTTTTTTGCTTCATCTTTTTTCTCCTCTTTTCTATCGTATGAATAAAAAAACCACATAGTTTCAATAGACTATGTGGTAATTCGATAAGCTTTTAATAAAAGGGCCACATAGTTTTTTATCTATGTGGCATCTATTTTATATAAGAGATAGCCATCATAGAGACAAACGTCTAAAAGTTTGTACCTATGATGGGAATGACTCCAAGCATAAATACAAACTTAACAATAATAGCTATAATCATACAGATTAGTTAATGTTGAATTCATCTGGCGTCATCCTTTCTTAATTATAAAATATGATTGAGCTTATTATACTAAAATTTCCAAATAAAAGCAATTAATAAGGATTAAATAGATTAATAAATCTTTCGACATTTAAAGTGAAATTAATTTAAAAATAGTATTTGTGATTTAAATTTAAGGGGAGTACAATATAATTTTGTAAAGATAACAAACGAGAGTATAGAGGATGAGCAGATGAAAGTATTTTTTAAGCGATTAGGGTATTTGATTTTATTTGGAATTTTAATCATACTTTATTCAACCTTTGTTGAACCAAAGTTGTTACGAGTGATTTTTCATGATGTGCCACTTAGTAAAATTCAAGGCGAAGCGATTAAAGTCGTGCAATTTTCAGATACACATATAGGTGACTTTTTTACGCTTGAAGATTTACAAGAAGTCGTTGATAAAATCAATGAACAAGACGTAGATCTCGTTTTATTTACGGGTGATTTAATGGATAATGCGGCTAATTATGATGGAGCTATCGATGAAATAGCAATCGTTTTATCTAAAATCAAATCTAAATTTGGAAAATACGCTGTTTTTGGGAATCGAGATTATGGTGGGGGAGCTGAACGTTTTTATGAAGATTTAATGGAATCAGCTGGTTTTAACGTGTTACTCAATAATCATGAAACGTTGAATATTAAAGGAACGACGCTTAGTCTCTTTGGAGCTGATGATGCCTTGATTGGATATTATGATTCGGTTCAGACAATGAAAGGCATACAAGAAAATCACCTTAATGTTTTAATGTTACATGAGCCTGATTTAGCTGATGATTTTATCAATTATCCAGTCGATTTAGTGGTAGCGGGACATAGTCATGGAGGACAGGTATACATCCCGTTTGTTGGACCTTTAATGACAACAGCGTTAGCTGAAAAATATGTACGTGGGTTTTATGAGATTAATCGTGATATGAATTTATATGTTAATACGGGAATTGGAAATACAAAAGCACCTTTTCGATTGTTCAATGTGCCACAGATTACCGTTTTTTATTTAAAAACAAAATAAAAAACTCCATCCAGTGATGGAGTTTTATTTTTTGGCAGCCACAACAGCTTCTAATAAATGAATACAACGTCCACAAGCTGTAGCAGTTCCTGTAATTTCTTTGATTTCTTCAACTGTTTTTCCTTCAGTTGCTAAAGTAACTACTTGTTCTAATGAAGTTCCTTTACATCCACAGATACTTGCTAAGATAGCTTTAATGTCGTTTTCGTATTCCACTGTATCAAGATCTGTCATTACTTTAACATCTTCAATCGTACGAGCCCCTGCAATCATTGCATGACGAACTTTTAAGTAATCTGGTTTTTGAATTTTTTCTAATTTCATTATTTTTCCCTCATTTCTCTATTTTGGTTAAGCTTTTCAATTATCCATTATAGAGAATAACTCACGTTAAGTCCAATCATCGACGTGTTGTTTCAAATTATTTATTTCAAACTAAACTCATGAAAACATTGATATGCTATCAATATATTATATATTTTCATTAAAATTTTTTAGGCTCAACACCAAAATTGGTTCTTGACACTTAATTCATCTATAAAAAATCGCTCATTACATTCTAAGAAGATTCTATTCTCATAGATCGTTCGATTCGGAAGAAAATAACTTCTTCGAATTAATGTTTTAATTTTATTATTTCGTCCTTCTACTGCACCATTTGTGTAACGACACTTATGGTAATTAGAAATTTCTTCTGTCCAATTTTTAAAAGGTTTAAGTGCTTCAGTTAATTCAGGAATATTTAGGGCTTTAGCTCGATCAATCCATTGAATTAAACGTCTATAAGAATTTGTTTCATTACTTAATTCATACCAATTAATCAGTGATTCTTTAATGGCATACACTTCCGTCAGTTCTTTTGAATAGCTTAGAAGTTTTCCTAATTTTCGTTCTTCTTTCTCGCTCAAAGAATCATATCGTTTACCGATAAGGTTTTTATTTCGTTTCAGATATTTGCGATTTTCCGGTGTTAGTGACAAACTTGTGATAAGAACGTGCTAAATCCATCACAACAGCGTAGGGTTTCAATTCTTTGAGTTGATTCATTAAGCCTTGATTTTGAATTAACGTTTGATAAGTTCTTCCCATGACTAATGTTAACAGGCTACCATTTCTTAGGTCATGAAATCCTGTATTATAAGTATGACCTTTTCGAATCGCAAAATCATCAATGCCTAATATGAGCCGAGTTGATCCTTGAGCAGCAGTTATCACTTTTCTTTGAATAGACGGAATTAAATGAGCAAGATGTTGCTTAATGAAGCGTTCACCGGTTGAGTAAGGGACCTTGAACGTATCTGTTAGTTGTTTAACAGTGGTACCGACTAACGGTTTAGAAAGTTCACGTTTATAATCGTTTGTATAACGAGTTTTACCTGTCAAAAAAGAAACTTCACACTGTTTACAGAAAAGCCGCTTCATCGGAATCAATAAAATGGTTTCACGATTGAAACAACGTAAATGTCTAACTTGACGTAGTTTTTGACGGCTACCTTTACAAATAACAAATGCTTGAGTATGGCAACAAGGACAAGGTTGTTTACTCTTTGTTGGACACAGGCTTAAAAATAAAACATGATCTTCAGAAATATGATAGTTACTGACTGTAACATCTTGTAATTGAATTAAATCATTGATATGATGTAAGTGCATCTAAAATCTCCTAACTTTGGTTTGGTCGCACTTACTAAAGTACAAGATTTTAGATGTTTTTTTTATAGGTAAATATAAGCATTTATTTAGTCAAGCACCATTTCTGGTGAAGACTCATTTTTTACGATATGAAAAAATTAATGGAACTGATATCATTTAATAGTGAATTCTGAGGCAATTCCTTTACATGTATAAATGCGACAGCTACCTTCCTGTTATTTCGGTGTATTGAAGTGTTAAATTTTTGAATCTTTTCTTTTTATTTGTTACAATATATGTATAATATTTTTTAAAAGAGGAATGGAAATCATGACTAGTTTATCTAAAAAATTAGGATTAGTTAGTATTGTTATTGGATGTCTATTAAATATTTTAGTATTTGCTTATTTAACTTCTTCGATGATAGCTATGATTGTATTAGGAATTATCGGGATAGTCTTATCTATATTATCGCTATTTTTGAAATATGAGAAAAAGTGGGTAAGTCTTTTAGGACTAGTATTAAACCTAATTCCTCTATTATATTTTGCATTATTGTTTGTAGCTTTAGGTTAAGTGTCTTAGACATTTATATGTTGAGTCAGTTTAAATACTAAATAGTTTCAGGTTTAGGATTGAACAACTAAATTTACCTCAGTTTTTACAAACAAAAAGCAGTCATTTTTATAATGGCTGCTTTTTTGTTATGATCAATGATTCTGAGACTTTTCTATTAAAAACTTCTTTGTTTTTGTAGTGCTTTTTGCACAACTCATTTTTTCGGTTATAAATTTATGAACAGTATTTAATTTCTTACAAAAGTTATTACAAAAATGACTTTATATTTAACCTTATCCAATCCATTTTTTTATCCCACTTATCAATAACGTTATCTAACATAGCGTTCTTTATTGATTAATTTTTGGATAGCTGACTCTATTCGTTTCATTTTTGTGTCTTCTTTTTTAGCAGAAGTTATCCAAGTCATATACTTTTTTTGATTAGAGTATGAGAGTGTCTCCCAAAAGGCTAATGCTTCAGTTTCCTGATGGAGGATTTCTTTAAATTCCACTGGAAGTTCGATGATTCGTTCTTCTTCGTCTTTTTCAATGGTCACAGACACTGAATCTCCAATTTGTTTATTTAGTTTCTCGCGAATGGCTTTTGGCATGCCAAGAATATGACAATCAGTTCCCATTTTAACAAGTGATCCACGATATTCAATCGTCTCAAATAAGGCTTTTACTTTAACTCTTTTTGCATGGTAGATGTCTTCAACATTAAAGGGAATTTCAACGTAGGCTCCCCCTCTTGGTGCTTCGATAATTTTTGCATTGAATTTTTGCATGACAATCACAACCTTATCAATGATATATATAAGTCCAGATAAGTTTTTAACATCGTAAAAACTAAAGTCTTGCCGGTTGAGGATAAATGCTTCGCATGGCAGGTAACCCATGCCCTACCAGCGGAGGATACATTTCCGTTGGAAACGGCAGGTGGCCCATGCCCTAGTAGTGGGGGATTAGATTTCTTTGAGAAATCGCTAGGTGCCCCAGCCCTACTATAGTTGGCCTTTTTATCAAAAAGACTTGTGTACTAAGCCTGATGGTTAGTATATGAAATACATTTTGCTATGTATATATATAAGTCCAGATAAGTTTTTCATATCGGAAAACTTTTAGCTGGACTATAGTCTGTCTTAGTATTAAACCAATCGATTAACTAAGACTGATATAGAATGATGAAATACATTTCTGTTTCTATATAGATTATTATACTATGCATTTATGGACGTCGATACAATGAGCGCATCCAATCAATGATTTGTTTAAGATGCACCATTTCTTCTTCAATCACTTTTTCTTGGCGAAACTCTTCTTCTTTTAAGATCTCTTTTAGATGCTGGATTTCAACATAAATATCTTCCCAAGAATGCTTACGCTGAAGCGTTTCAATAATATCATAAAGATCGAGCTCACTTAATAATAAATCTCGTCCCCAAGTTAAATGTTCGTCATCTTGATGACAGGACTGATGAATATAGAATTGATATGTTTTTTTATCGAAGTAGAAGGCATAGAGATTCAGGTCAACTCGACAAAGCTGTTCAACGGCAGATTTTAGCTTTTCTTTTTTTAATAGTCGAATCGCCTCACGAAGATGAAGGATATTTTCTTGATGAGCTTCGTGTGGGAAAATATTTGCTCCATACCATGAAAGTCGTACAAAAGATTGCTGAATCATTAAGTAGAGATAGTGAAGCTGTTGATTAATATATTTCGCTTCAGAATCAGTAAAGTGATTACGTTGAGTAAACTCATAAAGATTTTTAGCGCACCATTTCGCATCATGGATGAGGAAATAGAGCTCTTTATAATGATGATAAGATTCAAAGTCGAGACTTTCTTCTAAGGCATGAAACAGTTTCTCAAAATTGAAGGGCTTAATCTTCATTTGATCAAATAAAATGATGATCGTTCCATATAGTTTATGACAATATTCAAAAGCTGATCGACTAAAGTGATTGTGAATTAGGTCATAGTTTGTCTGATAAGTCGTTAAATGGTTCTCGTTAATTGGGCGATAACTAATAATCGTAGGTACCCCACTTTGAGAGTAGGCAAAGTCATCACTTAAGATGGTGGTTGGTGCATCAATGAGACAACCTTGTTTATAAGGACAGCCCGTTACAATTTTTTGAATCGCATTAACCAATTCCTTATATTCATAAGCCGTACGGATATGATGATAATCGTATTCATCATGAGCGACAAAACCTTCTAAATTAATAGCAACGAATGCTTTTTCGGCCCATTCAGGATGATTTTTAGTAATCTGTTGATATCCACCAATGGACCAATTGAAAGAGGAATTTGTTAATCCCCATTCTTTCGCACTATGGGCAATGAAGATAATTGTTTTACTCGGAATATAATGACTATTAATTAAAGCACGGGCTAAGCTTAGTAGTAAACCACACCCACAAGCTCCGCTATGAAAATTGTGAAATAATCCATCATAATGAGACATAACTAAAATAATATCATTGGTATCTCTACCTGGAATCTCACCAATAATATTATATGAGGTACTATCAGGTGAAACTTTACTATAACAATTCAAGATAACCGAAATCTTAGAAGAAGGTGATTGAATTAATAATGTTTTAAGAATATAACCATCTTTTAAACTAATCGAAAAGGCTGGAATATCAGCGGGTGCCGTAAAGTTTTCATAAGTGAGCGCATCAGTTGGAAGTTTTTGATTTTCATTTATAGGAGCAGCAATGATTCCATAAGCTCCTTTGTGTCTGGCCTGTAAGGCGCAAATACCAATTTGACAACCAATATAAGAGTCTAAATCAATGAGTACTAATTTTCCTTTAACGTCGATGTTCTCGTAATCTTTTTTTGTTCCTTTCCCCACATAAACAAGGTCAAAGGTTTTATTCTCACGAATACAGTTGCTTGCATAGGCGCTTAAAGTGATTTTTTTGGGTGTATTCTTTTGATCTAGATAATAGAGCTCTCCATTCTTAAACTCCCATGAATCAACGATTACTTTTTCTTTTCGAACATTTTTTAAACCAATGCTGTTAAATTCTTGGTATAAAAAATGACCGGCTGCAAGTTCTGCTTCTGAACCAGCCATTCGAAATCCAAGAGTTTCATTTGATCCAAACTGAGAAAGAGTATTAGCCACATAGGCCGCATAATCAACATTAATAGAATCATAAAAGGCATCTAAATCTTTTTGGTAGTCCATACTGTCCTCCTCCTTATTTCTATCGCTTCTATATCATAGTAGAAAAGTAGTAAATAGGTTCCTGTCTTGATGAGAAATGTATATCTATTATAGAAAATGAATACGATAGAAGTAAAAAGGGGGATAAGAGATGGAGTTTAACGAAAAACTACAATTATTAAGAAGAGCGAAAGGGATTTCCCAGGAAAAACTGGCAGAAGAAATTGGTGTTCCACAACAGTTAGTTGCAAAGTGGGAAGAAGGGGACGAAATACCAGATATGCATAGTTTAATGGCATTATCAGATTGGTTTAATGTAAGTTTAGATGAATTATTAAGAGATCGAATTAACCTCAGAACATTAGAGCGTTTAGGATTTTATGAACAAGAAGTTGAGACGTCTGAAGATGATTTAATAGAGAATAGTATTTTGATCATAGGGATGATTTTAATGATGATGATGGGATTTATTTTTAATCATCTAATGGTAGGGATAACTTGTGGTGGGATTGGAGTCGGATTTTATTACTTAATAAGATTAAAAAAACGCCGATGAATCGGCGTTTTTATTTTATACAAAAATTAGAGAGGTCCCTAATACCATCAAGAAAGTAACGAAGATTGGAATAACAACGGATGTCACAAAGATATCTTTATAAGCTTGTTTGTGTGTTAGGCCAAAAATCGCTAGTGTTGTAATGACGGCTCCGTTATGAGGAAGTGTATCTAACCCGCCAGATGATAAAGACGCAATACGATGTAGAATTTCTGGTGTAATTCCAAGAGGCTCACTCATTTGTAAAAATGTTGGTGCTAAAGCATTTAAGGTAATTCCAAGATCACCTGAGGCAGAGGCAGTTAGACCGCAAATGATATTAACTGAAAGGGCCTCAGCAATAATTGGATTCGGTGAAAGGTTTAAAATCATGGTTTGAATTCCAAGGAAAATAGGAAGTGTTTTAATGATACTTCCATAACCGACAATAGCACTTGAGTTTAAAAGGGGAATAAATGAATTTTTAACTCCGGTATCTAAAATAGATTGGAGGTTTTTAATTTTTTTGATATTCAATAAAAGGATAAATAAAATCGCAATTGCGATTGAGATAATAACGCTCCATGTTCCAGACATACTATCGAGTGTTGTATTGAATGATTCTAGATAAGTCCCATCTACATTCGGATAGTAGACTTTTGAGAAGAAGAGGTTCAAGGTGAAGATGATTACAATCGGGGAGATAGCTAACCAAATTGATGGTTTTTTAGAAGACGTTTTTGATTTCATTTCTTCATTAAACCCATAGCCCTCATGATTTTTATGGGCAGATTTTGCTCGAAAGTTTAGGTAGATCATTCCTAAAGTAAACATCAAGATGCTAGCAATGAGGCCAATAATTGGAGAAGCAAAAGTATCTGTTTTGAAGTAAGTCATAGGAATAACGTTTTGAATTTCAGGACTTCCTGGTAAAGCTGTCATCGTAAATGTAAAAGCACCAAGAGCAATTGTTCCAGGAATGAGTCGTTTTGGAATATCGGCTTCTTTAAAGAGTAATGTTGCAATGGGATAAAGAACAAAAGCAACGACAAAAAGAGAAACACCTCCATAAGTTAGGAGTGCACCGGAAAGGACAACGGCTAAAATCGCTCGCTTAGGTTGGATCCATTTGGTTATAAAGTGAGCAATTGCATGCGCATAACCCGTTTCCTCCATCAACTTAGCAAAAATTGCTCCTGTTAAAAATAGTGGAAAATAGTTTTTAACAAATCCCGCAAATCCGTCCATATACACTAGAGTATAGTTAGCCATCAGATGACTATCTAATCCAAAAGTCAGAAATAAAGTTATGAGTGAAATAATGGGGGCGGTGATAATTGTCGAGTATCCTCGGTAAGCTAAAATCATAATCGTGCTAAGTGAAAGTATTAAAATGATGAGATGACTCAAGAATCATTACCTCCTTTCAATTTTTGAAATCAAATTTTATTATTTTTTTACAATTTATATGATTGAATGATATTAGTATAGATATAAGTTGGTATTTTGACAAATAATATACAATGTTATGCCTAAAATTGTAGAAAAATAATGTATTTTTAACCATATGGAAAAAAAATACAGTGGAAATTAGTCGAATTTTATAGATATAATTAGATATGTTTAACCATATAAACTACCTCACCCAAATTATGGGAAAGGGATTGAAATCAAGGAGGTATTCTATGAGTGAGAAAGTGAAAAAGAAGAAATTAACTCTTCTAGACCGGGTAGAAAAAGTCGGTAATGCATTACCACACCCAGCAACAATTTTCTTAATTTTAAGTGCAGTAATTGTTGTTTTATCAGCTATCTTATCAGCTGCAGGTGTATCAGTAACTTATGAGGGGATCAATCGTACGACGAATACGGTTGAAGAAATGACGGTAACAGTTCAAAGCCTTTTATCAAGAGAAGGTGTTCAATATTTATTTAAATCAGCAGTAACAAACTTCACAGGGTTTGCCCCACTTGGAACAGTATTAGTTGCTTTACTTGGGGTTGGACTTGCTGAAGGAACAGGTTTAATTGGATCATTATTAAAGAAATTAGTAATGAGTACTCCAAAACGTTTAATTACAGTTGTAGTTGTACTTGCAGGGGTTTTATCAAGTATCGCATCTGATGCAGGATACGTTGTGTTAATCCCATTAGGAGCTATTATCTTCTTAAGTATGGGACGTCACCCAATTGCAGGTCTTGCAGCTGCATTCGCCGGGGTATCTGGTGGATTCAGTGCTAACGTGATGGTTGGTCCTACTGATTCATTATTAGCAGGATTAACAACAGAAGGTGCTAAATTAGCCGATCCAAATTATGTAGTAGAGATGACAGGTAACTGGTGGTTCTTAATCGCTTCAACAGTATTAATTACAGTTATCGGTACAATTGTAACTGAAAAAATCGTTGAACCACGTTTAGGAAAATATACAGGTGATGCGACAGTTGAAGAAAGTGCAATGACAGTTTCTAAAGAAGAACAACGCGGGTTACGTTTCGCTGGAATCGCAACATTATTATCAGTTGCAGGTTTAGCAGCATTAGTCGTTCCAGCTAACGGATTCTTACGTGGAACTGATGCAGGGATTCAAGGAATCTTAAAATCACCATTCATGGATTCAATGGTTCTTATCATTGCTTTAGTATTTGCCATTGCAGGGATTGCATATGGAGTTGGAGCTAAAGTGGTTAAGAATGATAAAGATGTCATGAACTTAATGGGTAAAAGTATGGCTTCAATGGGATCATACATTGTGTTAGTATTCTTCGCATCTCAATTCGTTGCTTACTTCAATTATTCAAACTTAGGAACAATCATTGCAAACAAAGGTGCAGAGATGTTAAAAGCAATCGGATTACAAGGTATTCCATTAGTCATCTTATTCATCTTAGTTGTAGCGTTCATTAACATCTTCATGGGATCAGCTTCAGCTAAATGGGCAATCTTAGCTCCAGTATTCGTTCCGATGTTAATGGAAGTTGGATTCACACCAGAATTCACACAAATGGCTTTCCGTATCGGAGATTCAACAACAAACTTAATCTCTCCATTAATGAGCTACTTCGCATTAATCGTAACATTTGCTGCTCGATACGATAAGAAATCAGGAATCGGAACTTTAATTTCAACAATGGTTCCTTACTCAGTATTCTTATTAATCGGATGGACATTATTATTAATTGTATGGTTCGTATGTAACTTACCATTAGGACCTGGTGCTTCAATCTTCTTACCAGGATTCTAATTTAATCATTAAGACTTAAGCTTTGGCTTAAGTCTTTTTTTATCTAATAATCAATAAAAGGTACGAGGATAAACCTCGTACCTTATCTTTTTTGAAAGAGAATATAAAGTCCAATGATAATTAAGCAAATAGCAAGTAGTAGTGATGATGAAATGAAAAGTTGAACATAAAAAAGAAGTGAAATGAAGCAAAGAATCGTAATGGGAATTAAGAGTCCTTTGTCTTTATGATCATATGAATAAAGTTGTAACAATCCAAATGCTACAGCTAGTAAGTAAACAGGCCACGTATAACTAGAATAATGCCATTCTGTTAAAATTTCAAAACAAAATAATAATCCAATTACGGTTAAAATTCCTCCTGGGACTAGTTGCCCAGGATTTTTTTTCGTTTGAAAATAGTTCATCTCAAAGTAAAGACCTGGGATTAACACGCATAAAAACCATAGATGATGAATGAGCTCGTTATTTAAATGAAAGGTATATGTGATAAGCGAAAATCCACCTATTAAAATGAGTAAAAATCCGATTAAAAATTGAAGTGTTCTCATACTAACAATTCCCCCCTTTTGGTCTTAACATAACATGTTTAATTGAAAGAAAAAAGAGGAAAAGTTTAAAAAGCAAAGGCACTAGCCTTTGCTTTTTTACATATAAGGATGAGAGGATTTTGGCATATCGATAACAATGAAGTGTGACGTATGAGTTGCTTCAATATGAATATTATCTTCGATAATTTCAAGCGCATCTTTTTCTTTTACAGCAATCTCATTGACCGTTGAGAAGCCTTCGATTTGCATGAGATAGGCTTGACGTCCAAAGGCTACATTAATATCAGCGATATTTCCTTCATCTAATAAAATGGTATAAATATTCACATCTTGATTAATAGTGATAGGAGCATCCTCGTGGATGTCAGAAACCATATGAAGCCATTGGTTATGACGTGCTTCCCAGTCAAAGTGATATTCGCCATATGTTGGTTGATGCCCTCTTTTATCCGGTACAATCCAAATTTGAAGTAAGCGTAAAGGAATGTCAGTATTGTTATACTCACTATGAGTAATACCTGTTCCCGCACTCATATATTGCATTTGTCCACGTTTTAAGACGCCGACATTCCCCATGCTATCTTTATGAGTGAGTTCTCCCTCAATGACATAAGTGATGATTTCCATGTCTTTATGGGGATGTGTATCAAATCCGGTATGAGGAGCGATTATATCGTCATTTAGGACACGAAGAACTCCAAAGTTAATATTTGCTTCATTATAATAATCGGCAAATGAAAAATGATAGGTTGTTTCTAACCAATCATAAACAGCGCCACCCATATATCGATGATCGAGTTTTCTAAGCATGTGATTCACTCCATCTTTTAAAAAAATTCAGGCGTTCGCCTCTTCATAGTATTGTTCAGTCGAAATAAACTATACTACATAATAGTCGTATCTTCGACAGGAAAAATGTCATCAAAAAGGATGTTTAAGGTTTTTCTAAGGTTTGTGTATTACAATCTCCTTAAATCAAAAGGGTTAAAAGAGAAAGGAGAACCGTATGAGAAGAAACCGAAAGAGGCGCTTAATGAAGCTTCATTTAATTTCATTATTCTTAATGGTAGCAATCATGGGCGGTCTTGCATTATCAATTTATTATTCAAAAACCTCGCAAACTATGATTGCACAATCTTATTATGAAACTGAACGCACCGTTACCACTACTCAGCCATTGATTATTATTGATGCGGGTCATGGGGGTATTGATCCGGGAAGTGATAGTCATGGTATTTTAGAAAAAGATATTAATTTAGAAATTGCCTTAAAACTTCAAGAAGTATTACATGAAAATGGATATTCTGTTTTAATGACTCGTGAAGATGATAACTCTCTCTCTCTAAGAGAACGTTCAGATTTCGCCAATGAAAAAGAGGCAGACTTATTTATTAGTCTTCACCAAAATTGCTATGCTCAAGATGCAAGTGTTCATGGAATAGAAGTATATTACAATAGTGACAAAACAACAAACGATCAACAATTAGCGCAAATGATTCAAGAGTCACTAATTAATGAAACAGGGGCAAAAAATCGCGGAATTCACTCAGATAATGGTTTAGTCGTGACACGTGAAACAATAATGCCCGCTGTGTTAGTCGAGACAGCATTTATTTCTAATGATGATGAACTTGATTTGATTATGTCGGACGATTATCAAAATAAAGTAGTGAAAGGAATAGTAGTAGGAATTGAAGAATTCTTAAATGAATTAGACCGAAATCCAGAATGATGATATGAACATTCTGGTTTTTCTTTTATCGTATGTTTTGGAGAGAATTAACTATACTACATAATAGTTTTATATTCGACAAAACAATTAGCTATCAGACGAAGGGAAGATGAAATTTGATCAATCAATTAAAATCTAAACATGTTACTAGATTTATCATCGCTTTTCTTATGATAGGTCTTTTATTTATTCCGTTTCAAATAGGTTTTGCTGCTCCGGTACAAAAAACACAATGGTTGGATCGATTCTTGAGTTCCACTAAAAAAATTATTATTATTGATGCGGGTCATGGTGGAACGGATCCAGGTAGTGTTAAACAAGGAGTTCAGGAAAAAATATTAATCTTCAAATCGCACTAAAATTACAAAAACGATTAGAAACAAAAGGCTATAAAGTTGTGATGACCCGAACCGATGATACAGCGATTAGTTTAATTAATCGCACGAAATTAGCCAATAAAGCGAAAGGTGATTTACTTATTAGTATTCATCAAAATAGCTTTAAAGATTCGAGTGTTCATGGGATTGAAGTTTTTTATAACCCTGGGAAAGAAACACACGATGATCAATTAGCAAACTGTATTCAAGAAGCGCTGATTAATTATACACAAGCTAAAGATCGTCATGTTAGGGCAGTAACTAATCTAGTCGTTATTCGAGAATCTAAAATGCCAGCTTGTTTAATTGAAAGTGCCTATCTCTCAAATGATACTGAACGTGAGCTTATTCAAACTAAAGGCTATCAAGATAAAGTGGTGACTGGTATTATGGAAGGAATTGAAAACTTTTTAAACGAACAAGCAAAAAGCAGCTAATTTGTAGCTGCTTTTGGAATCATGAGTAAATCTTTTATTTTTCGATAACTAAGATAGATGAGATAACTAATTAATGCACCTGAAATATTCCAAATGATATCATCAATATCAGCAAAACGACCATTATAATATTAAAGTGCCTCAATTGTCACTGAGATAATAAGGGAAGCAATTAAAATGTTTCGTCTTGATTGTTTGAGTAGAGCAACTAAAAGGCCAAAGGGAACAAATCGTAGGATATTTAGAGTAACTCGTTTTAATGTATTGATAATAGGAAAGATAGTTGGAGAAGTGTGAAAGTCAGAAAAATTACGTAAGTAAATGTTAAATATCCCTGTTACGCGTAAAAGATTAACGAAGTAACAATAAAAAATAAATTCAATGAGGCAGATGGGAAGTTTCCAATCTGTTCTTTTTTTAATAGTTTTAAACTTAAAGTATAGAGCAGATAAATGGGAGTAGCGAAAATTAGCGTGAATAAAAGCAGATGAACCAAGTGTTATTCCTCCTTATTTAACGTAATATATTTGTCATTGATTTAAATCTTTTGAATTGTGGATAAATCTAATAGACCGGGAAATAGCATTTTTATGACAAATTCTGAGTTATCCACAGGATTACTTGTTACTTGGCTACTTAATTCAGATTCAAGAATGTCACCATTATGAAATACTTCCCTTGTCATTGTAATTCATCTGCTGTTACCAAGGTTTCATTTAATGACCTCGCTTGCATCATCTCACTCTCCTTTCAAATCCTACTCTTAAAACGGATTAATCGTATCTTTTGTGACCATTTTACCTAAAATTGTTTAAAAAATAAAATTTTATTCAATAATAAGGCAATTAAGTGGTGAAGACTTGTGGTATTAAGTCAAGTATATGATTGAAAAAAATAGATAAAGATTTTTAAAAGTTGGGCGCACTGAACTAGACCCTCGGCTAATTTTTTAAAAATTTAGCCTAGCGCCAGACAGAAAGGATTCAAAAGCAATCAGTTAGCTTTTGAGTGATACGCTCCTTTCCGGCGTGTAGAGTTGGTGGTTACGTAACAGCGTATCCACCAAACGCACTAATTTTCTAGCGGTTAGGACGAGGGCTCGTTTGTGTTTAAATTTCGGAACTTCATCGTATTTTTTCTGGTAATACAAGCGGTAAGTATCTTCGTGTCGTCTGATAGAGTTGGCAGCTTCAACCATATAATACCGAAGATATTGGTTGCCTGTTCGTGTCAGTGGTGTACGTTCCGATTCAAAGTTTCCAGACTGATTTTTTTTCCAGTAGAGACCGCAATATTTGGCTAATTGGGCTTCATTTTCAAAACGTTCAATTTGACCGATTTCAGCGACAATACCGGCGGCATAAACAATACCGATACCTGGAATACTTTTTAAACATTGGGCTTCTGTTACAATTTCAAAGAGCGCCACAATGCTTTTTTCTAAATCTTTAATCTGTTTTTTCAACGTTTGGATTAATCGTGCATAAGTCGCTAAAACCATGTCTACTGATTCTTGAACGACTTTACCCAATCGATAAGAATCACGAATAGCTTTTTTAATGGTTTTAGCTAATTTCTGTGGATCACTAAAACGACCTCGACCTTTTTCTTGTAGAAGGTTAGCTAAATCTTCTAACTCCATTTCGGCCATTTCATCGAGGGTTAGTGCATCAGAAAGAAGATCGAGCATGGTCGCACCAAAAACAGAGGTATCGAGCTCTTTAGAGAGGGTATTACACTTGTAGTAAAGGTTCTCAAGAAAGTGCTGTTTACATTCGGTGAGTTGATGAACCATTTGATATCTCGAACGAGTCAGACGTTGAAGAGCGACATAGCGTTCCTCTTTTAAAACTGTCTTATTAAATCGTTCAATACGTAAGAAGTCGGCAATACGAAAGGCATCAATTCGATCGTTTTTATCTTCTTCAAAAAGCCCTTTATAACGATGAATGGACTTAGGGTTTTGGATAACGACTTCAACGAGACCTAAGGATTTTAGTTCAAGATCTTCAGATAAAAAAGTTGCAGGATGAAAACTGTAAATCGAAGTAGACTCCATTCCAATCACGATTTTTTCATAGTTAAATGATTGGTGAAACTGGAGAACATCTTCTTTGATAGAAGAGGCACCGTTAATGTTATTAGGAAGGGTAACTTCTTTTAACGTCGTGTCTGAACTATCAAGAAAACAAACATCAAGTTTTTCAGAGCTAACATCAATACCGACAAATAATTTCATAGAAGGGACCTCCTTTCTTTTGAATGAATTTGGAATAAACTCGGATACGGCTGGACATCCCTAGGGCCCCAAACGTGGCGACAACCTCGCGTATAAGTATTCTAAAGACTTTAGCTATGAGTGCTGCCCTCAACCCTGTTAAGAAGAGGAACATAGAAAGAGTCGATACAGCTTGTGCGTCTGTCGAACAGTTTGGGTCTGGGTCACAGTCTTCAAATGTAGTCGAACTACAGGAGGAAAAAGTATATTCCTGATGGATCCAATTCCATTACCTATATGATGGAATGTCCGAGGGTATCTGAGACAAAAAGAGATCAACCAACAGAAGTATTTAGGTAAAGAAAAATCAATGAATGATTCAGTTTTCAAAGAGCAATACCTGCCCTCAATGAAGGGCTTAAACTTATTATACGAGGAGGATGTAAGATGAGTAGAATAAAGATTTTAATGATGGTAGTGAGTGGTTTATTCATGATGATTGGAATCATAACGATGGTTTCAGCAGGAGCAGAAGCTGCACCGTTGAATGAGGATAGTGTACCTGCCTTTTATCAGGATATTATACAAGTCGAAAATCCTGATAGTTTAAGTGTTTTAGTAAACAAAAATTATAGTTTGCCAGAAGATTATGAACCAGATGATTTAGTCTTTTTAGAAGTGCCTCTCTATAATAATGATAAGAATAACGAAGCGAATTATTTAAGAAAAGAGGCCGCTGATGCTTTAAAAGAATTATTCACAGCTGCCAAAAAAGAAGGTTATGAATTAATCGCTAGAAGTGGTTATCGCTCTTATGCGACACAAGCTTCTTTATATGAACGATATGTGGAACAAGATGGAGTCGAGGCAGCTGATACATATAGCGCACGACCTGGACATAGTGAACATCAGACGGGTTTAACGATTGATGTTACGTCAGACACTGTTCACGGTGGACTAACCGAATTGTTTGGAGAAACAGAAGAAGGCAAGTGGGTCGCTGAAAATGCCTATCGATTTGGTTTTATTGTAAGATATCCACAAGATCGAACGGCGGAAACAGGTTATCAATATGAGCCATGGCATCTTCGTTATGTAGGGGTACAAGCTGCTACCGAGATTTATCAGGATCAATTAATTTTAGAAGATTATGTTTTAAGTGTGATGAATCGAACGAGCTTTTTATGGGATTAAATTAAAAGACTGTCAGGATGAATGACAGTCTTTTCTAAATATAGAAGTTTAAAAGAATTTATATAGGATATTAATTTAAAAGGGGAAGATATATTTCTATTTTGATATCGAATGAACTAGATAAGTGGGTGACTAATTGACCTTGCTTAATTTTAACCAGTTTCTAAATCCATAGACTCCATTAATTAGATAAGCTGAGAACATGATAATCATTGTGACGCTACCTTCCGGTGTTCCGAGTAATAGTGACCACATCGTAATGGAAAAGACATTGATAATCATCCACAAAATCCATTGTTCCATAAAACGACCAATCTGCAGTAAGAAGGCAACAATCGAAAGAATAGTTGTAATTGAGTCAATTAATTGAAGATTTCCTCCAAGTGCAACAAGAACACGCCAGTAAGCTGTAATAGCGATTAATAATCCAATAATTAATAAGATGATTTGTTTAGCTGTTAAACGACGTGCAATAACTGTTCCTTCATCATCTTTTTGTTTACGCCACATATAAAAACCAACGATATTCATTGGTAAATAGTAAAATCCATTTAACATGACTTCACCAAATAGTCGATTTTGATAAGCAATAATCGCATAAAGTCCAACGTTAACACAGGCAAATGCATAGGTTGAAATTTTACCTTTGGCACAAAGAACAACTGAAATAATACCTGTTACTCCACTAATCAGTGCCATAGGTGAATCTCCCCAAACGATACTTAACGTTAACATGGTTAAGGTGGAAATGATTAACCATGAAATTTCGAATAATGTCCAATCGCTAAAATAGTTTTTTGTTTTCATCACTAATGTTGACATAAAAGAAAGTCCCCCTTATTAAAATTTTCTTTTTCTAATTTACTGCTTTCTAAACTCACAACTTTTGCTGCTACTTTATTAGCAACTTCACAACACGTTAAAGTGTCATATCCAAGTGCACGCATTGCTAAGATTGCTCCTAAATGACTATCCCCTGCTCCGATGGTATTTACAACAGTTGCTGGTACCGATGGAATGAAGTTAGCCATTTCATGATAATGAAGAACGCCCTTTTCCCCTAGTGTAATAAAGACTTCATTTTGTGTTCGTTCAACTAAAGATTGAGCTGCTTCTAATAATTCAGTTGTTTGAGTAAATGATAAAGCTTCTGATTGATTAAGATGTAAAATAGGTTTTAAATTTAAAAGTTTATTCATTGTCTCCTCTTCAATAAAGGTAATGCGTGGACCTGGAGCAAAGTAAATGTTTGGAATGGATTGTTCACTTAACCACTGACTAATGATTTCTCCACTTTTTCCTTCCATGTCATAACCTGATAAATAAACCGCATCGTAATTAGAGGCATCTAATTGAGATAGCCATTCTAATTTATAGTCTTTCTCAATACCTGGAACGGTGATAAAAGTCCGCTCTCCCCCATCTTCTACTAAACAAAGACAATAACCGTTATCAGCACGGTCATCTTGAATATGAAGCTGATAGCCTTCATGAATAAGTTCTTGTTTAATCATGGTTGCATATGAACCTTCGCCAATCGGAACGACAAGATCATGATTCACATTAAAGTGTTTTAAAATAGTTGCAACATTATATGCACATCCCCCAATATTGACGGCTTGTTTTTCACAGTAAATATCATCTCCTGTTTGAGGTAAATGTTTAATATTGAGTATGACATCAACAATGGCGTTACCCAAAACTAATATTTTCATGTCAAAGTCCCCCTTGCCTCGTTTAAGTGGTTCGCATATCTTATAAAATTAACTGAATTGGATTGATTAATTTCTACAATGAGTTCGGAACGAATGGAAGAATAACCTTCATATGCTCCACGAATGGCACAAGCCATCGCTCCAATTGTATCGGTATCGCCCCCTAAATTAGCACAAAGTAAGCTACAATGTTCGACATCTTTAGCATAATAAGCAATAGACAAGGCGGCAGGAACAGATTCACTCATTAAAACACCACATCCAATGGTTTGATAGATAGACTCTAGAAAGTTTTCATCATCTCCTGCATGTTGTTTAGCTAATTCAATGCCTAAACGGGTACGCGTACTTAATGAAGGGTTAATGGTTTCGAATCCTAATTCTCTTGCAGGTGCCTCTGTTGAATAGACAAATTCTAAGATTTGATCAAAAGTGTCATAAGCCATAGCTCCACTGACAGCAGCGGCAATCATACAAGCACCAGCAAGGGTCACATCGCTACTATGAGTGACTTTAGAAATTTGACTAACGAATTTAATTAATTCAGCTTTTTGTTTAGGGTGAAATAAACACCCAATTGGTGCAATACGCATCGCTGACCCGTTTGTTTGTGCTTGGTTCGTAATTTTTGTGACATCATCGCCTGCTTGAATACCGAGTAAAGCTGCTTTAGAACTTGGACCTAAGATATTTTTTTCAAAAGCTTTTTCCTCTTTAGCCCAATTTAATAACCGTTCAACAAAATCATCAGGCTCGAAGTGGAAGTTTTTTGCGATAAGTGAATCTAGTACGAGAAGAGCTTGGGCCGTATCATCCGTAAACTGCCCTTTTTTATATTGGTAAGCGACCTCGTTTTCACTAGGTCCATCTAGGAAAGTATGGATATTACCAAAAAAATTTTTAACTTTTTGACGACTCCAGAGTTCTGATGGCATTCCCATGGCATCTCCGATTGCCATTCCATACAGTGTCCCAAGAATTTGATTGATCATATGAATCTCTCCTTAAGTTTACAGGTGACAAGACACCTAATGGTTAAGATTTTAGAACAAATGATGGAAATAGTCAATGCAAAGTGTCCAATTAAAAAAACATTTGGTAAAAACATACAAAATATAAGAGGATATAGTATAATAGCGGTAATACCTTAAATTATCTAAGATGTGGGGAAACAAGTTGGAATGAGTTATTTTAGATAGCGCAAATTATAAGGTAAATCGAATCTATGTTAGGAGTGAGATAAATGAAATTTTCTGAGTTTAAATATGAACGACCAGACTTTGATCAATATAAAGCGACGATGACGTCATTAATTGATCAATTTAAGGTGGCATCAAGTGCCTCAGAGCAACTAAATATCGTGACTGAAATTAATGAGACACGTAATCATATTGAGACGATGGCTACATTAGCATCAATTCGTCACAGCATTGATACACGTGATGAATTTTATGATGCTGAGCAAAATTATTGGGATGAATATGGACCGCTTTATGAAGAAATTAATTCATTATTTTATGATGCCGTCGTTTCATCACCTTATCGAAATGAATTAGAAGAAAAGTTAAGTAAACAATTCTTTACCATTTTAGATTATCGTTTAAAAGCTTTTTCTCCTGAAATTATTGCAGATTTACAAGAGGAAAATAAATTATCGAGCCAATATACGAAATTATTAGCGTCAGCTAAAATTCCATTTGATGGTGAAGAACGTACCCTACCTGGAATGGGGAAATATTTATTAAGTGAAGATCGTAATGTTCGTGAAGCTGCTTCAAAAGCTAAATATGCCTTTTTCGAGGAGCATGAAGCAGAAATTGATGAGATTTATGATCAATTAGTTAAAGTTCGTACACGTATCGCAAAAAAATTAGGATTCAATAATTTCGTTGAACTAGGATATGTTCGTATGACACGTAGTGATTATAATCCTGAAATGGTTGAAAACTTCCGTAAGCAAGTTTTAGATTATATTGTGCCAGTGGCAACCTCATTATATAATCGCCAAGAGGCACGTTTAGGATATGGAACACTCCGTTATTTCGATGAAAAGTTTGAATTTACAACAGGAAATGCCACACCTAAAGGAGAACCAGAATGGATTTTAGAAAATGGTGTGAAAATGTATCATGAATTGTCGCCACAAACAAAAGAATTCTTCGATTTCATGGTTGATAGTGAGTTATTAGATTTAGTGAATAAACCAGGGAAAGCAGGTGGGGGATATTGTACTTATATCCCAGAATATAAAGCACCATTTATTTTCTCAAACTTTAATGGAACTGCAGGAGATATTGACGTTCTAACGCATGAAGCGGGACATGCTTTCCAAGTTTACTCGTCACGTTGGATTGAGACACCTGAATTAAACTTCCCAACTTATGAAAGCTGTGAAATTCACTCAATGAGTATGGAGTTTTTCACTTGGCCTTGGATGAACTTATTCTTTAAAGAAGATACTGAAAAGTATAAATTTACTCATTTAGGATCAGCGATTAAATTTATTCCTTATGGAATTGTTGTCGATGCGTTTCAACATTTTGTTTACTATAATCCAGATGCAACGCCAGCCCAACGTAAATCGGCTTGGCGTGAACTTGAGAAACAATACTTACCACACAAAAACTATGAAGGATGTGACTTTTTAGAGCGCGGTGGTTGGTGGTTCCAACAATCGCATATTTTTGGTAGTCCATTCTACTACATTGATTACACATTAGCGCAAATCTGTGCGTTACAGTTCTGGAAACGTATGCATGATAACCAAGAAGTTGCATGGAATGACTACGTACGTTTATGTGAAGTTGGAGGAACAAAATCATTCTTAGGATTAGTTGAATATGCCAATTTAAAATCTCCATTTGAAAATGGATGTGTTAGCTCTATTATCACAGATATTAAAGCTTGGTTAGACGCTGTGGAAGATCAACAATTATAATATTTAAATCATTTCATCTTTTTTATGAAATCCATATAGCACATCACTATCTTACCGAGCTAAAAAAGCGGGTGCATAAATGCACCCGCTTTTAATGTGATTTCAATTAAATGTGGACGATTAAAGAGCCGTTGCGGAATAATACTGTTTCCAAGGCCTCGGCTAATAATCATCGTTGTTTGATTTTTGGTATGAGTTCCCTCTGAAAACTCAGGGAAGAGTCCTTGATTTGGGGCAACTAGTCCTCCAATGAAAGGAAGTCTAAATTGTCCACCATGAGCATGTCCAGATAAGACAAGATCAATATTTGATTCAACGTAAGTTTCAAATACTTCAGGACGATGGGACAATAAAAGTTTAAATTTATTTGACTCACTCTCTTGTAATGCAATACGTAAATTGTTATCCACAGATGAACCAAAATCAGGATCATCAATTCCGACTAATTCAATTGATTGACCATTAATCTCTAACGTTGCATGTTCATTATGTAATAGGCGGACTCCCATTTGGACAAGGCGTTCTTTTAATTCTTTAAAATGGCTTTCCCACGCTTCATGATTTCCCGTCACAAAATAAACAGGATAATCACTTAGCTGTTCGATTAAGCTAAAACTTGCTTCATCATCATAAGATGAATCGAAAAGGTCCCCTGTAATAGCAATTAAATCTGGTTTAAAAGTATTAATTTTTTTAAGTAAATCACTCTGATTTTTTCCAAAGTATTGTCCATGTAAATCAGAGAGATGCATGATTTTAAATCCGTCAAAATTTTGTGGAAGTCGTGTTGACTGTACAGTGATCTGCTCCACGCTAATCCATTTGTTTTGTGAATACAAGAAAATACCCAATATCATGACTCCAATGAGCGTTATAAGAAATATTTTTAATTTTTTCATCCATTATCCCCCTTTTTTTAATTATTATAACGGATATTGCGATGTAAGTTTATGCAATTTTAGTATTTTCTTAACAAGTAATCCGTAGTATCATAAAGAGGTTATAGAAATCAATGCTGATTGGGGATTGATTAAAGATTAGAATTTAGGAGGGTTAGTTGTGGATTTTATTGAGATTTTAAAGGTAATCTTCTTAGGAATTGTTGAGGGGATTACGGAATGGCTACCTGTAAGTAGTACAGGACATATGATTTTAGTCGATGAGTTTATTAAATTAAATATGACGCCTGAGTTTATGGAAATGTTCTTCGTTGTTATTCAACTTGGAGCGATTATGGCGGTTGTTTGTTTATTTTGGGATAAGTTATTCCCATTTGAATTTAAAGGTGGATTTAAAGTTAAAAACGATACGATGAATTTATGGTTCAAGATTGTTGTTGCTTGTTTACCAGCTGCTGTCATTGGTTTATTATTTGACGATGTCATTGATGAGTATTTATTTAACCCACTAACAGTTGCCTTAATGTTAATTATTTATGGAGTCTTATTTATTGTTGTTGAAAATCGTAATAAAGGACGTCGTCCAGTCATTAATGATTTAACACAGATTACATATAAATTTGCCTTCATGGTTGGAGTCTTCCAATTATTAGCGTTGGTACCAGGAACATCTCGTTCTGGGGCAACAATCGTCGGAGCCATTTTAATTGGTGCCTCACGTTATGTCGCTTCAGAGTTTACGTTCTTCTTAGCGATTCCGGTCATGCTTGGAGCAAGTTTATTAAAAATATTAAAGTTTGGATTTGTTTTTACATCCGCCGAAGCTATTATATTAGGAACAGGAACGTTAGTAGCATTCTTCGTTTCAATCTTAGCGATTAAGTTCTTAATGGGATACATCAAGAAACATGACTTTAAAGTATTCGGTTGGTATCGCATTGTATTAGGAATTATCGTTCTTGCGTATTTCTGGTTCATTGCTGCTTAATTTCATTAAAAAAATCATAGTATGTTAGTACTATGATTTTTTTATTGCCTATTTTTTAATCGACAAATTTTAAGTCATTTATCATCTATGATAAATAGGAGATGAAACGGGGTGATTGTTTATGAATTTTATTTTGGAGGTTTTAATTGATATGTGTTTTGCGATGATTCAGTCTAATCAGATTAGTCGTCCAATTCGATGGGTGATTTTTCTTTTGGTTGCCGCACTTTATTTAATATTAATCGTTGCGCTACTCTATCTAATGATGAAAATTTCTAATCTGTGGATAAGTGTTTTTGTATTCGTTATTGTAATTTTAATAATGATTCAACTAGTTCGTCTCTTTTTAAAATTATATAAATCAAACCTAAAATCTTAAGAATTTCTTCATAACTTTTCCTACATTTTCTTAAAAATTAATTGAACTTATTATGATTAATTTCTTTACTGGAGTCATAGGATGCGGTATCTTCATTTGTTTAATTAAACTGGTATCATTAAAAAAATTATTAGTTGAAATCAATTAATACGTTTGAATATAAGAGCATCTCTAAAGGAGGTGCTTTTTATTTTGGAAGGTGAATTGATTAAAATCATTAATATGTAATAAAAACTTAATTAGTGGAAGTTATTTTTCAAATATTACTGAAATTTTTAATGTCTTAATCGATAAAGAAAAAGAAGTTCTAAAGACAATTTTAGACAGGGGACCTTGTCAGTATAAAGAATATGAGATTTACATAATCTAAACAGGAAGTATAAGTTTAGACTATTATTTTTCGTAAATATCACTAGTTAGTAGTAAAGGAGCGATACGATGAGTAAAGTATTATATATTAAAGCGAATATTAAACCAGAAGGACAATCACGTACTTTTAGGATTTCTGATGAATTTGTAGAAAGCTATAAAAAACAACATCCAAATGACGAAGTAGTCGTTTTAGACTTATATAAAGAAGGCATTGATTTTTTAAGACCAGAAGATTTAGGTGTTTTGTTTGGCCCAAAAACAGAAGAAAGTAAAAAACATCCACACTTAAAATATGCTTATCAATTTGTTGAGGCAGATAAATATATTTTTGCAGCACCAATGTGGAATTTAAGTATTCCTGCTATTTTAAAAGCTTATATTGATTATATAAGTGTGACTGGAATTACGTTTAAGTATACTGCAGAAGGCCCAGTGGGATTATGCCAAAATAAAAAAGCCATTCATATTGTGACTCGTGGTGGTGAATATAAAGACATGCCATATGAGATGGGCGATCGTTATTTAAGAACAATTTTAGGTTTCTTTGGCATTGAAGACATTCAAACATTAGCAGTAGATAATACTGATTCAAATCCTGAAGGATTAGAAGAAATATTAAGTCAAGCCATTCAACAAGCACAAGAGATTGCTGTTCAATTTTAATGATTGAAAAAAGATGAAGATTGTATTTAAAGAGTGACAATTTCAGTATTTTGGTGATAAATTCCGATTGAGTCAATATCCTCCTTCTTGTGAAAATTTATTGCTAAATTAGTAGTAAAGTGTAAGAAGGAGGATAGGCTAATGGAGATTTTTGATTATTTAGTAACAGGCTCATTGTTAATGATTGTTTCAGCAATTTTTTATTTACCTGTTTATTTTATTCTGAGAAGAAAGATGATTCCCATTTTAAAACAATTAAGTTGGGCGTTGCTCGGCGGTGTTATTGGCTGTATGGCTTATGAGATTATTGTTAGATTATTCTTTACTAAACATGAATTTGAAAGTAAAGCGTTTGAAATGAAATGAAAAAATCCCTATGCCCGAAGGTCATAGGGATTTTTTCTTTATAGTGAAGCTAATTTGAGGAGAGTCCCACCTGGACTCATCTTATATTATTTGATAGTTTTGATGTTTTATACTAGTTTAATCATTAAATAGCCCCTTCTAAGATTTTGCGACTAATTTCTAGTGTGATTTCTCCTCTTTCTCCTAATGCCGTCATATTGTGTAATTCAAGTGCTGCGAGAATTGAGTCGATTTGATCCGCGCCAATTCCATAGTCACTCAATCTTGTTTTGATTCCTAAGCTTTCGAAGAATTGACGAGTTGTTTCAATGATTTGGTCAATACGGTCCTCTTCGCTACCAGTCGTAATATTTAGGACACGTTCACCATATTGCAAAAGTTTCTCGCGTTTTGTGTCACGCATGATATTCCATAAAGATGGCATAATGATTGCTAATGTTTTGGCGTGATCGATTCCAAAAAGGGCTGTTAATTCATGACCAATTCGATGAGTTGCCCAGTCCTGAGGAACGCCGGCTCCAATTAAACCGTTTAATCCCATCGTTGCACACCAAACAAGATTAGCGCGTAAATCATAATCTGTTGGGTTATCGATTGTAGCACGTCCGATTTCAATTAAAGTTTTTAAAATTCCCTCAGACGTACGGTCTTGGAAACGTCCTTCCGCTGGATATGTCATGTATTGTTCCATCACATGAACAAATGTATCGACAACTCCATTTGCCACTTGTGTTTCTGGTAAAGTAAATGTTAAGCTTGGGTCCACTAATGAGAATTTAGGGAAGACTAAGTCATTTCCAAATCCTAATTTCCCAATCGGTGAACTAACAACGCCTCCGCGATTCATCTCAGAACCTGTTGCAGCTAATGTTAAGACTGCAGCTAATGGTAAAGCTTGTTTTAAGTTAGCTGTGATGCTTCGATCACGTAATAAATCAAGTCCATCTCCATCATAGTAACTTGCTAAGGCGATAAATTTTGTTCCATCGATGACTGATCCACCACCGACAGCTAATAAGAAATCAATCTTTTCTGCACGTACCACATCAACAGCCTTCATTAATGTTTCGTAACGAGGGTTAGCTTCAATTCCACCGAATTCTAAAATCTCACGATTAGGTAAAGCTGCTAAAACACGATCAAGTGTTCCAAATTTTTTAACACTTCCACCGCCATATAAGACAAGGACTTTAGCATCCTTTGGCACTAAATGATCTAACTCATTAAATCGATCACGGCCAAAAATAATTTTTGTTGGATTATAAAAATTAAACTGATTCATGAGACATCCCCCCTATTGCTTTTGAGCTTATTATAAGCACTTTAGTATGCTATAAGCAAGCTAAAGGCTTTGATTAGTTGAATTCTTACTTTAAATTTGTGTCACATGGAATGAGAAACTTAGCATCAGGTGTTAAAATCAATCCCATATGATTAAAAAAGTCGATATTTGAAAGAAAAATGACACATTAAAAAGAAGAATCTATCCAAACTAAGAGTAATTGTAATACTAGGAAGGGTTGATATGATGGCAACACATAATATGTATGTGCAAATTATTTTTGATGAAAAAACGAAGAAATTTAATTGTTATGCTGATTTAGGAGAAGTTTTAACGACATTAAATGATGGAGATGTTTTTACCATTAGTCAACAAGATACAACGAATGTCTTAGGAACGATTAAATACTCAGAAGATTGTAAGCCTTATGGATATTATTTTGTTTCGAATGATGGTCAGCTAACCATTGAATTAAATGATGGAATGTATGGATTTATTGAACGTCAACGAGAGGATGAAAATGATTGATGAAAAAAGGTCTCACCGATTGGTGAGACCTTTTAAATTTTAAAGAGGTAAATCGCGCTTAGTAAAGAGATAGGCACCAAGTGAATAAAGGAGAGTAGCGATTAGCAGTAGAATCCCAGCTTGGAAAAGACCATTCGTTTCATGGCTAGCAATCTCTTGGGCTGGGAATAAGGTTAATAAAGTGACATATTTAAGTGAGTCGAGTTTATCACTAATGTTTGAGAGCATTTGAATGAGAATAAAAAGAATTGGGATTCCAGCCCCGATTAGATAAGAGTTTTTCATTTCATTACTAATACAAGAACCAAAGAAACAGATACCACTTATCGCTAAATGAAGACAATATAATCCAATATTCATGTAAATCAGACGAGAAACATCTAAATCACCTGGGAACATCAAGTGAGAAACAATGATTTGAGCAAGCGTCATCAAGCAAATTAAAGCAGCTAAAGTTATCCACAGAACCGAAATTTGTGTCATAATAATGGTTTTTCGACTCACGGGTGTGGATAATAAGTAGGCCATTGATCCGCGATCGACGTAGCGGGCAACCAACTTATTCGCAACAATGATTTCAAAAATGAGTGGGAAGACGAGATAAATAAAGCCGTATAAATAAGATGATAAAAATTCAATAAACGTTGAACCGGGACTCGTCATCCCAAAAGCACTCATCAGTTCAGGCATTGTTTGAGAAAATTGTTCCAAAATAGATCCCAGGTTGGGATCAAACATGCTAGTGACCACACTTGTATACATCAAAAGAACAGCAAAGATGATGAAAAAGACCTTATAATTTGATTTTATTTCACGTTTAAATAACGTTAGATTCATGATTCATTCCCTCCATAAAAATGTAAGAATAATTCTTCAAGTGTTAGTTTCGTTATATCTAAGTCGACAATATCATAGCGACTTAGGGTAGCTAATAAATAGTTTAGATTATTTCGGGGGAGAACTTTGACGACGGTTGACTCCACTTGTTCGCATTCAAAGCCCTCATTCATAAATTGTTCTGCCAGTTCTTCTGTGGCAAACATGATTTGATAAGTTTTATGTTTAGAAGCCTTTAACGTTTGAAGTTCTTCAATTGAAATGAGACGTCCATCTTTAATCATCGCTGTTCGGTCACATGTGCGTTCAATTTCTTCAAAAATATGGGAGGACATAAAAATCGTTTTTCCACGTTGCTTTTCTTCTAACACTAATTCAATAAAACGATTTTGCATTAATGGATCTAATCCGCTGCTTGGCTCATCTAAAATTAACAGTTCAGGGTCATGCATAAAGGCACAAATAATCCCGATTTTTTGCTTCATTCCTTTAGACATTTTTTTTATTTTCCCCTGTGGATTGAGCTCGAAGCGCTCCATTAATTCATACGCTTTGGTTAAATCAGTCATTCCTTTCATTTTTGCCATAAATTTAATAAATTCAAGGCCTGTCATATCATCCATGAAGGCTATTTCACCTGGAAGATAGCCAAGTGCTTGTTGAATACGGGCATGATCTCTTAAACAATCAAGTCCATTGATTTGGCAACTTCCTTGATCGGCTTGAATAAACCCCATTAAATGTCGAATCGTTGTAGATTTACCTGCTCCATTAGGGCCTAAAAATCCAAACACTTCGCCTTTCTTAACTGATAATGAGACATCAAAAATTCCGCGATTATTACCATAATCTTTCGTTAATTGTCTAATTTCGATGACATTTGTAGTCATAAAATTTCCCCCTGATAAATTCCTTATTTTTCAATATATCAGTATTATAGGAGGATTAGTCCTATCGGTCAACTATCTGCTGATAAAGAATACTAAAGATTAAAAAAGAAGGGATGTCCCTTTTTTTATGAGGTTGCAAATTTGACAATGGCTTTAGAAACTTTATCTTTTTCTTCAAAAAATGCAGCGTGTCCACTTTCAGTGAGCGAGATGAGTTTTGAATTTTGATATTGGATAGGTCATTAAATAATTGTTCATCGCGTAAAGCCATTAAAGATTTAGCAGTAGACCATCCCGCTGCTTTCAGACATAAATTAGTGAATCAGACAACTGTTTCACAGGTTGTGTATTGATAGAAGAAAAGATTACGAACTAATTGAATAAATTTAGGTCGGTTGTTCAAGCGTTGAGCAATGAATTCTTCGTATAGTCATAATTCTACTCGGTAGTTTTAATCCAAGCTAGAATAGCAGCGCCTAAAAGAACAAGTTTTGAAACACTATGAGCATTATATTTTAAAACATAGTACGTCGCAATGGCTCCTCCCATAGAATGCCCCACTATCCCGCTGCCTTGATAGGTAAAACATATCAGTCTTTTTTATTTTCTACTTGAGAGGTAGAATACTTATCTGTTTATAATAGAAATTAAAAAAACAGCTTCTAATTAGAAGCTGTTTTAGAACATTATTTAAAATAAGTGATTAAGCTTGTAGACGTTCATTCACTAATTGTTGAATGATTTGTTTTAATTCATTGCTTGATTCGATATTTTCTAGTTGAGATTGAATCTCGCCTTCTTCATCATCAAAATGATTCATTTCATTATAAGTTTCAGCAATTTCTCTAACCTTATTAATATCTTCATTATGCTTAGTCGCTAACTCTTTTAATTCTTTATCTAATGACTTGATATCTTCAATACATTTGAATGATAAAACCATATCAATTGGCATAATTCCATTACTTTTAGTTCCATCTGGGTATTTCATAGTGACACTGATTTCTTCTAAATGCCCATCAACCATAAAGCTATATAAGTCTGTAAAGCTTTTGAACTTCTTATGTTTCGTTTTAATTTCCATTTGGTAAACTTCCTTTCAGTAGAGAAAATAATAAATAGCGTAAATACGTACTTTATTGTTATTATCATCCTTCATCTGATGAGATATGAGGAGATTTTTCTATCCTCTTAATTTTAAAATAAAAATACCACGTACTACGTACGTGGTACAGAGAAGACTAGAGTAGGAAAAAGTGCCCCAATCTAGCTTCGAGTTACCTGCAACTTTTTAGAATATCTAATTCGTTAGAATTTAGATATTGTTATCCTTTAGGGCAACCTTTTATTCTTCTTCTGGTAATTCTACGTTGTGGTGTACTTGTTGTACATCGTCTAAGTCTTCTAAAACGTCTAATAATTTTAAGAATTTAGCTAATGCGTCACCTTCTAATTCTACTGTTGATGTTGGTAACATTGTTAATTCAGCAACTTCGAATTCAGTGATTCCCATTTCATTTAATGCTGTTTGTACGGCATGGAATTGATCTTGATCAGCGTATACTGTGATTTCTCCATCTTCTTCTTCAACGTCACGAACGTCTACGTCTGCTTCCATTAATCCTTCTAAAATTTCATCAGCAGAGTTTCCATTGAATCCGAATAATGCAGTTGCTTCGAACATGAAGGCTACGGCACCACTTACACCGATTTTTCCACCATTTTTATTGAAAGCTGAACGAACTTCAGCAACTGTACGGTTTACGTTGTCTGTTAATGTATCAACGATAACGGCAGAACCATTTGGTCCATATCCTTCATAACGGATGAAATCATAGTTCTCATCTGAACCACCTTTTGCTTTATTGATTGCGCGGTCAATGATTTCACGGTTAACCCCTGCAACTTTAGCACGGTCAATAACAGAAGCTAAGTTACGGTTTAAGGCTGGATCTGGATCACCATTTTTAGCTGCCATGTAAATTTCTTTTCCGAAACGAGCTAAAACTTTTGAACGAGCGGCATCTTTTGCAGCTTTACCGTATTTAATGTTATTCCACTTACGACCCATTGGGTATCACTCCTAATTGTAATTTTTATTAAATGACGATTGTCAGAATACTAACTATACATTTATTTATTATACTCCTCTCACTCCTATCTTTTCAAGTTTTATCCGAATTATGGACTTCTCATCCCTGAAAAATGCAATATTAGACATAAATTGACATCTTAGTGAATTAAAATATGATAATCTGAAGTTAGACTTTATAGATACGTCTATGAAAGAAAACTATTCTTTTATAAAAGTTTTTATCTAGATTAATATAAATTGTTCTGTGTATCTAAAAGAAATAATCATCATATTCAAGTTCTTTTTTTTCATATAATGTATAACTAATATTGATAATGAGTAGATTATTTTTTACTAAATGAGGTGAGGTTATGAAGATTGAAAAGTATGTTTGTCCCAAATGTGAAAATAACAGTTATGAAGTAGATGAATTTTGTGCCACAGGTAGTGGAATTTCTAAATTGTTTGATGTACAAAATCGTAGATTTACGACTATTACTTGTACGAAATGTAAGTATACAGAAATGTATAAAGGAACAACAAGTGATTTAGAAAATATCTTCGATTTCTTAATTGGAGGATAATAGGAAATAAAGATATGAAGTTTATTACTTATAGGTGATATGCTTGAATAGTTTGTATTCCCTGAGCTAGTTAAAGTGAGTAATTATCTAGGCTATTTAACATTTTTTAATATGAGAAAGAGGAGGTCTAAATTTAGACCTCCTCTAATCTTATACGATTAAGCTTTTTCTGCTAATAAAGCATCAATTGTTTCTTGTAGACGTTTAACGCATCCTTTACAAGCCGTTCCTGCTTTTGTTTCTGATTGAATTTCTTGTAATGTTGTTGAACCTGATTCAATTTCTTTTTTAATATCTCCAACTGTTACATTGAAGCAGTAGCAAATTTTTTGATTTAAATCCATTATACTTCCTCCTTTTTTTCTTTATGTTTCCATTTTATCTGAAGTCATGGTTTCAAACAAGCTGATTGCTTTTTAAGGTTGGATATAAAAATATAATAGAAGTTTTTTTATCTAATCAGGAGCAATGACTTAATAAGGTGATGGATTTCGTGATTTAGTTATCCACAGGTTCTATTAAAATCAAAGGAAGCTTGATTGAGAATAACTATACATTTTGAATCCTAGGGGGGATGGATTTTTATTAGACATAAGTAGGATAAATTCGTCATATACTTTAATAGATAGCGGAGGGAGGAATCAAAATGTTGATTGTGACAACAGATTCAATTCCAGGGAAAGAGATTGTTGAAGTTAAGGGACTAGTCAAAGGAAGTACGGTACGTTCTAAGCATATTGGAAAGGATATCAGTGCTTCACTTAAGACAATTGTTGGTGGAGAACTCAACGGCTATAATGAGATGCTCATCGAAGCTCGTCAAATTGCATTTGGACGAATGGCAGATGAGGCACAAAGTATTGGAGCAAATGCGATTGTAGGGGTTCGATTAATGTCATCTGCTGTGATGGCTGGAGCAGCAGAGATGGTGGCCTATGGAACAGCTGTGGTGGTGAAATAAGATGACAGCGATATGGGTAAACATGATTATTGGTGGGATATTACTTTTTTATCTGAGTGGAATTCTAGTTGTAATTGGCTTACTCATCGCAAAGGTTACAGAACGACAACGAGAACGAAAAACTGAAAAAGAAAAATTCAAAGATTATAAGGACTATTAAATGAAAACTAGAGAAGCTCTCTAGTTTTTATTTTGGAGGGAAGGGAGATGAATTTGAAATTGGAATTACAACCTAAAGAAGTATTTAGTCGAATCGGATTTTCATTGGTGATTAGTTTTCTAGTAGTAAATGGGATTCAACTGGCTATAATCGCGATTTTAAAAACCATGGATTCTCCTTGTTTGCAATCACAATGGCTCACTTGGATATTAATAGTGATTAGTTTTTACTTAATTGGATTTCCTTTATTTTGTTGGATGGTTAAAGATTTACCTAGTGTTTCAATGGACGGTGTACAGAAACTAAAACTTTTTAATCTCATTGAATATGGATGTATAGCTTACACATTGGCGTACGTCTTTAATTTATTCACCCTATTATTAATGGCAGCCATTGAATCTTTAAAAGGAAATTTCATTACAAATGTTGGAGAAAATCTCGTTGTTGGGACGTCTTCAATCGGATTATTTATTTGTGGCGTCATTTTATCCCCTATTATTGAAGAAATCCTATTTAGGAAAATTCTAATCGATAAAATCAAATTATATGGCGATAAAGTGGCTATTTTAGTTTCAGCAGTTACCTTTGGAGTGTATCACGGAAATTTATCTCAAGTTTTTTATGCCACAGCTTTAGGAGCTATTTTTGCCTATGTCACATTAAAAACTAATCGAGTTCAGTATGCTATCATTTTACATATCTTTATTAATGGGATGAGCGCCGTTATTATGCCAGCTATATTAGGTGATGGTACAGAAGTGATACGAATTGCGTTAGCCATAGGAGTCGTTTTTACGATTCTTGTTGTAGGAATTGTTGGGTTAATTAAACTGATGAAAAAAATCAATCTGAATTCAGGAACCTATTATATTCATCGCCATCGATTAGTTCAAACCATTTTTGGTAATGGAGGGATGATTGGTTACCTCGTCATTAGCTTTGTCGTAATTATTCTGACTATTATAACAACATAAAAAGGCAAAATGGAAATTCCATTTTGCCTTTTTTATAATTTAGTTATCAACCTGTTCTGACTGAGAGACTTGATCAGATAACATTAAATCTTCATTTGAATTCTCTGACTCAGACTCTTCCTCTTTTTCGGAATCAGCTGGATGATTGATTGGAGGGAGGGGGTTAAAATCTTCTGAGTCATCAATTGGTGGTTGTGGATCTTCAGATTCCTCTTTATCTTCCTCTACAGGTGGCTTAGGTTCTTCTTCAGGTTTTGATTCAGGTTGAATAGGAGTTTGAGTAGGTTCATCACTCGGTTGCTCATCTTCTGTTTGTATAGGAGGGGTTGGTTTTTGTTCCGCATCGTTCGGAGTGTTAGGAGTTTGAGTTGGCTTTTGTTCGATTTGATTTGGTTTTGATGTATTGGATGGCTTCGGTATTTCTTGCTCATCTTCAGGAGTGACTTCTCGGATAAGTTCTTCTTCGTCAGAGTCCTCTTCTTCAACAACGGTTTCTTTGACTTGAACGGTAAAGGCATGGTCTGTATAAGTTGCATCCAATACTCGCTCGATATATTGAATAGGAACATAAATTTCATCATCAATGAGCTGAGGTGTTACCCATTTAATCGTCATTAAATTTGTTTCTTTGTCAATTTCTATGAATAAAGCCTCATTTTCGCCATTCACCTCGCTATATCCGTAGTTAAGATTTAGTTTAATTTCTTGACCTTGAATTCTGTATGTATAAGTATCTGTTTCTTCATCTAAAGTCACACTTCCTTCTAAAGTAGCCATGATGTCATCTAATGATGCAAAATCTTCATGAATATCGACAGGAATATTAATTGGCTTTAATGTTTCTTGGTTACTTGTTAAGAAAGCTGGTAAAAGCGAAAATAAAAAAATGATTGGATATTTCATAACTGAGTTCCCCCTTAACCGATTAAACGTGTTTTATAAATTAAATAATTTGGCTGCTCAGATAAATAGTAATAAGTTTCTGTATCACTAATTTCTGATTGAATCGTGGCCGAAGCTTTTTCGGTATTTTTAAAATTGTAACGAATCATTTCATCGGCTAACTCATTTAATAGTGATGTCACTTCTTCTGGTGATAATGTTTTCGGTAAGATGGCACTGAAAGTGAGTTCATTTTTAGATAGCTGTGAATCTTTAATCTCCCATTCAGTTGAGAATAATAAATCGTTAGTTAAATTCGCTGTATGGAGTGGCTCGTATTGATAAATGTAAGAACCATTTGTTTCAATGGTATAGCGATATGCTTGATCGGTGAAATCAACTGAATCTTTTGTCGTTTTTGTTGGTTTTTGTTGATAAACGTTCATGTTTAACTTCACGGCATTTGTTTGATCATATTGTTCAAGTTCTTTTAATAATTTATTAGCTAGTAAAATATTATCAGCATACGAGAGCTCAGCTTGAATATCAACCTCATAGGTTTTTTCTTTTTTATGACGACGAACATCTAAGACTTCATAAGATGTGTCGATTAATTGTTCAAGTTTTAGTTCTTTATTTTTAGCTGATGAAACCCCATAAATGAGGGTAACCACTATTAATAGAGTCAATAAACTACCTAAAATAATAATTGGCTTCTTTGAAATATTACGCTGCATAAAACTCCTCCATTTTCATCATTTTAAAAATTCCCCAAAATAAGTGATTCAGTAATCATTTTAGATGAAAAAAAAGGAAAATACAATGAAAATAACAAAATAAGGAAACAACTTCATCGCTGTTTCCTTGTTTTATTTGAGATAGATCAATTGGCGTATCTTTATTAGAGAGTAGAGCGCTATTTCAGTAAAAAGTTAAGAAGATGATGTTTTACAGTATGATGAAAAAAATTAATAATTTAGCACCATAACATGTTCTTGACCAAAAATTTGTCCATTAAATTCGAATCCTACTTGTTTATAGAGATGAATCGCAGATTCACTTTCAATATGAACACCTAAAAAGATTTGGTGACGAGTTTTATCATCTTTGATGAGTTCAATCACTTGGTGGAGAGCTTCAGTACCAAATCCTTGATTTTGATAGTGTTGATCAATCATCAGGCGATAAATCCAATACTCATCATCGTCAGTATCAAGGCAATACATGACGAATCCTACCATCACATCCTCATGATAGATGGCTAGTGGGATACATTCAGGCTGTACCTTAGACTGGGCAATTGAAATAGCATTTGAAGTGACAAAGCTTTGTTGTTCGGGATGGACCGCTAGATCTATGCAGTCCCAGAAATTATCTTTTGAAATAGGTCTTAGTGTAATCATTTTTGCTCCCCCTTATAAACGATTATCCTTGGTATATTCATTATAATCAGGAGCGTAGGCATTTATACGGCATCGCAAAACTAGTGATAAACTTTGAGTATTTGACTCTATCTGTCATCAAAATGATGAAAAAATAAAAAACCACGTACAAAAATGTACGTGGTTAAGTATATAAAAGCTTAGAAATGAGCGTCATGCCCGAATCTAGCTTCGAGGCGCAACTGCTCTATAAAGTCTCCTACCGAACGATAGGCAATATCACCCCATCAGTGGTGGAAACCTAACTTTTAGTTAGAATGGGGGCTCCACTTTTACGCCGAGTTAAGCGCATCTCTCAGCTTTTTATGCTAAAGCTAAATATTCATCGTATGTTGTTTGTTTGTCAACGATTGAACCGTCTTCTTTGATGTCGATAATACGGTTAGCAATTGTTTGGATGAATTGGTGGTCATGTGATGCGAATAAGACGTTGCTTGTGAAGTCTTTTAATCCGTTATTAAGTGCTGTGATTGACTCAAGGTCTAAGTGGTTAGTTGGTTGATCAAGCATTAAAACGTTGGCATTTGCTAACATCATGCGTGATAACATACAACGTACTTTTTCTCCCCCTGATAAAACTGAAGCTTTTTTAAGGGCTTCTTCACCAGAGAATAACATGCGTCCTAAGAATCCACGAACGTAGCTTTCTGTTTGGTCATCAGAATATTGACGTAACCAGTCAACTAGTGATAATTCAGAACCGTTAAAGAATTCTGAGTTATCTTTTGGGAAGTAAGCAGTTTTGATTGTAACACCGAACTTGAATGTTCCACTATCTGCTTCCATTTCTCCATTTAAGATTTTGAATAAGGTTGTAACAGCAATTTCGTCTCCGATGAATGCAATTTTATCGTCTTTACGAACCATGAAGCTAACGTTATCTAACACTTTAACTCCATCCACTGTTTTTGTTAACCCTTCAACCATTAAGATATCATTTCCAACTTCACGTTCAGGTTTGAATCCAACGTATGGATAGCGACGACTTGATGGCTCTAAGTCTTCTAATTTGATTTTATCTAATAATTTTTTACGAGATGTCGCTTGTTTAGATTTAGAGGCATTAGCCGAGAAACGAGCGATGAAATCTTGTAATTCTTTAATTTGTTCTTCTTTTTTCTTGTTAGCTTCTTTAGCCATACGGTTTAATAATTGACTTGATTCGTACCAGAAGTCGTAGTTACCAACGAATAATTTGATTTTTCCAAAGTCAACATCACAGATGTGTGTACACACTTTGTTTAAGAAGTGACGGTCATGGGATACAACGATAACTGTCCCTTCAAAGTTGATTAAGAACTCTTCTAACCAGTTGATTGATTGGATATCTAAGTGGTTGGTAGGCTCATCAAGAACTAAAATATCAGGATTTCCGAATAAAGCTTGAGCTAATAAAACTTTGACCTTTTCGGCCCCTGTTAAATCTTTCATTAATTTATCGTGTAATTCAGTTGGGATTCCTAATCCTTGTAATAAAGCAGCCGCATCAGATTCAGCTTCCCATCCGTTTAATTCAGCGAATTCACCTTCAAGTTCAGCTGCACGAATTCCATCTTCCTCATTGAAGTCAGGCTTCATGTATAATGCATTTTTCTCTTCAGTGATTTGGAATAAACGTTCATTTCCGCGGATAACAGTTTCTAAAACTGGTAATTCATCATATTGATAATGATCCTGTTTTAAAACTGACATACGTAAATCTTTTGGATAACTTACGTGTCCTGTATTAGGTTCAATTTCACCTGCTAAGATTTTTAAAAAAGTAGATTTTCCAGCTCCATTTGCTCCGATAACACCGTAGCAGTTTCCAGGAGTGAATTTTAAGTTAACTTCTTCGAATAACTTTTTATCACCATATCGTAAACCGACATTAGAGACTGTAAGCATGTAACAACACCTCCGTGTAATTTATCTTGAAACATTATATCATATTTTTCATCTTTATTACATGAATGATTAGCCATGCCCATTCATTAACAGCAGTTGAGATGATCACTTGAATCTAAATGGGAAAAAATAACTCATTTTTCTTTTTTATCAATGAAAATTAAGAGATAAATTCGTTCATAATAAAGTTGATAAAAATGTTTAAATTGGGACACAGAAATAACGTAGGGGTTCGAACCAGACAATAAGAATTAATGGTTGGCTAAAAGTTAACAAATCATCCGTTAAGACGAGCAGAACTGGATGCTAATAAAGCTAATTTGGCTTGAATTAGAGCACATCCATCTATAGAATTCACATTGGGTATACATTTGTGTAGACTTAAATAGAATAGGCGTAGCGGAAGCGATAACATCATCTGACTCGTATTGCAAATGAAAAAAAATTATTGTATAATAAGTGGACACTTCGTAAAAACATACACTATCGTAAGTGATCGTTGGTTCATTTACGTTTTTTTGTGTTTAAATAGAAAGGAAGCAAAGAATGACTGAAATTACATTTAAAGATCTTGCTTTATCGCCTGCAATTTTAAAGGCAATTGAAGAAATTGGTTACGTTAAACCATCACCAATCCAAGCAGAGGCAATCCCAGTTGTATTATCTGGAAAAGATATTATCGGACAAGCACAAACAGGAACAGGAAAAACTGCTGCATTCATGTTACCAATCCTTGAGAAAATCGATCCTAAGAATCGCAACGTTCAAGCATTAGTATTATGTCCAACTCGTGAATTAGCTGTCCAAGTTCATGAAGAATCTAAAAAGTTCGCTCGCAATATGCGTGACGTGCACATTTTATCAATCTATGGAGGACAATCATACGATCCTCAAATCCGCGCGCTTAAAAAAGGTGTTCAAATCGTTGTTGGTACGCCAGGGCGTGTTATGGACCACATGCGCCGTGGAACTTTAAAATTAGAAAACTTAAAAATGTTAGTTTTAGATGAAGCTGATGAAATGTTAAACATGGGATTCAAAGATGATATCGAAGAAATCTTAGAAAAAACTCCTGAATCTCGTCAAACAGTTATGTTCTCAGCGACAATGGCACGTGAAATCATGAACATCGCTAAAACTTATCAAAAATCTCCTGAAATCGTTAAAGTTGTTTCAGAAGAATTATCAAACAAAAAAATCGATCAATACTTCGTTGAAGTAAAACGTCAAGACCGCGTTCATGCAATGATCCGTTGCATCGATATGATGGGATTAACTTCATCAATCGTGTTCACAAACACTAAACGTGAAGTTGATGAATTAGTTTCTAAATTACAAGAAGAGGGATACGTAACTGAAGGGTTACACGGAGATTTAAAACAAGCTCAACGTGACCGCGTTATGAATAGCTTCCGTCGTAAAAACGTTAATATCTTAGTAGCAACTGATATTGCAGCTCGTGGAATCGACGTAAGCAACGTTGAAGCAGTATTCAACTACGATATTCCTTTAAATGAAGAAAACTATGTACACCGTATCGGACGTACAGGTCGTGCAGGTATGACTGGATTATCAATTACATTTGTATTCGGAAAAGATATGTTCCGTATCCGTCGTATCGAAGACTATACAAAAACAAAAATGTCTAAAATGCCTATCCCAACAGTTGAGCAAATCCAAGAAAAACGTTCAAGTAACGTTATCGAAGATGTGATTGCTAACTTAGAAGGACAAGACTTTACAAAAGAAAACGAATTAATTGCTGCAATCTTAGAAAAAGGATACAGCTTAGAACAAGTTGCTGCAGGATTATTACGTATGAACATTGGTCAAAGTACGAAAGAGTACGCACATATCGAAGAAGTGACATCAAACAATAAATCTAAAGGTATGCGTAAAAACGAAGTTCGTTTATTCGTAAACGTTGGATCTAAACAAAAAGTTAAAGCTAAAGACTTCGTTGGAATGTTAACGAAAAAATCAGATATCCCAGCTCGTGCAATCGGAGATATCGATGTTTATAAAAAATTCTCATTCATTAATGTAGATAAAGCACATGCAAATGCAATTATCCGTAAATTAAACTCTAAATTAATTAACGGTAAACCAGTTCGTGCTGAAAAAACTGCACCAGGTGCAACAGCTCCAAAAGGTAGATAATTGTAAGAATAATGTGTAAAAAAAGCCTTCATAACGTGTTATGGAGGCTTTTTCCTGTGGTATAATATTAATCGTTGTTTTAAATTGCTAAATATTAGAAAAAATAATGTCTGAAGCAACTAATTCGAAAGGGAGTATGAAAGGTGTCGACAAGGTTAAAGCCTAAGTTACTATCAGTTATGAAAACTTATAATAAGGAGCAATTCGTCAAAGACGTTATTGCTGGATTGATTGTCGCAATTATCGCATTGCCACTATCAATCGCGTTAGCTATTTCTTCAGGTGTTTCCCCTGAACAGGGGCTATATACCGCTATTATTGCAGGTTTCTTTATTTCTTTACTTGGTGGAAGTCGTGTTCAAATTGGTGGACCGAGTGCAACATTTATGGTGGTTGTTTATAGTGTTGTAGCTGCTCATGGAACGGAAGGATTATTAATTACAACGATCTTAGCTGGAATTATTTTAATTTTATTTGGATTATTGAAATTAGGAAGTGTCATCAAGTATATCCCCTATCCAATTACTGTTGGATTTACGAGTGGGATTGCATTAACCATTTTTAGTTCACAAATTAAAGACTTCTTTGGGATGAATCTTGGTGCGGTCCCAACAGGATTTATTGATAAGTGGAAACTTTATTTTGCATCATTTGATCAAATACAATGGATGCCATTTATGATTGGAGCTATTGCATTAGCTATTTTAATTATTTGGCCAAAAATTAATAAGAAAATTCCCGCTTCATTAATTTCAATTATTGTGACGACGGCTCTAGTTGCCTTTTTAAAATTAGATGTTCAAACGATTGGGACCCAATACACGAATTTATCATCGTCATTCCCAATGCCGTCAATTCCACATATAACATGGAGTAAAATTGAAACTTTGTTGTCACCAGCTTTCACTATCGCTTTCTTATGTTCTCTTGAATCATTACTTTCAGCCGTTGTTTCAGACGGAATGATTGGAAGTAAGCATCGTTCAAATATGGAGTTAGTTGCTGAGGGTGTTGCCAATATTGCCTCTGGTTTATTTGGGGGAATGCCTGCAACAGGTGCGATTGCGCGAACAGTTGCGAATATTAAAAATGGGGGGCGTACTCCAATTGCAGGAGTTGTTCATGCCATTACGTTACTATTTATTTTATTATTCTTAATGCCACTTGTAAAAATGATCCCGCTAGCGACATTAGCTGCTGTCTTAATTATGGTTTCTTATAATATGAGCGAATGGCGTATGTTTAAAAAGTTATTAAGTGCGCCAAAAAGTGATGTCGTTGTCTTATTATCAACATTTTTCTTAACTGTTTTATTTGATTTAACATTAGCTATCAGTGTTGGAATGGTATTAACATCATTCTTATTTATGAAGCGTATGACGGATGTCACAGATATCCAAGGAATTGAAATGAATGATGACGATGACGATTTAGAATTATTAGATGAAGAATTAAAAGAAGCTTTATCAGATGAAATTTTAATTTATGAAATTAATGGGCCATTCTTCTTTGGAGCTGCGGATAAATTCTTAGATTCTATTCAATCGTTACAAGGACCATCAAAAGTGTTAATTATTCGCCTTCGTAATGTTCCAGTTATTGATGCGACAGCTGTTCATGCTTTAAATTTATTACATGATAACTGTCAGCGTTCAAACACGACATTAATTTTAAGTGAAGTTAATGACAGTCCTTATAAAGTCATTAAGCGTGTTGGACTGGTACGTGAAATTGGACGAGCACAAGTTTGTCGTCATTTTGATCAAGCTATTGCACGAGCAAAAGAAATTGTTAAGTTACATTAAACGATATAGTGAAAAGAGCTTCTATTCAAAAAGTGAATAGAAGCTCTTTTTTATTAAATGAAGTTTGATTAGTGATGATCATCCATAAAGAAATGACGATTTGTTGCACAGAAATCTTGAACATGCATTAATGTTTCACCAAAACGTTGGAAGTGAACAACTTCTCGTTCGCGTAAATAAGATAAAACACGAACGACTTCATCATCCGTTGCTAAATCTAGTAAATGTTCATAACCCGCACGAGCGCGTTGTTCAGCAGCCATATTTGATGTAATATCTGCTACTGGATCACCTTTCATATCAATATAAGCAGCTGTCCAAGGTGTTCCTTCAGGATCTGCTAAGAAGATACTTGTTCCACGTCCAGCATAAACACCATCTAAACCAGCTTTTTTAAGCTCATCAATACTTGCTCCATCAGTTAGTTGATAAATCATTGATGAAACAATTTCAAGATGCGCTAGTTCTTCAGTTCCGATATCCGTTAAAGTTGCAATTGATTGACCAGTTGGCATACTATAACGTTGTTGAAGATATTCCATTGAAGCAGCTAATTCACCATCAGCACCACCTAATGCATCAAAAATTGCTTTTGCCATTTTTGGATCACGTTTTTTGATATCTACTGGGAATTGCAGTCTTTTTTCATAAATCCACATAGTCTAAACTCCTCCTTATTTATTTTGCCAAGGCCAAGGTTCATCAACCCATTTGTAATGTTCAACACTTGAAGAATATCCAAAACTCACAAGGGGACCAAATTGTTGTTCATATTGCTGTTTTAGTGATTGATATTGTTTAGATACTTTTTCATAATCATTTAAAGCTTCTTTATTATCCGGATGTGTATCTAGGAAAAGATGTAAATCAACTGCAATTAAGTTAACCGCTTGAAGTTGTAATAAAAATTGTTTTTTATTCATTATCGACATCCCCCTTTTAACATAAAGATGTTAGGTTGAGCAACTTTTTGAGGAGTATAGACGTCATAAAGTTCATTAAAAGCTGTTCCTTGTTGTAAGGTTTCAGTTGGATTATTTAAGGAAGTATAAGGTTGCATACGAACATAAGCTGTAGCAAGAGGGAGATTTTCACAAGTTAATGGACTACCTTTCTTATCTGCCCTTGCTTGTGGATAAGTAGTATGAACCGTTTTTTTGTAATTAGGTTCATCATCAGAATAATATTCATTTTCCATTAAATATAAGTTATAATCTTGCATCGTTGAATTTTTTAATGGTTTTTGCTCAACATAAACAATCTCATCACTTACAGGATATGTTTTTTTCTCAACAACTTTTTTTGAAACAGTTGGCTGCATTAATGGAACCTGTGCATCCACTGGTTCTAAATAGGCTTCAACATACGTTGTTTTTTTATGTTGAGCAGTCGTTGCTTGTGTGCTAGCAATTTGTGGTTGAACCGGTTGGACTTGTTGAACGGGTTGAGGAATAACCACAGGTTGTGCCATTGGAACTCCACAAACCGGAGTAGGAACACCACAAGCTGGAACTGGTACAGCTTGAACAGCTGGGAATGCTTGTTGAACGGGTTGATAAGCAGTTGTGTTAGCTAATTGTGTTGTTGCTGAAGTTGGATAAGCAGCTGTAGGCATAACAGATTGTTGGGTTACTGGATAGCTAGATTGTTGTAGCATAGAAGATTGTTGTGCTGCTGGATAACTAGTTTGTTGTAGCATACCAGGTTGCATAAGCCCTGGATTTTGAACGGTTGTATTATAAGGATTATAAATCACGTTTGCACCAAATCAAAACGACTATGTTTTGACACTGTTCACATGAGCTCGCTAGACTCATGCAGTTCATTGAAGAACATCTCATATTTTCATATGAGTGCAGACTATATCATTACCCTTTTATAAAGTAGAAGGGTATCCTCCGCTTCGGCTATCAATCGCTTATAGCCTACTCCTATTTAGGATAGTCGTTGAAGTTTCCTCTATTCGAGGCTTACCTGCTGATGATCCATTGTCCTAGCACTTAGGATTTAACCATATGCCATCTCATTCATTTTTTCTACTTTCGTCACCTTCACGCTTAAAGCTATTCGCTTTTACGTTGTGGTTGAATGAGCTTTAGGAAATTCCAGCAATTCAAAGGATGTTGAAGAGTGATCTCTTACTCCATGCTCGTTTCTGAACATGGGAGGCATTACCTCCATATAACATGTTTAAGAAACTACATAACATCCTCCAAGTAATGAAGCTTCTTAAACTAATAGGCATCATCATCTTGCCTAATTTAAAATATGTCTATTGGCTTAGAATGGTGACATTGAACGAGTATTAAAATAAAATCCCTTAATCATTAGATTAAGGGATTAGTATATCAATTATCATTTGCTATCTTTGAAAAAATATTTATCATGAGCTAAGTGCTCTTGAACATGAACTAGTGTTTCACCAAAGCGTTGGAAATGAACAATTTCACGTTCTCTTAAATAAGAAAGGACTTTTTTAACATCTTCATCTGTTGTCATATCGAGTAAGTGTTCATATCCAGCACGAGCGCGTTGTTCAGCCCCCATATTCGAGGTGATGTCAGCAACTGGATCACCTTTCATATCAATATAAGCAGCTGTCCAAGGTGTGTTTTCAGGATCAGCTAGGAATACAGAAGTACCACGTGAAGCATATATTCCATCAAAACCAGCACGTTTAATCTCTTCCATTGTTGCTCCAGCAGTTAATTGAAAAATTAAAGAAGAGACGATTTCAAGATGTGCTAGCTCTTCTGTTCCGATATCAGTTAAGGTTGCAATTGATTTCCCAGTTGGCATTGTGTAACGTTGTTGTAGATATTCCATAGAAGCTGATAATTCCCCATCGGCTCCTCCTAATTCTTCATAAATGGCTTTCGCCATTCTCAAATCACGTTGTTTAATGTCGACTGGATACTGTAATTTTTTTTCATAAATCCACATACTCTCATCTCCTCTTAACGTTGTTCCCAAGGCCATGGATCATTAACCCAACTATATTGATCAAATGAAGTCATATAACCAAAGTTAGTAAGTGGTCCATATTCATATTCATAATCTTCTCTAAGTTTTTGATATTGTTTAGTGACTTGTCTATAATCTTCTAATGCTTCTTTATTTCCTGGGTGAGTATCAAGAAAGAGTTGAAGATCAACAGCTATCAAGTTCAACGCTTGGAGTTTTCTAAGAAGTACTTCTTTACTCATCGTAACGGCCTCCTTTAGATACTTTTCGTGGTTTATATGGATCATAAAGATCGGCAAAAAAAGTCCCTTGTTTTAGCGTTTGAAATGGACTATTTAAATTTTTGTAAGATTGTGGTCGAACGTAAGCTGTTGCTAAAGGTAAGTTGGAGCATGTGAGTTTCTGCTTATCATAATAGTAATCATTTTGATAAAAATCAGTTTTATTGGTATACATTCTTTCACCGTCCAGTAGTTTATCTATAATTATGTCAATTAGATCGTTTATTTGTAAGTGACTATTTATGACAGGATAAATAGTAGCGGGATTAAATTCTCATCCGCATGCTTTAGTATATGATCGACATTTTTCAATGAAAAGGATGATTATCTCGTTAAATTAAAATTTAAGAAATAAAATTATCGATTACGTTTAAAGATTTTGGATACGCTAATAATGTTAATAGTTGATGAAGGGAGATGATTTGTTGAATACACTAGAAGCAATTGCTAAACGAAGAAGCCATCATGAATTTAAAGGCACAAAATTATCGAAAAATCAGTTGGAACTATTAATCAAATGTGGTCTTAGTGCGCCAAGTTGTAATAATGAGCAGCCTTGGTTTCTAGTTGGTATTTTAAACTGTGAGATTATTCATCAATTAAATGATGAGATTGGAATGGTTAAAGGCCATATAGGACATGATTATTTTTATGGAGCACCAGCTCTAATTTTGATTTTAGGTGATAAACTTGCAACTAATGCTATGGTTGATTGCGCAGTGTGTACTCAAAATATTTTACTTGCTGCTGAAGATTTAAATCTTGCAAGTTGTTGGATTGATGAAGTTAAAGCGTTGAATCAAAGTGAAAAGTTTTATGACTATGAAGGAAAATTAAAAATTCCAGAGGGTTATGAATTTATGGGTGGTGTTGCCTTAGGCGAACGTGTAAACACACCGGAAGAACCTGAACAACGAAGAGGAACATGGACGATTATCGATTAAAAAAAGCGACGACAATTATAATCTGTACCCTTTGTCAAGGACAAAGAAAAAAAACTAAGCAACTTGAAGCTGATTTCTGTATCCTACAGGAGTCAGCTTATTTAAATTCCATTGATATCTAAAGTTGTTATGGTAATCCATATAATCTTCAATTTCAATGAGTAAATCATCAAATGTCAGTTGATTTGTTATATCTGCTTCATCTTTTAGATGCCCAAAAAATGATTCTTGTGGAGCGTTATCCCAACAATTACCCTTTCTAGACATCGATTGTTGAATTCCCAATTCCTTTAATTGATTCGAAAATTGTGGACTCGTATAGTGCACGCCCTGATCGGAGTGAATAATCGTTTCTTTCGTTAATTGGACAGTCGGATTTTCTTCAAGTTGGTTCAGTGTTTGGAGAACAAAATCTATCTTTAAATTATCACTTAATTGAAAAGCTAAAACTTCATTCGTTGCACTATCTAAAATGGTCGAGAGATAGGCAGTCTGACCCTTTCCATATTTTAAATAAGTGATATCGGTTAATAGAACTTTGTAAGGTTCTGATGGCCTAAATTGACGGTTAACAAGATTTGGACAGACGCGATGTGCTTGCGTCGCTTTAGCGAGTTTACGATAGGGATTGCTGCGACGAACTTGACTCAATAATCCATATTTTTTCATGATTCGATGAATAGATTTTAGGTTAAAGGCGATGTTGAATTCTCCTTTAAGAACCATCGCTACTTGGCGAATTCCCTTGTTTTTTCGTCCCTTGAAATGAATGGCCTGTTGAATAACTTCTAAACGTTGTTGTTCCTCTTTTAATCGCTTTAAACGTGCTTCTTCAGCACATGACGAAAAATAACGATAATAACCTGATCTTGAAACACCAAGACTATCGCATAAATGAGAAATTAAAGAGTTAAATTTAGTTGATGTCTGACTCACTACTTGATGAATCATTTGAAACTTTACTTCTTTAGAGACTATTCGAGCATTTTTCTCATGAGTCTCAACTTTTTTAATAATTCGTTCTCAATCTTTAAAACTTCTAATTCAGCTTGCGTACGTAATAATTGTTCTTCTATCGTTAACTCTCGTTTTAGAGGCCTTCCAGAATTCTTGGTACGACTATCATCCAATCCTAATGGCCCCTGAGTTTTAAAGGCTTGTTTCCAACGTTTAGCTGCAGAATTCACACGCTGCATGCCAAGCATCGCAACATTAAATCCATAGTATTCGAATATCTCTCGTGGAAACTTTCCTTTCTCGCTCATCATAATAAAGTTCTCCTTAAATTCTTTCGTATAAGTAATCCCTTTTTCAGACACTGACTTAACATATTCATTTTGTTTGAGTTGTTCAATCTCTTGTGGTGTAAATAACTTCTTGCTCATCTAAAATCCTCCCAAAATCTAATAGTTTATATTATACCAAAAAGACCCTAGAGGGTAGACTTTTTTTATCTGTCTACTCTCTAGGGTACATTTTATTAATTGTCGTCGCTTTTTTTATTAAGATGATGCCAAGCTCGCCAAAGAATAAGGGCTGAAATAACAAAGGCCGTAAAATCAGAAATGGGAAAAGAATACCAGACACCGTTTAATCCAAGTGAGGTATATCGAGGTAAGATGAGAATAAGTGGGATTAAAATAATGAATTGTCTAAGGATTGAAAGAAATAGTGAAGGGATTGGTTTTCCTAATGATTGATAAAAGGTTGAGGCTACCATTTGTAGTCCGATGGTCCAAAAGAAAAGAAGTTGTAATCGTAAAACAAAAGTTGCCTCGGAAATTAAACTTTTATCTTTTGTAAATAAGTTAATCACCGTACTTGGAAATAAAATTCCGACGATTGATCCAATAGCCCCGATGATCGTCGTATATATAAGTGCGAGTTTAACGACTTGTTTAATTCGATCCGGTTGTTTGGCTCCGTAGTTATAACTAGCGATCGGTTGTAATCCTTGATTGATTCCCATGATTGGTAAAAAGAAAAAGGAGATGATTCGATTAACTGTTCCAAAGGCTGTTAGCGAAACAGTTCCTCCATAACTTCTTAAGGTTGCGTTCGTGATGAGAGCAAAGAGTGAGCTTGCTCCATTTCGTGCAAAGGCCGAAAACCCCACACTAATAATTGAAGTGGAAACTTTTAAATTTGGGATGAAGTATTTTCGCTCAAACTTAACAATACTGCGATGACTAAGAATAAAGAATAAAGAAAAAGCAGTCGCTAAGGCTTGTGCAAGGACAGTAGCTAAAGCTGCACCTTTAATTCCCCAGTTTAAAACAAAAATGAATAAAAGATCGAGTGCTATATTGAATAATGATCCAATTAACACTGTGATCATTGAAATTTTAATATTTCCTTCGGAACGAAAGACAGCGCTAGAAAGTAAAGCAAGAGCATTAAAAGGAATAGCCCAGATTGAAATGAGCAAATAATCACGTGCATAAGGAATTAATTCTTCATTTGATCCAAAGATATATAAGATTTGATTAATAAAAAAGAAGCTAGTAATCATTAATAAGATTGAGATAATGGTTGTCAAAATATAGGCATTAGTCATTACCTGATTAGCACGATTATTATTTTGTTCACCTAAACTTCTTGAAATTGCTGAAGCTGCTCCAATGGAGATCATTTGAGCAAATGCAGCATATAACGTTTGAATGGGAAAAACAATCCCAATCCCACCTATAGCTAAAGTTCCGATTCCTTTCGCTACAAAGATAGTATCGACTATATTATAAATCCCACTAGCAAGCATGGCGATAAAAGCGGGCATAGAAAAAGACAAAAGGAGTTTGCTAATTTTTTCAGTTCCCAAGAATTCACTACTACAATTTGCTTTCATTAATGTTTCACTCCATTACTTAAATCATTCTGTTTTAGTATGTCTAATTCTACGGGTATTAAAAAAATGTGGGTGTATTTTAAAATTAAAATAAGTCATCGTCTCATAGGACTAAATATTCAAAAAAAGTAAATATTAATAATTAGTATAAGTAGGTGATAAAACGTTTTATAAATTTGATTTTGTTCCATAAATTATGAAAATAATCCAATAATAAACTAAAATTATCTATTTTATCCCTAATTATTACATAAATTACGTGTATTAATTACTAATCAATTATCCTATAATGAATTCTGCAAAATTTTCATAAAGGAGTGAACATCTTGGAAAATCCACATTTTCTTCCTGCAATTATCATATTTCTGATTGCTTATGGAATTATTATTTCTGAAAAATTTAATCGAACTGTGATTGCATTAATTGCAGCAGTTCTAATGGTAGTTTTTCATATCTTTAATCAAGAACAAGCTTTAGAATTTATTGATTTTAATACCGTTGGTTTATTAATTGGAATGATGATTATTGTTAACATTTTAAAGCGTACAGGAATTTTCCAATACGTTGCAATTAAAACAGCTAAGTTATCAAAGGGAAGTCCTTGGCGAATTATGGTTTATTTCGCTATTATTACTGCTGTTTCATCTGCTTTACTCGATAATGTTACAACCATTTTATTAATTGCTCCAGTGACCTTTGTTATAACAGAAACATTAGGTTTAAATGCAATACCGTTTTTATTAACCGAAGTCTTTAGTGCAAATATTGGTGGGCTTGCGACATCAATCGGGGATCCAACCATCATTATGATTAGTGGGGCAACAGGATTATCTTTTACGGATGTTTTATTTAATTTAGGACCGATTGTGCTTGTTATTTTCACTGTTGTGTTATTGATTTTAAAACTTATATTCCATAAACAATTACACATTAGTGAAGATAATAAGAAGAAAATTGAACAGTTTGATGTGTCTAAGGCAATTACTGATTCAACCCTACTCAAAAAAAGTGGAATTATCTTATTGTTAACAATTGCTGGATTTGCTACACACCATGCAATCGGAATTGAATCAGCGACTATTGCCTTATTAGGTGCTGGTATTCTTTTATTAATTAGTAAAGTTGACGTAGAAGAAGTGTTAGAGGAAGTAGAGTGGCCAACCATCTTCTTCTTTATGGGATTATTCGTTATGGTTGGAGCACTTGAAACAGTAGGTGTCCTTGAAGTATTAGCAAGTGGATTAATTAGCCTAACAGGTGGAAGTGTGATGATTACGTCACTATTAATCTTATGGGGAGCGGCCATTGCTTCGGCTTTCTTAGATAATATCCCATTCGTCGCAACTATGATTCCGTTAATTTTAAATATCGGACAAATGACAGGAATGGATACAACGGCTTTATGGTGGTCATTAGCTTTAGGTGCATGTTTAGGTGGAAATGGTAGTATCGTTGGTGCTTCATCTAATGTTATTGTTAGTGGGATGTTGCACAAAAAAGGATATAAACTATCATTCGGTGACTTTTTGAAAATTGGGTTCCCAATCATGATAATTGCTGTTGCCATTTCCACAGTCTATATTCTGATCTTTTATGTCTAATTAGAATAAATATCCTATAAATACTATTACTTCTTTTAAAGGAGAATGAATTATGCCAAAATACTCGCGAACTTATAGACCTACTCGATCTTATACAACTTCAGGCGTTTTAACTCAAGCTAGTTATTTAGAAATGGAAGCTGAACAACATGAAATGAAACTAAGACAAATGGGGGGAGAAGTTCTCCAATTAAGTGCAAAATGTTGTTATGTGAGATTTCATATTGGAGAATTTAAATTATCTTATGTCTATAATATCAATCGATCAAATCGTTATTTCTTAGAACGTCTTAAACCGTATCCACTTCCCTTAAAAGAATACGAAAATGAAGATGATGTAATTGAAATGATTCGCCTTGATTTAGAACATTTCCAAAATGCAGCTAAGAGTAAAAATATCACTTCGTTTATTAAAATTAATCAAGAGTTAAATCGAACAGCTAAAGCGTTTGAAGATTTATTTTTATACTATAACGTAGAAACATTCCATACAGATACAATTTTACAAAAGCTAGATGAAATTAAGGATGAAATCCGTAAAACAGTAGATGATTCAGAACGTTTATTTGATGATGGTGAGCCATGCTCATTAATTCAATTTTTAGAAACTCCAGTAAAATAACAGAAAGGGTCGTAAAGTTTAACTTTACGACCTTTTCTTATTCATAATAACTTTAACCTCTTTAGCCAAATAACAAAGGGCCATAACATTAATTGTGGCAGTTAATGCAACTCCTAAGTCGACAAGTGACCAAATCAATGAGGCTGAGCCGATGGATGAAATCAAAATCACAATTAACACAATTACTCTGACAGGATAAAGAATCTTTTCATTCTTACATAAATATTTTACATTACATTCACCATAAAAATATCCAGTTAAAATGGTACTAAAAGCGAAGAAGAAAATAGAAATCGCTAAAATAACTCCACCAATTGGGCCAAATAGTTCTGTTAAAGCATACTGAGTTAACTCGATTCCATTACTGTGAGTCGTGCCAACTTCCACGGCATTAGTCACCATAATTAAAAAAGCAGTAATCGTACAAATAAATAGTGTTGTAACATAAACTCCAAAAGATTGAATATAGCCTTGATCAGTAGGATTATCGCTATTAGTTACCGCGGCTGCATGAGCACCCGATCCCATTCCAGCTTCATTAGAAAAAACACCACGTTTAATTCCAATGATGATGGTATACATCACGGTTCCTCCAATTAAGGGAGATGGCTGAAAAGCATCTTGGAAAATAGTCATAAAAAAAGTTGGAATATAATCAAAGTGAGTAATCATAACAAAAAGACCAATTCCTATATAGAATAGAGCCATAATTGGAACAATCTTTGATGTCATTTTAGCAATTGTTGAAGCCCCACCAAAAATAATCATTGAAGTGATCAATGCTAATCCAACTCCAGTTAATAGTGGAGGAATAGATAATACATCCCTAAATGACGTTGCAATAGTATTGGCTTGAATTGCACTGAAGCCAAATGTATAGGTTAAGACGATAATAAAAGCATAAATAACTGCAAATCCTTTTTGATGCATTCCATATTCAATGTAGTAAGCAGGCCCTCCAATATAAATATCCCCATCTCTTTTTTTATACAGTTGTGCAAGTGTACTTTCAACGAATGAAGCGGCTGCTGTAATTAAGGCGCTTATCCACATCCAAAATACACTTCCAGGTCCTCCGATGTAAATTCCAAGAGCAACTCCAGCTAATGAACCAACGCCTACTCGCGCAGCTAATGCCATTGTAAATGACTGAAAGGAGGACACACTACTATTAGATGATTTTTTAGTTAAGCACTGAATCATTTTTTTAAATCTAAATTGAACGCCTTGAAAATAGAACGTAAATATTAAACTAACAAATAACAATATTGGAATTGCTAAGTATGACCAGATAATATGTTCCAAATCTTTGACTAGTTCTGACATATTTAATCCTCCATCAATGTTTCATAATTAATATCTAATGTATTTTAAGAAGTGGAGGATTATGATTAAAAACAAAAAAAGAGATATCGTTAGACGATATCTCTTTAGATTAGGCATTATCCTTGTAATTCTAAGTATTTTGCGATTGTACGAACCATAACTCCAGTTCCACCTTTTGGACCTAAATCATAAGCTGTTTTTGAATCAGCAGTTCCAGCAATATCTAAGTGAATCCATGGTGTATCTTCAACGAATTCTTTTAAGAAGGCTGCAGCCATAATCGCTCCAGGTTTTCCGATTGGAGCATTGTTTAAATCAGCTACATCACTATTACGAAGAGCTTTTTGATCACGAGGGAATAAAGGCATTTGCCACATATATTCATTTGTTAAATCAGCAGCTTTCTGAAATTCATCTAAGAAGGCTTGGTTATTAGTAAAGGCTCCTGTTGTATCAGCACCTAATGCTGCAATAATTGCTCCTGTTAAAGTAGCTAAATCAATGATTTTGCTTGCACCTAAGTGTTTAGCAAATGTGATACCATCTGCTAAGATTAAACGTCCCTCAGCATCTGTGTTTGTTACTTCGACAGTTTTCCCACTCATTGTTGTTAGGATATCACCAGGTTTGATTGCATCTCCGCTAATCATGTTATCTGTTGATGGAATAACAAGTAATAAGTTGACTGGTAAGTTTAAGCGTACCGCAACTTGGAAAGCACCGAATGCAGAAGCGGCTCCCCCCATATCACCTTTCATTGCTTCCATCCCAGAACGTGGTTTTAGACAATATCCACCTGTATCGAACGTTAAACCTTTACCAACTAAGGCAGTGATATTTTCAAAGCGTGGTGTTCCTTGATATTTCACGACAATCATTTTTGGAGGTTGGACGGATCCGCGGTTAACACCAAGGATTCCACCCATTCCTAGTTGTTCCATTTCATCTTTTTCAACGATGCGAATTTCTAATTCATGTTCATTAGCGAATTGAGCGATATGACTCGCTAAATCTGTTGCCGTTAATTTATTACCTGGCTCATTTAATAATTGACGAGCACTGTTTGTTGCCTCTCCGTAAATCACTCCACGATTTAAATCATCTGTAATTTGTGAATCGCAATGGATGAAGAAATTAACAGGTGTTGTAGCTTTCTCTTCAGTCTTATAAGTTTCCATTTTATATGTTGATAAAGTGATAGCTTCAGCACAAACTGTCGCTAATTCATTAATTGAGACAGCTTTACAATCGAATGTTTCTAATAAGATGGTTACATCCTCTTTTGCTGCTTTTGCGACTTTTCCTAAAACTTTACGACATTTTTCAACCGTAAAATCTGTTGATTTGCCTAATCCTACAATATAAACTTTTTTACTTTCAATTTGCCCTAATGGATAAATTGGCGTGATATCTTTAAAGTTAGTTGGAATTAATCCCTCTTCTAATGAAACTGATAAACGTTTATTTAATGCTTTATCTAATTGAGTAATAATGTCATGAGAGATATCTGAGAAAACGCCAACTACTAAATTTGTTTTTTCATTTTTAATCTTTAAACTCGATTTGAATTCAATCATCGTTCTCACCCTTTCTTTGTTTTAATATTATACCATAAATTACCTGTATTTATGGTATAATCTATCAATTTATATTATGGCTCTTTTATAGCATTTATTATTTCATACTTTTTAAACGTAGGATATGAAAAAGCACTCGATTTACTTGAGTGCTTTTAAATGAATTATTCAGAAACAGGAACAACCGCTCCTGCATATGTTTCAACAATGAAATCTTGGATTTCTTTAGAACGTAAAACTTCAACTAATGTTTTAATATCATCACGGTTTTCATCTCCGCTATTAACAGCGATGATATTTACATAAGGAGATTCAGATCCTTCCATAGCAATAGAATCAGTCATTGGATTTAATCCACCGTCTAATGCATAGTTTGTGTTAATTAAAACCGCATCTCCTTCATTTTGTTCATAAACAGTAACTAACATACCTGGATCAATATCGGTTTTGAATGTTAAGTTTTTAGGATTTTCAATAATATCTTCTACTGTAGCAACACTAGCATCTACATTAGAATCTAAAGTAATTAATCCTTCTGTTTGTAATAAGGATAACATACGTCCATGATCAGCAACTGAATTACTCATGATAATTGTAGCGCCTTCAGGTAATTCATCTAAAGATTTATAATTTTTAGAGTAAATACCGATTGGCTCGATGTGAATTCCACCTGCATTAACTAGATGTGTTCCATGCTCTTCATTAAATCCCTCTAAGTAAGGGATGTGCTGGAAGTAGTTCGCATTTAATTCTCCTTCATCTAAAGTTGTATTGGGTAAGACATAGTCTTGGAATGTGACAACATCTAATTCAATTCCTTTTTCCTTAAGTAATGGTTTGGCTTGTTCTAAAATCTCTGCATGAGGAACAGCTGTTGCTCCAACTTTTAATGTTGTTTTCTCTTCACCACTATTTCCACATCCAACTAAAGAAATAGCTGCCACTAAACTTAATAAACCTAATGATAATTTTTTCATTTTTAACTTCCTCCTTAAATTTTCATATTCTTTGCTCGTTTTCCCCAACGAGTGATATATAAATCTTAATCAACTGATTAAGGATTTAACTGAATAAATAGTTTTTATTAACGTTTGTCAATTTGTTTAGTGATCATATCTCCGATAAACTGAATCACAAAGACAATTACTAAAATAATGACGGTTGCTACAAAAACAACGTCAAATCGATGACGTTGGAATCCATCTAAGTAAGCTAGATTTCCAAGACCACCTGCACCGATAACACCAGCCATTGCTGTATATCCAACAAGTGAGATCGTTGTAACCGTAATTCCTGAAACTAAAGCAGGTAAGCTTTCAGGAATGAGGACTTTTCGAATAATCGTCCAAAGTGAAGCTCCCATTGCAATGGAAGCTTCTATGACACCTTTATCAATTTCGCGAAGCGCGATTTCAACAAGACGCCCATAGAAAGGAGCGGCTCCTATAATTAAAGCTGGTAGGGCTGCATTCGGCCCAAGGACCGTCCCAACTAAGAATTTTGTAAAGTTTAACAAAAGAATGATTAAAATGACAAATGGAATTGAACGAAAAATGTTAACAAATGCTGATAAAACACGATTAATCCATTTATTTTCTAAGAGTTGATTCGGTGCTGTTAAAAATAAGACTAACCCGATAATTAATCCTAAAATAAAGACGAAGATACCTGCGATAGCAGTCATATATAATGTTTCAAGCGTTGCCGAGAACATTTTATCCCATTTGACATTTGGTAGTAATAATAAAAACATTATGAAATCACCTCAACTTCTACCCCAACTTCTTTTAAATAATTAAGAGCTGGAATGATTTCTAGACCCGTAAGTTGAACATAAAGAGAACCGTAGCCACCCTCTTGAGTTTGTACGACCTTTCCTTGAATAATATTAATGTCCACTTGGTAGTTACGAATAACGTTTGTGATGAAAGGTTGTTCTGCTTTTTCTTTTAGATATTTCAGAAGAACAATTTTTCCTTTAGGGAACTTTTTAATTAGATGTTCGACCGTCTCAATTGAGTCATCTTCACTCGCTACTTGTTTAACGAAACGTTCAGTAACTGGATGCTGAGGATTAGAGAAAACCGTTAAGACATCTCCTTGTTCAACGATACGCCCACTTTCCATAATCGCCACATGATGACAAATTTTTTGAATCACATGCATTTCATGTGTGATTAGAACAATAGTTAAGTTATATTTTTTATTAATTTGAACAAGTAAATCTAAAATTTCATCTGTTGTTTGCGGATCAAGGGCTGAAGTGGCTTCATCACAAAGTAGAACTTTAGGATTGTTAGCCAATGCACGTGCAATCCCAACGCGTTGTTTTTGTCCACCACTCAATTGAGAGGGATAATTGTCTTCTTTTCCACTTAAACCAACTAATTGAATAAGTTCTAAAACTTGTGGCTTGATTTCTTCTTTTTTTACCCCTGCAATCTCAAGTGAGAAGGCGATATTTTCAAATACCGTACGTGACCAGAGTAAATTAAAGTGTTGAAAGACCATTCCAATTTGTTGTCGAGCTAATCGAAGCTCTTTAGAGGAGATTTGAGTTAAATCTTTCCCATCAATGGTAACTGTCCCTTCAGTTGGACGTTCCAGTAAGTTTAACATTCGAATTAGTGTACTTTTTCCAGCCCCACTGTAACCGATAATTCCGAATATTTCCCCTTTTCGGATAGATAAGTTAACCGAATCTACAGCAGTGACACATCCAGAATTCGTATTAAATATTTTTTTTATTTGATTAAGAACAATCATGAAATTCTCCCCTTTCGTTCTCTTAATCAGATGCTACAATTTTCTTATTTATGAAATAAAAAAACCTTTCTACTTCGATAAGCAGAAAGGTGTATTACATAATTTATATGTAGATCACACTTTCCCTTATCTTTCAGACAATGTCTGCAGGAATTGGCACCGTATCATGACTGATTGGTTGCCGGGCATCATCGGGCCTGTCCCTCCGCCTCTCGTGATAAGAGTTTGTTAAGTTGTATAAAATTGTAAATCTTAATAACTATTATAAATCCTATTTATGGAAAGTCAATTATTTTTTTCCACAAACAGGCCACAGTTATTAAGTCTTATATAGGGATAATATGAGATAGAAAAATTTTAATCATATATTTGTAATCATTTCGATAAGATGTAAAGATAAAAGGAAACTAAAGTTGGGGTGAGAATCGTTGAAAGAATATTTAGTAGTTATCATGATAATGTCAGTTGCATTAGCTATGGATGCATTTGCGGTTGCTATTACATTAGGAATGGATGGATTAGCCCATACAGTGAGAGATCGTCTTAAAGTATCCATTAGTTTTGGCTTTTTTCAAGGTCTGTTATTTGTCATTGGAATTGTTTCATTAAAGTTTGTTAGTGGAGAAATCACGACGTATAATCATTTAATCGCTGGTGTGATTTTAATTATATTAGGTGTTAGAATGTTAAAAGAAGCTTTTGAAAGCTCGAAAGAAGAATATATTGAATCTCATGAGATGGGCTTCAATAAAAAAAAAGATTTATCCTTAAAGTTACTTGCGATGTTTGGGATAGCGACAAGTATCGATGCTTTAGCAGCGGGGATTACTTACGGGTTAATTTATGAACAATTAATTCTGGCTACTATTGTCATAGCAACTATTGCATTTTTATTTTCCTATATAGGATCAACCTTTGGAAAAACATTAGGGCATATGATAGGAAATAAAGCAAACATCCTTGGGGGAGTTATGATTATTTTACTAGGAGTTAATGCCTTATTTTTTTGATTACAATCAGTAGCAGATACGCTTTATTTTATTAGGAAAGAGATATCTTTTTTTAATATCAAAATTAGGATTTTATCTTTATTTCCTATATTATATTGGTAAATTATCCATAAGATTGTAAGCGTAACTCCTTATATTAGAAAAAAATAAAAATATTTTAAAAAATTAATGTATATAAGTTGATTTTTTCCAGTGTTGGAAATATAATAATAACTGTAAAAGATATATACGTTATAACGTTTAAGGGGAGTTATTAAATGTTATGTTCGTATAGTGAAAACCCTTTACAAAGGGAGGAATCTTGTTGTAAAATTATGGTAACAATAAGATTTGAAATTTCAGAGAGCGGTTCTTAAGAGAACTATAAGGAGGAACTATCATGGAAGCTTGGCAAGGCTTTAAAGGTACAGAATGGCAAGAAAAAATTGATGTGCGTGACTTTATCAATCAAAACATCACTGTTTATGAAGGAGACGACTCTTTCTTAGCAGGACCAACTGAAGCAACAACAAAATTATGGGAACAAGTAATGGAGTTAACTAAAGCTGAGCGTGAAGCTGGCGGAGTTTTAGACTTAGATACAAAAATCGTATCTACAATTACTTCTCATGAACCAGGATATTTAAATAAAGATTTAGAACAAATCGTTGGTTTCCAAACTGACAAACCATTCAAACGTTCATTACAACCATTCGGTGGAATTCGTATGGCTGAAAAAGCTGCTGAATCTTATGGATTCCATGTAGATCCAGAAGTATCTCATATCTTCACTGAATACCGTAAAACACATAACCAAGGTGTATTCGATGCTTACACTCCAGAAATTCGTGCAGCTCGTAAATCAGGTGTTATCACAGGATTACCAGATGCTTACGGACGTGGACGTATTATCGGAGACTACCGTCGTGTTGCTTTATACGGGGTAGATCGTTTAATGGCTGAAAAATTAAAAGACCATAACAACACTTCACGTGTCATGGATGAAGAAAACATTCGTTTACGCGAAGAAATCTCTGAACAATACCGTGCTTTAAATGAATTAAAACAAATGGCAGCAAAACATGGTTTCGATATCTCTAAACCAGCAACAACTGCTAAAGAAGCAGTTCAATGGTTATACTTCGGATACTTAGCTGCAATTAAAGAGCAAAATGGTGCTGCGATGTCTTTAGGACGTACTTCTACATTCTTAGATATCTACATTGAGCGTGACTTACAAAACGGTGTAATCACTGAAGAAGAAGCACAAGAGATTATGGACCACTTCGTAATGAAATTACGTTTAGTTAAATTCTCTCGTACTCCAGATTACAATGAATTATTCTCAGGAGATCCAACTTGGGTAACTGAATCAATTGCTGGTATGTCAACTGATGGATTCCCATTAGTAACTAAAAACTCATTCCGTGTATTACACACATTAGATAACTTAGGACCAGCTCCAGAACCAAACTTAACAGTATTATGGTCAACTAAATTACCTCAAGGATTCAAAGAATACTGTGCAAAAATGTCAATCAAAACTTCAGCTATCCAATATGAAAATGATGACATCATGCGCCCAATCTACGGTGATGACTATGCAATCGCATGTTGTGTATCACCAATGAAAGTTGGTAAACAATTACAATTCTTCGGTGCGCGTGCTAACTTAGCAAAAGCATTATTATATGCAATCAACGGTGGTAAAGATGAAAAGTCTAAAGTACAAGTTGGACCACACTGGGCACCAATTACTGATGAAGTATTAGATTACAACAAAGTAATGGAACGTTACGATGAAGTAATGGAATGGTTAGCAGATTTATATGTTAATACATTAAATATCATCCACTATATGCATGACAAATATAGCTATGAGCGTATTGAAATGGCATTACACGATACAGATGCAGAACGCGTTTCAGCAACAGGTATCGCTGGATTATCAGTAGTAGCTGACTCATTATCAGCTATCAAATATGCAAAAGTTAAACCAATCCGTGATGAATTCGGTATTGCAGTTGACTTCGAAGTTGAAGGAGACTTCCCTAAATACGGAAATAATGATGATCGCGTAGACCAAATCGCAGTAGACGTTATGTCATCATTCATGACAAAAATCCGTAAACATAAACCATATCGTGCAAAATTACAAACTCAATCTATCTTAACTATCACATCAAACGTTGTATACGGTAAGAAAACAGGAACAACTCCATGTGGGCGTAAAGAAGGTGAACCATTTGCACCAGGTGCAAACCCAATGCACGGACGTGACTCTCACGGAGCAATCGCTTCAATGTCATCAGTAGCGAAGTTACCATTTGAATCTGCACAAGATGGTATCTCAAATACATTCTCATTAGTACCTAAATCATTAGGACGTACAGATGAAGAACGTAACAAAAACTTAGTAGCAATCATGGATGCTTATGTTGCTAAAAAAGGTCACCACTTAAATATCAACGTATTTAACCGTGATACTTTATTAGATGCAATGGAACACCCAGAGAAATACCCACAATTAACAATTCGTGTATCAGGATACGCTGTAAACTTCATTAAGTTAACACGTGCTCAACAATTAGACGTCATCAATCGTACAATGCACGAAAAAATGTAATTTGTGAATAAGAGAAGATAAGGTGATTAGTATGAATGGATATGTACACTCAGTAGAATCTTTCGGAACAGTTGATGGCCCAGGACTTAGATTTATTGTCTTTGTCCAAGGGTGCGGACTCCGATGCGCATATTGCCACAATCCTGATTCATGGAAAATGAAAGAAGGAAAAGTAACGGAAGTTTCTGAAATTGTGTCAGAATTAGTGAAGTATAAAGAGTTTTTCGATGCCTCAGGTGGAGGGATCACGGTAAGTGGTGGAGAACCTTTATTACAGATGGAATTCGTGACTGAATTATTTAAAGAGTGTAAAAAACATGGCATTCATACTAACATTGATACTTCAGGTGATTTAAAGTTCAATACTGAGGAACGTAAACAACAATTAAAAGAGTTATTAGCTGTTACTGACATGCTAATGCTTGATATTAAAATGTTTGATGCACAAAAGCATAAACAATTAACAGGAAAAGACAACGCACACATATTAGAATTTGGTCATCTAGTCTCTGATGCAGGCATTCCAATGTGGATCCGCCGAGTTCTTGTACCAGGATTAACAGATGACGAAGATGATTTACAAAAAACTGCCGAATACATCAAAACTCTGAAAACCGTTAAAAAAATTGAAGTTTTACCATATCACAGTATGGGTGAATACAAGTGGAAACAACTCGGATATGATTATCCGTTAGATGGACAACTCCCACCAAGTGACGAACTTGTTAAACATGCAGAAGAGATTCTTGGTAAAGCTATCTAATCTTTTAAAACTAGCTTCCCTTTTTGGAGGCTAGTTTTTTTTGTAGGCAACAACAGTATGAATAGAGAAGAAGCAGTAAAATTTTTATGACATTAAAAAACTTTACCATTTCTATTGATAACCTATATTCGAGTTTAATATAGATCCGATTATAAAAAAGAGTGAGTTGTGGATAACTTCATTTGGAGTTATCCACACTTTTATTTTCCCATAATAAAAAGAGCCTTTCGGCTCTTTAAGAGATTAGTAGTTTTCTGAACGGATTTCGAAGTGTGCTTGATCGTATGAGCAAACTGGACATACTTTCGGCGCCTTTTTCCCGAAATGAATGTGTCCACATTCTTGACATACCCAAGCAACTTCTTCTTCACGTTCGAATACTTGACCTTCTTCAATATTTTTTAATAATTGTAAATAACGCTCTTCATGGTGTTTTTCAATTTTTCCCACCATATCGAATAAAGCAGCTACACGGTTGAATCCTTCTTCGCGAGCAGTTTGAGCGAATGTTGCATACATATCTGTCCACTCATCATTTTCACCAGCAGCAGCATCTTTTAAGTTTGTCATTGTATCTGCAATTTCACCTTCATGTAATAATTTGAACCATAATTTTGCATGTTCCATTTCATTACGAGCTGTTTCTAAGAAGATGTTTGCGATTTGTTCATATCCTTCTTCCTTAGCTTTAGCTGCATAATAAGTATATTTGTTACGAGCCATTGACTCGCCAGCGAATGCATGCATTAAGTTTTGTTCTGTTTTAGTACCTTTTAAGTTACTCATGAGATTCCCTCCATATATTTCATATAGGAGTAAATTATAGCATTGGTTTATGACCGTTTTAAGTTCGAATGATAGAAACCATATAAAAAGCTATCTCCATAGTGGAGATAGCTTAAGACGATTCATTAATAGTTCTCTGAGTTTAACTCAAAATAAGCTTTTGGGTGAGCGCATACCGGACATGCTTTAGGAGCTTTTTTTCCATAATGGATATGTCCACAATTTAAGCAAATCCAAGCAACTTCTTCTTCGCGTTCAAATACTTGACCTTCTTCAATATTTTGCACTAATTTTAAATAACGTTCTTCATGGTGTTTTTCGATTTTTCCAACCATTTCAAATAACACAGCGATACGATTGAACCCTTCTTCGCGAGCAACTTGCGCAAAACGAGCATACATATCTGTCCACTCATCGTGTTCACCAGCGGCAGCATTTTTTAAATTTGTCATTGTATCAGCGACTTGTCCATCATGAAGTAATTTGTACCACAATTTTGCGTGTTCTTTTTCATTGTTAGCTGTTTCTAAGAAGATATTAGCGATTTGCTCGTATCCTTCTTTTTTAGCTTGAGAGGCATAGAACGTATATTTATTACGCGCCATTGATTCTCCTGCAAAAGCAGTTAATAAATTCTCTTCTGTTTTTGATCCTTTTAAGTTATTCATGAAATTCCCCCCTAAACAATAATTACACAGTTATTTTAGCATCTTTCAATTATTTTTCAAGGGGAGAAAAAGAAGAGGTTTTGGCATAAAAAAGAGATTCATTTTTTGATAATTAAGTAGGAACAAAATAACTAAAAAAGATAATCCGAAGATTATCTTTTTTAGTTATTAAGAATAAATTTTTTGATTACTTGAGCAATTCCATCTTCATCATTTGTAGCAGTAACATAGTTAGCAGCGGCTTTAACTTCATCGACTGCATTTCCCATTGCGACTCCAAGACCTGCAAATTCAATCATTGGTAAATCGTTGTATCCATCACCACAAGCGATTAATTGAGATTTATCTAATCCAACATGCTCTAATAATTTTTGTAATGAATAAGCTTTATTGATATTTTGAGGCATGAACTCTAAGAAGAATGGAAGAGAACGAGTAATACTTAAACGATTTCCTAAACGTTCTTTCATTTTAATTTCAACTTGAGCTAAATACTCAGGTTCTGCTGTGCATAAACATTTGACTGAGTTGAAAGTGACTGAGTCTTTAAAGTTTTCAACGCGATTGATTGGTATTCCGTTGATATGGGCTTCTTTTTGAATATATTGATCATCATCAGCTGTTATAATAGCCTCGTCTTCGTAAGCCATGATATTAACGTTCATTTCACGAGATAAATCATATAATTCATGACAAATCTCAGGTGTTAAGGAATCATCATAAATCATTTCATTTGTTTGAACTGAAATGATGCGTCCACCATTATAAGATAAGATATAACCTGGATATTCATCTAATCGTAATTCTTTAGCAGCTTTCACCATTCCATAAGTTGGCCGACCAGATGCTAATACAATCATGACACCTTGTTCTTGGGCTTTAAATAACGCCTCTTTTGTTTTTGGTAAGATTTCATTTTTAGATGACATTAATGTTCCATCTAAATCTAAAACAATCATTTTATAACTCATATAACTCTCCCTTTCGGTTAATTAAATAGTAGTTCAATTAAATACGACATCTTAGGTTTCAAATTCGGAAGTTTATTCATAATTGCCAATGTGTTATTAATATAAGATTGGCAAACGTCCTCTGATTGTTGAATATAATGTCCGGAATTAATTCGTTTGCAAAGTGAATCAAAGGTAGATGATTCTTTGTTCAAGTGTAATGACATCAACTCTTCTTTGATTAGATCATCCTCAAGAGCAAAAATCGTTGGAAGTGTAATAATGCCTTGTCTTAAATCATTACCAACGGGTTTCCCAAGACTTGAAGAGAGGCTTGTAAAATCTGAAATATCATCTTTTAATTGATAAGCAATTCCAATTGAATGACCGAGTTTTGATAGTTCATCAAGTTCATTATTTGATAAATGAGCAATTAGTCCCCCAATGACAAGACTCACAGAAATTAAAGTTCCTGTCTTTTGATGACTTTTTTCAATATAATCCTCGAGTTGAAGATTAAAGTTAAAAAGGTCCTCTTTTTGTTTGAGCTCTCCTAAGCATAGTTGCTTCATGGTATGTGCTAATTGTAAATGAAGACTTGGATTGTCAAAGTGAGAAAAAAGTTCAAGACTTTTATTTAAGGTATAATTTCCTAGTTTAAGTGCTACTTTAGCTCCATAGCGTTCATGAAGGGTAAGTACATTATGTCTCATTGGAGAATGATCAATAATATCATCATGAATCAGTGAAGAAAGATGAAGTAACTCAATCGCAACGGCTGCTAAATAGCAGTCTTCTTTCTTAGGATAACTTCCTAAATCAGTTGCCATTAATAAAAAGAGAGGGCGAATTCTTTTTCCACCCTGACTAACTAATTCGCAAAGCGCCTTTTTTAATGCGTCATCCTGTTTTAATAAGGGATCATTCTCGATATTTTGAAGGAGAATTTTATTAAAATAGACTTCATCATATCCAAACTTAGATAAGTAACCCATCATTCAACCCCTCCTGTTTCATAATTTTAATCCATGTGTTTAATAAATAAACGGATGAATTTTGATGATGAATAGATTGAATTTCAATTGATTCGAGAACGCGAGCCATATTATGTTTAATCAGTGAAAAGGTATGTTTAATCGAGTATTCATAATAAAGACTATAAAATAAATCACCGTATAAAATAATATTTCTACATTGTTCTTCATTTGATGAATCTAATAATTGATTATGGGTATCTAAATGGAGTAGTAAAAGCCCATATGAGACAAAATAAGGGAAGTAATCTTCAGGATGCATGGATTGATCAATCATTCCATCATAAAGTTTTTGTAATTGATATTCGTTAATTTGACAATCGATGATATTTGCACATTGAAGTTGTTGTTTGATTTCACTTATGACTTGTTTAATCATCACCTAATCCCCCGTTTCTAATGAGAATATCATTAGTATTCCAAGGATTAGAATAAATATACAAATGTTAGAATTCTTATAAGTTTGTTAAGATTTCTTCTTTTAATGCCGCTAATGTCTCTGGTGTATAATTAGACATGTTATTTGTATATTTGACATCAAATGAATCTTCAAACGTATAGCGAGGAATTAAGTGAACGTGATAATGGAAGACCGTTTGTCCCGCTACAGGTTTATTGTTGTTGACAATGTTCATTCCATCCGCATTAAAGGTTGTTTTTAATGCATTTGCAATCTTTGGAACAACTGAGAAAACATGTGCCATATCTTCTTCAGTCATTGAAAAAACATCTTTCACATGGTTTTTAGGGATAACTAATGTATGACCTTTTGTTGTTTGAGAGATATCTAAGAAGGCTAAGACATGCTCATTTTCAAATAAAATATGTCCTGGAATTTCTTTATTAATAATTTTACAGAAGATACATTGTTTCATTAGAGTTCCTCCTATCAGTTATTGAAATCGTTCTTAACTCTTGAATGACATAATTTTATCAAATATTAACAGAGTTTTAAAGTGCTAACATTCTGTCGAGAAAAGGTGTTTTTTGATTTGCTCCTCATGATATAATAGATTTTAATGTTAGGTGGGAGGTTTTAGACGTTGAATCAAAAAAAAAATCGTGAAAACTTAGAAAAAATGATGTTAGTTATTTTGATTGGGGCATTAGCCATTGTATTAGGAATTATTGAATCGATGATCCCTATTAAATTACCGATTCCAGGAATGAAACTAGGATTAGCTAATATTATGATTGTGATTGGGTTGTATTATTTAGATGTTAAAGATATGTTTTTTGTTATTATGTTAAAAACATTTTTAACAACGTTATTGCTTGGAACATTTTCTATGTTTGCTTATGGTTTTGTAGGTGCTTTATTGAGTTATATTTGCATGGTATCAGCCTTTAAAGTATTAAAAGAGAAGATTAGTTTAATTGGGATTAGTATGATTGGTGGGGTCATGCATAATATTGGTCAAATTATAGTAGCTATGATTTTAATTAAAACTAAGGCCATTGCATATTACATGATGTTTTTACTTCCAATAGGACTTTTAACGGGAGTTGTTATTGGATTAGTTGCAAAATTAGTTATGTCTCGTTTAAATGAATTTCAATTATTTCGAAATCACTATAAATTAAATAACTAATGAGGAGAATTGTATGAAAAAGTTATGGCTTGGAAGATATATTAGTGTTCCATCATTTTATCATTCACTTGATTCACGTGCTAAATTATTAATGATGGTTCTTAATATCATCATGATGATTTGTATTTCAAGATGGATACAACTTTTACTTGCCGCTTGTTTAATATTCATGTTCTTATATTTAAGTAAAATTCCATTTTCTTTTTATTTGAAGCAAGCAATGTTTCTTAAATATATGTATTTATTTTTTATCGTGTTCTTCACCTTAACAGAAGGCACAAAGACATTATTTCAAATTGGATTTCTTCAGGTCACATTAGACGGATTGATGTTAGGAATATTCTACACCGCAAAAATGATGTTATTCGTATTCATGGGTGCGCTACTAACTTTTACAACCGCTCCAAGTGAACTTGTCGCAGGAGCAAAAGCCTTGATTAAAGGCCAGTCTATGGAACAGTTTGCTTTTATGACAAGTTTAGCGATTCGTTTAATTCCGATGATTTTAGATGAGGTGAAGCTCATTTATAGTGCTCAACAATCTCGAGGATTAGATTTTAGTGAGATCTCATTACAAGAAAAATTATCAAAACTAATGGCTATTATTATTCCGGCGATCTCAAATACAATTAAACGATTAACCATGATGATGGATGCGATGGAATGTCGAGGATATATTGTCGGTCAACGTCGTACTTCGATTTATCATTTAACATGGAAAATGAAAGATACTGTTATTTTAGCAAGTGGAATTATTACGTTAGTCGGTATTATTTTGCTGTAAGTCGCAGAACCTGTTAACAGGTTCTTTTCTTTTAAAATAAATGAAAGGGTGATTATAAGATGTTTATTCATAATGATTGGGATTTAATTTTAAAACAAGAATTTGAACAGCCGTATATGAAGGAGCTTTTTAATCAATTACATCAACAATACGAGACGGAAGTCGTTTATCCTCCAAAAAATGAAGTGTTTCATGCCTTCCAGTTAACCCCGTATTCAGAAGTCAAGGTCGTGATTTTAGGACAAGATCCTTATCATGGTCCAAATCAAGCGAATGGTCTAAGCTTTTCAGTTGAAGCAAGAACAAAGCTGCCACCTTCTTTGCGTAATATTTTTAATGAGTTAGTGGAGGATATCAAATGTGAGTATCCAAGTAGCGGAGATTTAAGTAAGTGGGCGAAACAAGGCGTTTTATTACTGAATACGACGTTAACAGTCAAAGAAGGTCAACCGATGTCACATGTTGGAATGGGATGGGAGACCTTTACGGATGCGGTTCTACGCTATTTAAATGAAAAACCAACACCGATTGTCTTTATTTTATGGGGGAAACACGCCCAAAGTAAGAAAAAGCTGATTGATTTAAATAAGCATTTTGTGATTGAATCAGCCCATCCTTCGCCATTATCTGCTCGTCGTGGATTTTTTGGAAGTGCTCCTTTTTCAAAGACTAATGAATTCTTAGCTTCAAAAGGATTGAATCCGATTGACTGGTCATTAAATTAAAAAAAGCATCTCTTTTTTGTAGAGATGCTTTTTTGCTTAAAATTGTTCTGAATTACCATAAGGTGGTTGAGGCATATAGTTATTTGATTGTTGAATTTGTTGGTGAGTAAAGCTTTCAGGAAGTTGGTTATAGTATGGATACTTTTGCTTATAAAGTTCGTCTTGTTGTTTTTGATAGTTATAAAGTGCCCCTAAAGAAGGGAATTTTTCAAATAAGTCAGGATCCACCATATTAAGTGTATTATCGAGTGGATAGTAGTAGTTGATTTCTTCTGGGAATTCAACATAATCTAAATAAACAGTTAATAAAATGAAACGATGACCTGTGTTTGGATCACTTAAAACGATATGGTCGCGTCCTGCCGATTCAATAATTCCGACAAAAGTACGTCGAGCAGTTGCTGCATCATTACCACTGAATGTCATATAAACGGTAGCTAACTTCCCACGATTAAGTCTTAGAATATTACTTACGTAACTGTTACCTTGTGCCATTGAGATCACATTTCCTACTGGAACTTCAAATCCTCCAAATGTTACACCACTTACTGATGGTCCAGTCATTCCTTGTCCAGGTTCAGTTGGCGTTTGTGGTGTAATTGGGGCCCCTGCTGGAAATGGTGGTTCCACTGTATTTGGGTTTACATTAGAGTAACTTCCTCCCATTGGATTTGCTTGTTGATATCTCCAGTATGGATCGCTTGGATTTGGAACAGGTCCTCCATAAGGATACGAGTAATAATAATTCATAATGTCTCTCCTTTCAAATTACAATTAGTCATAACAGTGTTCGGATTCAAGTGGGATATAGAAGCAGTGATCTCCATATCGACCTGAATTCCATTGTCCCCAAAACTGAGGCGGACAACTTGGTTGGAAAGGATCGTAGAACCATAATGCCGTTGTCGCAGGTTCAAATCGCTCTCCATTAATGACCCTTCGCGCTAGCCTAATTTCATTATCTCTTGCGCGTTGATAGAAGTAATCAAATTGTACGGCTTCAAATCCCCCAGGCGACTGAAAGACCATTTGTTGAATGGTATTAATGTTTTTAAAATCGTGACAATTAGCTAAGACACGATTCACGCAAACATTACCCACAAGTAACATCCCCATATTTCCATCGCTTTCGGCTTCAGCACGCATGAGTCGGGCAAGTAATTCAACATCTTTTTGGGTTGCTTGAACAACTCCCATGATAATCACCTCTCGTTTCATCATATGGTTGAGATTGACGAAACATGAATAAATTATTTTAAAAAATAAAAGGTATTAACCTTTTATTTTTATGGAAAAAAGAGTACAATAAAAGTAACAAAAACATTAAAGGTGGTAATTTCAATGGATATCATGACAAGTTTAAAAAACCAAATCATTGGAAAAAATATTCGCATCGTTTTCCCAGAGGGTAACGAACCACGCGTTGTTCAAGCTGCTAGTTTGTTAGCACGCGAAAACATGTTAAAACCAATTTTAATTGGATCAATTGAGGAAGTACAAGCTGCTGCTGGAACCTATTCACTAGAAGGATGCGAAATTATTGATCCAAAACATTATAACAAATTAGATGAAATGGTTACTGAATTAGTTGCTGTTCGTAAAGGAAAAGTAACTGAAGAGCAAGCACGTGAATTAGTCTTAAACGTGAATTACTTCGGAACGATGTTAGTACACATGGGATTAGCGGCAGGTTTAGTTTCAGGTGCTATTCACTCAACTGGAGACACGGTACGTCCAGCCTTACAAATTATTAAAACAAAACCAGGAATCTCTAAAACATTTGGATACTTTGCTATGTTACGTGGAGATGAGCGTTATATCTTTGCTGACTGCGCGATCAATCCAAACCCATCAAGCAGTGATTTAGCAGAATTCGCCATTGAATCAGCACGTGTTGCACGTATGTTTGATATTGAACCAAAAGTTGCCTTATTAAGCTTCTCAACAAAAGGTTCAGCTAAAACTGAAGAAACTAAAAAAGTAACAGAAGCAATGGAAATCTTAAACGGAATGGAATTAGATTTCGATTATGATGGAGAGTTACAATTTGATGCTGCCTTTGTTCCAGCAGTAGCAAAAACAAAAGTTAAAGATTCTAAAGTAGCAGGACAAGCCAATGTATTCGTATTCCCTGATTTAAACTCAGGAAACATCGGATATAAAATTGCTCAACGTTTAGGTGGATTTGAAGCAGTAGGACCAATCTTAGCTGGATTAAATAAACCAGTTAATGATTTATCACGTGGATGTTCTCCAGAAGATGTTTACGGAACAGCAATCATCACGGCTAACCAAACATTATTATAGAAATAAAGTTATTTTTTAAATAAATGAGAGAGAGATGAGCTTTGTGTTTTCATTGACAGAAAGCTCATTTTTTTATAAACTTTTATAGAGATACACTTCAAAAATTTTAGAAAAGGGAAGGTGTAATCGATGTTTAATTTAGATGATTTATTTGCAGAACCAAATGAGTTCCGCGTTTGTGATAAATGTAAAGCAACAAATTTAAATACATTATTACCACGCTTAAAAGCGATTGACCCAAAAGCGAAAATTTATCAAGGATGCCAGTCATATTGTGGACCAGGTCGTGATCGTTCTTTTGTTTTCGTTAATAATAAGCCAATTTTAGCGGAAAATGAAGATGAGTTAATCCAAAAAGTAAAAGAATTCTTAGGAAAATAAAGAATAAGAAAAGGACAAGGAGTCAAAATAATCGACTTTCTTGTCCTTTTTTGTGTTAAGTGCATAAAAGTAGTAAAAGATAAAAATATGATCAATTAATTATGATTCACCAAGATAATAGTATTCATTTCCAAAGTGATGGATTTTAAATGTTTTATTAGCTAGTAAATTAGCCATATAGGAAACTATATCGAGTTCATTTTTAAATAAGATTAGCGCCTGTGGTTCGTTTTTTATCACAAATCGAATGCGAGCTTTTAGAAAAGGGGTTAATTGTTGAAAAATTTGCTCAATGCTTAAAGGTTCAGGTTGATGAAGGGTGAGAAGGTCATAGATTTCACAAATCATCATGGAAAAAAGTTGATGATGCTTTAAGAAAGACACTTGATCATTAATGAAGTAATCTCTTGTTTTCAAACACATAGAACCACGCCCTTTAAAAACGTTATCATATTGGTATTATAACATATTTATATGATATTATTTCAAAAAGGTATAGATTATTTTTAATATTTAGGAAACGTTTTGTCGTGTTAGTTCAAGTCTGTCAAGAATGTGGTATACTTATAATGTAAGAAATCAAGATTTTTACATTATTTTTAAAAATAATGATGGTATATAGATGGTGATGCGAATGACAAAGTTAGAAGAAAAAGTATTTAGAGATCCGGTATATGGATATGTTCATGTTTATGATCAATTAATTTGGGATTTAATTCAAACAAAAGAGGTGCAACGATTACGCCGTATTAAACAGTTGGGTGGAACGTATATGGTTTTCCATACGGCAGAACATAGCCGTTTTTCACATTCATTAGGTGTGTATGAAATGGCACGAAAAATTATTCGAGCATTAATGCATCGTGGAACGATATTAAGTGAAGATGAACGTTTACTAGTTTTATCAGCTGCGTTACTTCATGATTTAGGTCATGGTCCTTTTTCACATTCATTTGAATCTGTTTTTAGTGTACGCCATGAGCTATTTACAGAACGCATTATTATGGAAAACACGGAAGTGAATCGAGTATTAGAAGCCTATCAAAAAGGATTTGCTACGAAAGTTCGAGATGTGATTAATAAAACATATCCGAATCCATTAATTATTAGTATTATCTCAAGTCAATTAGATGCTGATCGCTTAGATTATTTACTTCGTGATGCTTATTTTACGGGGGCTCCGTATGGAGAAATTGATGTTGAGCGAATTCTAAGAACGATGCGTGTTGTTAATAATAAAATTGTGTACAAAGTGTCAGGAATGCATGCGATTGAAGATTATTTAATGAGTCGTTATCAGATGTACTGGCAGGTCTATTTACACTCAACCGGTCGAAGTTTTGACTTAGTTATTCAAAATATGCTTCGTCGTGTTCGTGAATTGATTTTTTCTGGCTATGAATTTAAACGTCCACTGGGAGCACTAAAAGATTTATTTTTAGAGGAAGATCCTTCAGTTGAAACATATTTAAAATTTGATGATTCAACAATTAGTTATTATGCCTCTTTATTTACCGATGAGGAAGATGAGATTTTACGTGATTTCGCCGATCGTTTTATTAATCGTCGATTATTAAAAGAGGTGCACTATACACCAAATGATGAAACCAATGAAAAGCTAAAGCAAGTGAAAGAATATATGATTGAATTAGGTATTAATCCAGACTATTATTTATTAACTGATCATAGCGTCAAAACACCATACGATTACTATGGACATAAAACGAATTGTTTACCAGACTGTATTGAATTATTGATGCGTGATGGATCAATTCAAGAAATCTCTGAAGTATCAACCATCATTAAAGGAATTATTGCGGTCAAACCAAAACAAGAACATAAAGTTTATTTCCCATTAGATTTAATTCGATTAAGTCCAGATGGGGAAGCGAAACAAAGAATTCTAGAATTATTACATGAGAATGTTCAATAAAATTTTATAAAAGAAATTGAGGAAAAAAATATGTTTAAAGAAGTTATTGTCGTAGAAGGTCGCGACGATACCCGACGTCTAAAAGAAGTCTATCCTGAAATTGAGACGTTAGAAACGAATGGCTCAGCCATTAATGAGAAAATATTAGAGCAAATTACAACACTTCAAATGAGTCGTGGGATTATTGTTTTTACTGATCCTGATTTTCCGGGAAATAAAATTCGCCAGACCGTTATGCAGGCTGTTCCAAATTGTAAACATGCCTATTTACAAAAAGTTGATGCCATTGCTAAAAATGGAAGTGGGGTTGGTGTTGAACATGCGAGTGATGAAGCGATTAAAGCGGCATTAGGTAATTTAGTGACGCCAAAAGAAGCGGTCATTGAGGAAATTGAAACACAGTTCTTATTTGATTTTGGACTCATCGGTCATCCAAATAGTGCAAAGATTCGTGAGAAGCTGAGTGAAGCCTTAGGAATTGGCTATGTGAATGGTAAACAACTTCAAAAACGTCTAATGATGTTTGGGATTACGAAACAACAAGTTGTAGATGTCTTAACTGACTCAAACTAGAATTGTTTAAAATAAAGGAGCTATTTAATATATGAGAGATATTGCAACAAAGTCGAACACAAAAGAAATCATTGAAAGACATGGATTTACTTTTAAAAAGAGTTTCGGACAAAACTTTTTAACGGATACTAACATTTTAAATAAAATCGTGAATGCGGCTGATTTAACAGATGAAGTTGGAGTCATCGAAATCGGTCCTGGTATTGGAGCGTTAACAGAATTCATTGCTCGTAAAGCGAAAAAAGTTGTCGCTTATGAGATTGATCCTCGCTTAATTCCAATCTTAGCTGAAACATTAGCCCCTTATGATAATGTAAAGGTGATTCATCAAGATATTTTAAAAGCTGATGTGGCTTCTATGATTGAAGAGGAATTCAAAGATGTAAAAGAAATTGCAGTTGTTGCAAATTTACCATATTATATTACAACGCCAATTTTAATGGGATTAATTGAGAAGAAATTACCAATCGATCGTTATGTGACGATGATGCAAAAAGAAGTAGCGGAGCGCTTATCTGCGAAACCAGGGTCAAAAGACTATAATGCATTGTCAATTGCGGTTCAATACTATACAGAAGCAAAAATCGCTTTAACAGTTCCAAAAACAGTCTTTATTCCAGCACCAAATGTCGATAGTGCAGTTGTTCATTTAACAAGACGTGAGCAACCAGCGGTTGAAGTGATTAACGAAGACTTCTTTATGGAAGTGGTTCACGGAGCTTTTAAACAACGCCGTAAAACATTACAAAACAACCTAAATCAACACTTCGCAGATTTAACGAAGGAAGAGGTCACAGCTATTTTAGAAGAAGCTGGGATATTACCAAATCGTCGTGGAGAATCATTATCAATCGAAGAATTTGCGAAATTATCAAATACATTTTATCAACATTTAAATAAGTAATAAAAAGAAGGTCTTCTATCATAAGAAGGCCTTCTTTTTTTATGTACCGATTTTTTAGGGATTGCATATAATAACGTGAGGTGATGAGGATGAGTCAGGAAGTCAAAGTAGGAGATATTGTTGGACGACGTTCGTATAACTCTGATACAATGTTCCGAATTGAAGAAATAGTAGGTGATACAGTTTATTTGAAAGGGATCTTTTTTAGACTGACCGCTGATGCTCCTATTAGTGATTTAGAAATCATTTCACGTGAAGAATATCAACGGGCTGAACAAGTCGAATTTGATCAATATCGGACAATCTTACCACCTGTTATGAATCAAATGCGTAGTTATGATAATGGTGATTTTTATATTAGTGGACGAATCTTACATATTGATGGAGATGAAGAGTATCTCCAGAAGAGTATAAAGTTATATAAATATGCAAAAGTTTATGCGCAAGCTTTTGCCGTTCCAGAAAAAGAGATGAAGACTAAAGTGCCAGAATTGGTCAAGAGATTAAGACCGAATATCGTGGTGATTACTGGTCATGATGCCCTAGAAGATAAAGAACACGAAGACGATTTAAATTCTTATCGAAGTTCTAAATATTTTGTTGAAACGGTTAATGCTTTACGTGAGATAGAGCCTTCTTTGGACTATTTAATTGTCATTGCGGGCGCTTGCCAATCACATTTTGAAGCATTGATTGGTTCAGGTGCAAATTTTGCGTCATCTCCTAAACGAATTAATATTCATGCACTGGATCCCGCGATTATTGCCGCCACAATCGCGTTAACTCCGTATGAAGAACAAGTTGATTTACGAGAAGCGATTGAGAAAACTATTGCAAAAATTGCTGGTATTGGAGGGCTTCAAACGAAGGGAACCCTTCGTTATGGTATCAGAAAATTGTAAAAATATTTAATTTTATCATTGTTAATGCATAATTTCAAGTGTTTAGCACATAATAATATTGAAAATTTTTTCTTTTTGTGGTATGCTTTATAATAGAAAGGGCGTGATGTTTTGGCTAATAATATTGTTAATATTCGTCAAGAGTTAAGTGAACAAGTAGGTAAGGAAGTAAAGCTTACTGCCTATGAAAGTCGTAACCGTGTGGTTGAGCATACAGGTGTTTTATCTAATACGTATCCTTCTATTTTTGTAATTGATTTAGATAGCGAACGCGATTCAGTTGATCGTGTTTCTTATAGCTATATTGATGTTTTAACTGGATCAGTTGAATTAAAGTTTAATTAATATTAAAAAAAGTAGTCAACATTGTTTACTACTTTTTTTGTATAATTAAATAAAGTCATATGATAAAATAAAGTCATACTGATTGGAGGAATGGCTATGATAACAATTAAAGCTCCAGCAAAAATAAATTTAGCACTCGATACGCTCTATAAACGTAAAGATAATTATCATGAAGTTGAAATGATTATGACAACTGTCGACTTAGCAGACTATATTACGGTCACTCCCCTTGAAAAGAATGAAATTGTAATTAAATCAAATGAGTTCACAATGCCACTTAATGAAAAAAACTTGGCGTATCAAGCCGCCCAACTTTTTAAGCAACATTTTAATATTGATAAAGGTGTTGAAATCTATATTAAAAAGCGAATTCCAGTTGCAGCAGGATTAGCAGGTGGAAGTAGTAACGCTGCCGCAACACTAAAAGCATTAAAAGAACTTTGGAAAGTAGATTGTACAATAGACGAATTGGCTGAACTAGGGGCACAGCTAGGATCAGATGTACCGTTTTGTGTTTATGGAGGAACAGCGATAGCAACAGGTCGTGGGGAAATCATTCAACCAATTCCATCTCCCCCAAAATGTTGGGTCATTTTAATCAAGCCACGAATTGGCGTATCAACCAAAGAAATTTATGAAGCGTTAGACGCTAACCAAGTTGAGCATTTAGATATTGAGGGAATGTTAAAGTGCATTGACAATAAAGACTATCAAGGAATTTGTGATCGCTTAGGAAATTCACTTGAAGAAGTCACATTAGAACGTTATCCAGTGGTTGCTGAGATTAAAAATAAACTTGTCCAGTTTGGAGCAGATGCTGTATTAATGAGCGGTAGCGGACCGACAGTTTTTGCGCTAGTACGTAAAGAGTATAAATTACGACGAATTATAAACAGTATTAATGGATGTTTTAGAGAGCATGAAGTTCATGCAGTTCGATTAATTGGGTGACCATTAAAAGTATCTTAATCCTAGAGTTGATTAAGGTGCTTTTTTATTTATCTAAAAGTAGTAAATTAGAGTAAACAACATAAATGTCTTGAATTCTAACAAAAAAATGTATATAATTGTAAAAAATGACAGAGAACACAAAAATGACATAAAAGTGCTTACAAAAAATGGTATATTAAATGTGAGATCAGGACAACTTAGGAGGATGAGAAAGAATGAATATTACAGATGTAAGAATTCGTAAAGTAGAGACAGACAACAGAATGAAAGCTATCGCATCTATTACTTTAGATGATTGTTTTGTCATTCATGACTTACGTGTCATTCAAGGGGATGAACACTTATTTGTAGCAATGCCAAGTCGTAAGACATCAACAGGGGAGTTTAAAGACATTGCACATCCAATCAATCATGATACACGTAAAGAGTTAGAGCAATTTGTCATTAAAGCTTACGAAGAAGCAGAATAGTCATTTTTAAAATTAGGGGAGTTTAATTAATCTAGATTAAACACGATTAAATAATCGATTTATGATAAATATAATAAACTTCACGAAAAGGCATCAAGTAAGAAGCTGCCATCCTTTAGGGTGTCAGCTTCTTTTATTTGTATCTTGAAGAGAAAAATTGAAATGTCAGTCTTGCTCAAGGATATCTCATAAAAATTAAATTTGATGAAAGGTTGAAGTATGCTATACTAAAAGAAATAAGACAAAATAACGGAGGATTGTTATGAACAAGTATGCGGTTGTATTAGCGGCAGGAAAAGGAACTCGTATGAAGTCGAGTTTACATAAGGTACTACATCAAGTATTAGGGAAATCGATGGTTGATCATGCAGTTACAAATTTAGAAAAAATTGGGGTAGATAAAATTGTAACTGTTATTGGTTATGAAGCTGAATCAGTTCGTGCTGAATTACAAGATCGTGTTGAATATGCGATGCAAACTGAACAATTAGGAACTGGTCATGCGGTCATGATGACGAAAGAATTATTAGAAGGATTAGATGGAGTAACGATTGTTACCTATGGAGATGTTCCACTTTTAACAGAACAAACAATCTCTAATTTATTTGACTATCATCAATCACAAAAAGCAGCTATTACTATTTTAACGGCGTGCACTGATAATCCGACAGGATATGGACGTATCATTCGTGATGAAGAAGGAAATGTGTTACGTATTGTTGAACAAAAAGACGCAAATACGGAAGAATTGCTTGTAAAAGAAATTAATACAGGTGTTTGCTGCTATGATAATAAAGTATTATTTGAAGCTTTAACAAAAATCACAAATAATAACTCACAAGGGGAATACTATTTAACAGACTTAGTTGGAATCATTCGTGATATGGGATTAAAAGTAGTCGCGTATGTGAATGAAGATTTTGAAGAAACATTAGGGGTTAATGATCGTGTCCAATTAGCTTATGCTGAAAAAGTATTACGTAAACGCATCAATGAATTCCATATGCGCAATGGAGTGACAATCATTGATCCTGAAGCGACATATATCGGAACAGACGTACAAATTGGACAAGATGTTATTATCTATCCAGGAACGATGATTACAGGTCCATCCATTATTGCGAACAATGTAGTTATTGGAGCGAATTCTCAAATTATTAATTCAACAATTGGAGAGCATACGACAATTAACGCGTCAGTTATCTCTGATTCAATAATTGGAGCTTCGACAACAGTAGGACCATTCGCACATATTCGCATGCATGCTGAAATCGGAAATAAAGCTCGTATTGGAAATTTCGTAGAAATTAAAAAATCTGTGTTTAAAGATGGAGCAAAATCAGCACACTTAAGTTATATTGGAGATGCTGAACTTGGTGAAAATGTCAATATGGGTTGTGGATCAATTACTGTTAATTACGATGGAAAGAACAAACATAAAACAGTCATTGGTGCAAATACCATGGTTGGATGTAATGTCAACTTAGTAGCGCCAGTTACAGTGGAACCGAATGCTTATTTAGCAGCGGGATCAACAATTACTAAAAATGTACCAGAAGATGCTTTAGCTATTGCTCGTTCAAAACAGGAAAATAAAGAAGGATATGCAAAAGTTATTCGTCAAAAATAGTAAAAAAATTTAAAAATTGGTAATATGTCTTAAACATTTACTGAAATAATTGAAAAAAAATAAGAAATTGTGTAAAATACTGTCTGAAGTGTGTTTATTCTAGGAGGTTAAATCATCATGGCAGAAATTAATCGTAAGAAGTTTAAAATTTTTAGTTTAAATGCTAATCGACCATTAGCGCAAGAAATTGCAGATCGTATCGGAGTACCATTATCTGATTTAACAGTTAACCGATTTGCCGATGGAGAAGTACAAGTTAACATTAACGAAACTGTTCGTGGACACCATGTATTCGTTGTTCAGCCAACACATAATCCAGTTAATGAAAATTTAATGGAACTTTTAGTAATGATCGATGCACTTAAACGTGCATCAGCGAAAACAATTAACGTGATCATGCCTTATTATGGTTATTCACGTCAAGATCGTAAAGCAAAAGCTCGTCAGCCAATTACAGCTAAGTTAGTAGCTAACTTAATTGAGGCAGCGGGAGCAACACGCGTGATGACGATGGATTTACACGCAACACAAATTCAAGGATTCTTCGATATTCCAATCGATGATTTTCGTGCAATGCCAATTATTGCAAAATATTTCATTGATAAAAACTTAGAAGATATCGTTGTTGTTTCACCAGATCATGGAGGAGCAACTCGTGCTCGTGTATTAGCTGAGTACTTAAATGCACCTATTGCTATTATCGATAAACGTCGTCCAAAACCAAACGTTGCAGAGGTTATGGGATTAATCGGTGAAGTTGAAGGTAAACATGCCATCATCATTGACGATATGATTGATACAGCAGGAACAATTCAAATTGCAGCAAATGCATTAAAAGAGCGTGGAGCATTATCTGTTTATGCAGCATGTACGCATCCAATTCTTTCAGGACCTGCGGTTGAGCGTATCGAAAACTCAGCAATCAAAGAATTAGTCACAACAAATACAATTAATCTGCCAGAAGAAAAACGAAGCCCTAAAATTACACAATTATCAGTTGGTGAATTATTAGCGGAAGGTATTTTACATATCTTAAATGACGAACCAGTTTCGGATTTATTCGTTTACAATCGTGATTTATACAATTTCTAATTATTTTAAAATCAAAAAAGCGAAGCTTAACATTTAGCTTCGCTTTTTTTTATTTACTTGCAATAAATCTGTTTAATTTAGCAGAAAATAAAGTGAAATGTCTCTTTTTTTAAAACGTATTCCATTAAAAAGAAAACCACTCAAATACTAGAAGAAATATTGGTAAAACGTATGCGATTACTGTAAAATAGGATATGTTATTTAAACTCTGAATGAGGTGAAATTTTATGAAATTGTTTGTAGGTCTGGGAAACCCAGGTTCAAAATATGAAAGAACACGCCATAATGCTGGATTTATGGTTATTGATGAATTAAGCAAAGCATGGAATATTGATTTATCAGAAGAAAAAAAATTTAAAGGTGAGATTGGGCGTGGAGTTGTTAAAGGTGAAAAGGTTATATTATTGAAACCAACAACTTTCATGAACTTATCTGGAGAGTCAGTTCGTGCAGTTATGGATTTTTATGATGTTGATATCGAAGATTTAATTGTCATCTATGATGATTTAGATTTACCACACGGAAAGATTCGAATGCGTTTAAAAGGAAGTGCAGGTGGCCATAATGGAATTAAGTCATTAATCGCACACACTAAAACACAAGAATTTAAACGTATTCGTGTGGGAATCGATCGCCATCCCAAAATTCCAGTAGTGGATTATGTGTTAGGAAAATTTACAGAAGATGAGTTAGCACTTGTCAATCAGGCGATTGATTTATCAGTAAAAGCTTGTGAAATGGCATTAACAGAATCATTTAATAAAGTGATGACTGAGTATAGTAAATAGGACTTGTCACAGAAGGTGGGTGTTTGAATGAATGTGATGAATCAGTATATTTCAAAGTCTGAACAACTTCAAACTTTGATGAATACATTAGATAAGGATAATCAAAATGTTTTATTAAGCGGGGTTACAACTTCTTTTTATGCACCATTATTACAAATGATTTTCGAAAATAAAAAACGACCGATGATCATTATGATGCAAAATTTATATCACGCTCAGCGTTTGTATGATCAACTCATTGATTTGATGGACATGAATTCAGTCCGTCTTTTTCCTATGGATGAATTTATAACAGCTGAGATGCTTGCTTCAAGTTCTGAGTTACGTATCGAACGAATGAATACACTAGCTTCAATAATTGAAAATCAAAATAAAATCGTTGTAACACATGTTGCTGGTGCGACACGATTCTTAACACCAAAAGAGATTTTTAAACAAGCCGATATTCAATTAGAGGTTGGTGGAACTTACGAACTTGATGAACTAAAACGTAAATTAGTTGAGTTAGGTTATCAATCGGTTCGTGCTGTTGAGCATATGGGTGAATTTAGTGTTCGAGGCGGAATCTTAGATGTTTTTCCGATGACAGAAGAGAATCCAATTCGTATTGAATTCTTTGATGATGAAATTGATACAATTCGTTATTTTTCAACAGAAACTCAACGTTCGATTAATAAAGTTGAAAAGGCAGCTCTCGTTCCAACATTTGAACTTGTTTATTCAGACGAGCAAGTTGAGCGTTTTGAAAAAAATATTAAAGAACGCTTAACAAAAACGGCACCACTTGTTGAAGGGGAAACACGTGATAATTTATATGCTAGAATCTATGGTGATATAGAAAAGATTAAAAATCATCAAGATTTAGAGGTCATGCATAAATATATTTCATTATTGTATGAAAAACCAGATACATTGCTATCTTATTTCGATGATCCATTGGTAATCTATATTGATTACAATCGTATTTTAGAGAATCAAGAGCATATGAATGAAGATGCATTAGCCTGGCAAGAAGGAGCCATCGAAAATGGAAAAACAGTCGTTGATTTAAATTTATATCATCCAATTACTCAAACAAAAGTCTCTAGACAGCTATTTTTACTTGAACATACGAGTTCATTACAAGAAATCAAGTTGACAGAACACGTTAAGCTAATGACTAAGAGTGTTACTGAGTTTCATGGACAACTTGAATTTTTTGCGAAAGAGTGTAAACGACTCAAAGAAAATGGGGTTACAGTCTTTGTCACAGTTTCAAGTGTGGAGGCACGTAATAACTTAGCCAATTATTTAGAAGAATCAGGAGTGACTGTTGCATTCCCAACGACGATCGATGAAATTAGAGAAGGTTCGATCCATCTTGTCTATGAGCGATTACCATTAGGTTTTGAACTATTAGAACCGAATATTGTTGTTTATACGGATTATGAGGTTCATACAAAACGAAAAAAACAAACAGCTTATAAAAGTAATTTTAAAGAAGGTAAGAAGATTAAAGACTATAATGAGCTTAAGCTCGGAGACTATGTGGTTCATGTTCAACACGGAATTGGACAGTATATTGGGATTGAGACATTAGAAACAAATGGTGCCCGTAAAGATTTCTTAATGATTGCTTATCGCGGAGGCGATAAACTATATGTTCCAATCGACAAAATTGAGATGGTTCAAAAATATGTAGGATCAGAGGGGGCAAAACCGAAAATCCACAAACTAGGAACATCGGAATGGGAGAAAACGAAGGCAAAAGTTAAGAAAACGGTTAAAGATATTGCAGATAAATTAATCAAAATTTATGCTAAACGCGAGCATTTACCTGGTTACGCATTCTCAAAAGACACGATTGAGCAACATGCGTTTGAAAATGCCTTCCCATATGTTGAAACAGATGATCAGCTAAGGGCTGTGGCTGAGATTAAAGAAGATATGGAAGCGCCACATCCAATGGATCGTTTATTAATCGGAGATGTTGGATACGGAAAGACGGAAGTAGCGATGCGCGCTGCATTTAAAGCAGTCCAGGATGGGAAGCAAGTTGCCTATTTAGCACCAACAACAATTCTTTCTAAGCAACATTATGAGTCATTTGTGGCACGTTTTAAGGATTTTGATGTAAAAATTGGATTACTTAATCGTTATGTGTCAATAAAAGAACAACAGGAATTGCTAACAAATATAAAAAGTGGTAAAATAAATATCGTTGTCGGAACGCATCGAATTTTATCAAAAGATGTAATCTTTAAAGATTTAGGACTTTTAATTATCGATGAAGAACAACGCTTCGGGGTTGAACATAAAGAGAAAATCAAAGAGTTTAAAACTGAAGTTGACGTCTTAACGCTTACTGCAACACCAATTCCAAGGACATTACAAATGTCGATGATTGGTATTCGAAGTTTATCATTGATTGAGACTCCACCAATGAATCGCTATCCGGTACAAACTTATGTACTGGAAGAACATGATGGAGTAATTCGTGATGCAATCGAACGTGAATTGGCTAGGGATGGACAAGTATTCTATTTATATAATAGAGTATCAGATATAGAGAAAAGAGCGGCAAGAATACAAAAGTTAGTGCCGGATGCAGTGGTTGAATATGCTCATGGACAAATGAGTAAAGAACAACTTGAACAAACGATGGCGGATTTCGAAGAAAAGAAATTTAATGTCTTAGTTTGTACCACTATTATTGAAACAGGGATTGATATACCAAATGCGAACACTCTGATTATCTCAGATTCGTATCGATTAGGCTTATCACAACTATATCAGCTAAGAGGTCGCGTCGGAAGAAGTGATCGTATTGCTTATGCTTACTGCATGTATCCTAGAAATAAAGTATTAACTGAAAATGCTGAAAAAAGGCTACAAACAATTAAAGAATTTACTGAACTTGGTTCAGGATTCAAGATTGCCATGCGTGACTTAGCAATACGTGGAGCTGGAGATATGTTAGGAGCACAACAATATGGATTTATAGATACAGTTGGACTGGATTTATATACTCAATTGTTAAGTGAAGCAGTAGTTCACGCAAGAGAAGGTAGCAATTTTGAAGTCGCTTCATTTGAATTACCAAAATTAGAATTTGACTTTCCAACGAAAGTTGATGCGTACATACCTGATTTTTATATCAGTGATGAATCGACCAAAATTGAAATTTATCAAAAAATTAAAAAAGTTACTAATGATGAAGAATATAAAGACGTTATCGATGAATTAATTGACCGTTTTGGTGATTTCCCTGATGATGTTAAATATTTAATTGATCTGACCTTTTTAAAGAATATAACCGAACCATATATTGAAAAAACAAAATCGACTAAAAATACGATAGAATTCATATTAAAGGAAGAAATTACACAAGATATTGATGGACAGAAATTATTTGAAGCTGTTCACAAGATCGGTTCTATGATTCGTCTGGCGTATAAGGATAATCGAATAAATATTATTTTTGATTTACCAGTTGTTAAAAGGTTACAATGGTTCGAATATGCATTAGATTTATTTAAAAATTTCGAAAGATTCAAAAAAGATGTAAAAAAGGTATAATTTATTAAAAAACATAAAAACTAATGTTAGATAATTTGAAAGTGAGGTTTTGAGAAAGATGAAAGCAACTGGAGTTGTTCGTCGTATAGATGACTTAGGTCGTGTTGTAATCCCAAAAGAAATTCGTAGAACGATGCGTATTCGCGAAGGGGATTCTTTAGAAATTTTCGTTAATCAATCAGGAGAGGTTGTATTAAAAAAATATTCTCCAATCGCTGACATTTCTGCATTTGCACAACAATACGCTGATGCAATGCAAGCATCTACTAAAAAAGGTATTTTAATTGTAGACCGTGAAGATATTATTGCAGCTTCTGGAGAAATTAAAAAACAATATTTAAACCGTCGTGTTAGCCGTCCATTAAGCGACATGATTGAAAATCGTACATCTAAAATCGCTGAAGGAAAAGAAGTTTTAGAAATCGTTGATGGTGAAACAACTGAGCGTTCATTCGTAATGATTCCAATTATCTCAAATGGAGATAGCTTAGGTGCAGTTATTTTAGTAGGAACTGAAGAAGATGAATTAGTTAATGAATTAGATATTAACAGTGCTAAAATCGCAACATCATTCTTAGGTAAATACTTAGAAGGTTAATTTGAAAACAAAAAAGATACTTATCCACAATTGAGTGAATAAGTATCTTTTTTATTTTAGCTGTGTTACAAAATCTTGTTCATAATAAATTTATTGATACCAACCGGTACTCAGTGTAAAGTTTTTTTTGTGATCTGTGGATAAGGATGATAATAATTAAGTTAAGTCAATATTATATTCAAGGATATTATTTTAGAGGATAGCTAAAAATTATTTATGTTATTATCCATTCGTATGAAGGATACTATTAATTGATTTATACATACATGGCGAAATATAATTCATGGTTTTGAAGTCACCTATTCCTTATCAAATTTCATCAAATTTTATGATAAAATTTAGTTAAATTAAATTTAAACTCAAATAAAAAAGTGTAACCGAAGTTACACTTTTTTATTATTTTTGGTAGTTTGGAGCTTCTTGAGTGATTTCAACATCATGTGGATGAGATTCACGAAGACCTGCATTTGTAATACGTACAAATTTACCGTTTGTTTTTAAGTCTTCAATTGTAGCTGTTCCACAGTAACCCATTCCGGCACGTAAACCGCCACATAATTGATAGATTACATCTTCTAATTTTCCTTTGTAAGGGACGCGGGCTTCAATTCCTTCAGGAACTAATTTTTTAGCTTCTTGTTGTTTTCCTTGGAAGTAACGATCACTTGAACCACGTTTCATTGCAGCTAAAGATCCCATTCCAACGTAAGTTTTGTAACGGCGTCCATTAAATAAAATTTCTTCACCTGGAGCTTCTTCACATCCAGCGAATAAACCACCGAACATTGCGCAATCAGCCCCAGCAGCAATTGCTTTAACAAAGTCTCCACTTAATTTTAATCCACCGTCAGCAATAACTGGAACACCAACTGTTTTACAGTATTCATAGACATCATTAACCGCTGTAATTTGAGGAACACCTACACCAGCAACAACACGAGTTGTACAGATAGAACCTGGTCCGATACCAACTTTAACTGCATCAGCTCCAGCATCGATTAAATCTTTTGCTGCTTCTGGAGTAACAATGTTTCCACCGATAACTTGTAATTCTGGGAATGTTTCCTTAATCTGACGAACTGTATTAATAACACCTAAAGAGTGCCCGTGAGCTGAGTCAACTGTGATGACGTCAACACCTGCTTCAACTAAAGCAGTCACGCGAGCTAGTGTATCTGCACCAATTCCAACGGCAGCTCCACAACGTAAACGCCCTTGAGTATCTTTACAACTATTTGGATATGACATTGTTTTATCAATATCTTTGATTGTAATTAATCCGCATAATACACCTTCTTCATTGATGATAGGAAGTTTTTCAATACGGTGTTGCATTAAGATTTCTTTTGCTTCATCTAATGTGATTCCTACAGGAGCAGTGATTAACTTATCGCGTCCAGTCATAACATCACAAACTTTTACACTTTGATCAACGCGGTATTTCATATCACGGTTAGTGATAATTCCAGTTAACACACCATTTTCATCAACAACTGGGAATCCAGATACTTTATAGTGTTTGCATTTATCGTTTGCTTCCGCAATAGTGATATCTCCTGATAATGTAACAGGATCTGAAATCATACCATTTTGATATAATTTAACACGACGAACTTCTTCAGCTTGTTCCTCAATTGACATATTTTTATGAATAAATCCAACTCCACCTTGATGAGCAAGCGCAATAGCTAAGCGTGATTCAGTTACTGTGTCCATTGCAGATGAAATGATTGGAATATTTAATTCGATTCCACGTGTTAATTTTGTTTTTAAGCATACATCCTTTGGTAATACTTCACTACGTTGAGGGATTAATAAAACATCATCAAATGTTAATCCTGTAGAAACCACTTTACCGTTTAATAAGTTCATGGCGTGTCCTCCTTTAGTTATAATTATAGTTATTTTCTGTCCTTAAAGGGCATATGATTCAAGAGGGAATATGAATTAGCCCGTTTTTAGTTGTAAACATGATAGCATAACTCATAAAAGGTTGCAACACCAAAAAATACGACAATATTTAAGATTCCTCAAAAAATAAAATAACAATGTTATATTTTAAATTCAATTTTCATAAATAAGAATATAGTTTATATTTTAAATTAAATTTATCTAAAATTTACAAATGTTGTTGATATTTGGATTTGGTTAGTTTATAATTCAATTGTAAATATTTTGAAATTAAATGGTTAATTTTGTAGGAGGACATCAAAATGAAGCGCATGGATATTCAACAAGAGAAGAAGCAATTTGCGACATTTTTATGCCTACAATTTCATATTTGTGATAAAAAAGTTAAACGTATGAGTTAAGTGTTTTTACTAGCGCATATGTTTTTTTTTACAAGTTTTTTCACAAATGAAACAAGTCAAATGAAAATCACAACATTCATATATCATCGATAATAAGGTTCGAAAGTTTCTACCCCTTGCCGTAAATATAGGGACTATGAAGGTTGCACAAATAAGATCAGTTAAGTACAATGGGGTATATTAACCGTTAAAATGAGATAAAAAGTACAAAATTCGACTCAATTTAACAAAAAGTACTTCCATAACTTTACAGAATGTTATTAGCACCTTTAGTCACTGTTCTAAAGGTGCCTTTTATTTATGCTTCAAACGTTATATCATGGTATAGTGTATCCCGAGTAATCAATCTAAACAGAATACTTAGTAGAGAATCAATGAGGATATAAAAAAGGAGCGATCTTAATGAAAAATGATTTACAAATTGCTAAAGAAATTGAATTAAAACCAATTACTGAAATTGCAGAGCAATTAAATATCTCAGATGAGATTGAGTGCTACGGTAAATATAAAGCAAAAATTGACTTAAGTGTCATGAACAGTGAAAAAGAAAATGGAAAATTGATCTTAGTTACGGCAATTAGTCCAACTAAAGCAGGTGAAGGAAAAACAACGATGACAGTTGGGTTAGGACAAGGTTTCTACCACGTTGGAAAACAATCGGTTATTGCTTTACGCGAACCGTCACTTGGCCCAGTTATGGGACTTAAAGGTGGAGCAGCTGGTGGAGGGTACTCACAAGTTCTACCAATGGAGGATTTAAACTTACATTTCACAGGAGATATTCATGCAATCACAACAGCGAACAATGCGATCTGTGCCTTACTTGATAATCACATCTACCAAGGAAATGAATGTAACGTTGATCCAACAAAAATCGTCTTCAAACGTTGTTTAGATTTAAATGATCGTACCTTACGCGACATTACGATTGGACAAGGTTCGCATGTTAATGGAATCGAACGTAAAGATGGATTCAACATTACAGTTGCTTCTGAAATCATGGCAATTCTTTGCTTAGCAACAAGCCTTGAAGACTTAAAACAACGTATCGGAAACATTATCGTGGCATACACACCTGAGGATCAACCGGTCTTTGTTAAAGACTTAAAAATCCAAGGTGCAATCACGATGCTATTAAAAGATGCACTTAAACCAAACTTAGTTCAAACATGTGAACATACACCAGCTATCGTACATGGTGGCCCATTTGCGAATATTGCTCATGGATGTAACTCAATCATTGCAACAAAAACAGCCTTAAAACTTGGAGAATATGTGGTGACTGAAGCAGGATTTGGAGCAGATTTAGGAGCAGAGAAATTCTTAAATATTAAATGTCGTGAAGGAAATTTAACACCTGATTGTGTTGTTATTGTTGCAACAATCCGCGCGTTAAAAATGCATGGTGGAGTTGAGTACGATAACTTAAAAGAAGAGAACGTTGAAGCATTAGCAAAAGGTGTTGAAAACTTAGCGAAACACATTGATTCAATTCAACAATTTAATTTACCTTACGTCGTGGCAATTAACCAATTCACACATGATACAGAAGCAGAACTTAATTTCTTAAAAACATGGTGTGAAGATAACAATCATCCATGTGAAATCGCAAATGTTTGGTTAAACGGTGGAGCAGGAGCAAAAGAATTAGCGAACCGCGTGATTGAATTAATTGAAAACAATAATCAAACATTCGGTCATTTATATAACCGTGAAGATAAATTAGAAGATAAAATCTTAACAATTGCTCAAAAAGTATACGGGGCGCGTGATGTTATTTATACAGAACAAGCACAAGCTCAACTTGAAACAATTAAAGAATTAGGATATGAAGACTTCTTAGTATGTATGGCAAAAACGCCAGTATCTTTAAGTGATGATCCAAAAGTATTAGGCCGTCCAACAGATTTTGATATCACTATTCGTGAAATCCGTATCTCAGCTGGAGCAGGGTTTATCGTTTGCTTAACAGGAAATGTTTTAACAATGCCAGGACTTCCAAAACAACCAGCTGCATTAAAAATGGATGTAACACCAGAAGGTGAATGTGTAGGATTATTCTAAAAACTTCGCCTTTAGTCTTTTACACAATCTAGCTTTGAGTGACAATCGCTCTATAAAGTCTCTTCATTGTACTCTGATACAAAAGTAGTATCAATGACAACGAATTTTGACTTTTACGGTGACTTGTAAAATTTAATTTTGCATAGTCGTTAGTTCCCCTTTAGGGTTACGTGTGCTTAATTGTCACCTTAGTTTTATATATTATAAGGATAGAAAAGATAAATATAGGGGAGGACACGATCGTGGAGAGAATTTATGAAATCTCAGAAAAACCATTAGTCGGAATCATCATGGGAAGTAAATCTGACTTAGAAACGATGCAAGAAACAATGGCAATTTTAGATGAGTTGCAAATCTCATATGAAGCAAATGTGGTGTCAGCACATCGGACACCAGATAAAATGTTCGAATATGCTGAACTTGCTCGTGAGCGAGGAATTAAGGTTATCGTTGCTGGAGCTGGTGGAGCCGCTCATTTACCTGGAATGGTTGCAGCAAAAACAACCCTTCCAGTCATTGGTGTTCCAGTTCAATCCAGAGCATTAAATGGAATGGATTCACTTTTGTCAATCGTTCAAATGCCAGGAGGAATTCCAGTTGCAACAGTTGCTATCGGAAAAGCAGGGGCTAAAAACGCAGGATTACTTGCCGCTTCCATGTTAAGTACATCTTACGATAGCATAGCAACAAAACTTGATGAGTACCGACAAATGATGACAGATACCGTGTTAAAGGATAGTGATCTTAATGACTAATCTTATCTTACCTCCTTCAACAATCGGAATCATTGGTGGCGGTCAGCTTGGACGCATGATGGCCATATCAGCAAAGCAAATGGGATACAAAGTAGCAGTATTAGAGCCTGCTGCTTTGGGACCACTTGCACAAGTAGCAGACCTAGAAATTAATGCACCTTATGACAGTGAAGAAGCTTTAACACAATTATTAGCCGTAAGCGACGTTGTCACTTACGAATTTGAAAATATCGATAGTCATGTCGTGGAAAAATTAGCATCAGCTGGTTATATTCCACAAGGATATCGACCACTTGCAATGACACAACATCGCTACATTGAAAAAACATCAATTAATAACTGTGGTTTTAAAACAGCACCATTTGAAAAAGTAGATAACTTTAATGACTTAAAAAATGCTATTAAAAAGATTGGATATCCTAGTATCTTAAAAACAGTAAGTGGTGGGTATGACGGAAAAGGCCAATGGACATTAAAATCAGATTCTGATTTAGAAAATGTTCATTCTGTTGTAGAAAACCAAAACTGTATTTTAGAAGGATTTGTACCATTTACAAAAGAAATCTCAGTCATCGTCACTCGAGGGACAAACGATCAGGTTGAAACGTTCCCAGTTGTTGAAAACATTCATCAAAATCAGATTCTTCATTTAAGTATCGTTCCTGCAAGAATTGATGCTAATTTAGCAAAAAAAGCAGAAGAAGTTGCAGCAACATTAATTGAAAAATTAGATTTTGTCGGAACATTAGCTATTGAAATGTTTGTTGTCGAAGATGACATTATCATCAACGAACTAGCACCACGACCACATAACTCAGGACATTACACCATCGATGCATGCAATGTATCACAATTTGAACAACATATTCGCGCAGTTTGTGGGTTACCGCTCATCAAGCCAACCTTAATTCAGCCAGCAATCATGGTGAATTTACTTGGTCAACATGTCGAATATACGTTAAATATGTGGACAAAACCTGAATTTTCAGATGCAAAGCTTCACCTTTATGGGAAAGAGGAGATGCGAGCCAATCGAAAAGTTGGGCATTTAACATTCATGAACGATTTTGAAACAAAGTTAGAAGAAACAGTTAATCAGTTTTTAATTAATTTTCCAAAGTAAAGGATGAGGATGAGAAATGAGTCAGTATCGTGTTTTTGTAGAAAAGAAGGAGATGTATGCCACAGAAGCGAAAAGCTTATGTCATGATTTAAATGAGAACTTACATTTATCATTAACAAATGTGCGTACGATTAACGTTTATGATGTCTTTAACGTTAACGGGCAAGAGATTGAGACAGCAAAGCAAAATGTTTTATCAGAAACAGTAACAGACATCGTTAGCATGTCGTTAGACTTAGAAGGTAAAACGTATTTTGCTGTTGAGTTTTTACCAGGTCAATATGATCAACGTGCCGACTCTGCAATTCAATGTATTCAACTTTTAACAGGAAATGACGAAGTTCGTGTTAAGAGTGGTAAAGTGATTATTTTAGATGGAATCGCATCAGAAGTAGAAATCGAAAAAATTAAACAATACTACATTAACCCGATTGAAATGCGTGAAAAAGATTTACAAGCACCACTATCTTTCGATGAAAATGTAGAAATTGAAGATGTTCCAACTTATGAAGGGTTTATCGATTATAGTGATGAATTATTAAATAATTTCTTACATGAACACGGAATGGCAATGACACTTGATGATATTAAAATGATTCAAGCCTACTTCCGCAAAGAAGAACGCCGTAATCCAACAGAAACGGAGTTAAAAGTGCTTGATACTTACTGGTCAGACCACTGTCGTCATACAACATTCGAAACATTAATTGAAAATGTGACATTTGAAAGTGGACGTTTCCATGATATTTTACAACAAACATTTGAAGAGTACTGCATGATGCGTGAGCGTGTGCATCATAATCGTAAGCCAATGACTTTAATGGACATGGCAACAATTGCAATGAAAGAACAACGCAAATTAGGATCATTAAATGATTTAGAAGTTTCAGATGAAATCAATGCGTGCAGCATCTATATCGATGTTGATGTTGATGGAGAAACTGAACCATGGTTATTAATGTTCAAAAATGAAACACATAACCATCCAACAGAAATTGAACCATTTGGTGGAGCCTCAACATGTATCGGAGGAGCTATTCGTGACCCACTATCAGGCCGCTCTTATGTTTACCAAGCGATGCGTATTAGCGGTGGAGCAAATGTTTTAGAAACAGTAGAAGAAACAATGGAAGGAAAGCTTCCACAAAAAATTATTTCTAAACGTTCAGCTGATGGAAATAGTTCATATGGAAATCAAATTGGTTTACCAACAACATTCGTTCGTGAAATTTATCATGAAGGATATAAAGCAAAACATATGGAGGTTGGAGCAGTTGTCGGAGCTGTTAAAGCAAGTGACGTTCGTCGTGAAAAGCCTGAAGCAGGGGATATTATTGTTTTATTAGGTGGACGTACAGGACGTGATGGAATCGGTGGTGCAACTGGATCATCAAAAGCCCACACTGAAACATCAATTCAAACCGCTTCATCAGAAGTTCAAAAAGGAAATGCACCAACTGAGCGTAAAATCCAACGCTTATTCCGTAACGGTGAAGTGACTCGTTTAATCAAAAAATGTAACGACTTTGGAGCAGGTGGGGTTTGTGTTGCCATCGGTGAGTTAGCAGATGGATTAAATATTGACTTAAATGCTGTTCCTGTCAAGTATAGCGGATTAAATGGAACAGAACTTGCCGTATCAGAATCGCAAGAACGTATGGCGGTCTTAGTAGCTAAAGAAGATGTGAATGCATTAATTGAGTTCGCGAATAAAGAAAATTTAGAAGCAACAATCGTAGCAGAAGTGACAGATACTAACCGTTTAGTGATGAACTGGAACGGACGCGCCATCGTTAACTTATCACGTGACTTCTTAGATACAAATGGAGCACGTCAATCAACTAATATTATCGTACCAACTGATTTAGAAGATAATCCATTTGTAAGTAAAGTAGAAGGAAAATCAATTAAAGAAAAATTCTTAAATAACTTAAAACAACCAAACGTTGCCTCACAACAAGGAATGGTTGAAATGTTCGATTCGACTATCGGAGGAACAACTGTTTTAATGCCTTACGGTGGGAAATATCAATTAACTGAAACAGAAGGTTCAGTTCATAAAATTCCACTTCTTCATGGAGTGACAAACACTGTCAGTATGTTAACTTACGGATATAATCCTGAGATTACATCATGGTCACCATTCCACGGATCAGCTTATGCTGTCGTTGAATCAATGGCTAAAATCGTGGCATTAGGTGGTAAATGGCAAGGAATTCGTTTCTCATTCCAAGAATATTTCCGTCGTTTAGGTCAAGATCCTAAGAACTGGGGACAACCATTTGCAGCTTTATTAGGATCAATTTACGTTCAAAAAGGATTTGGCTTACCAGCAATTGGTGGGAAAGATAGTATGAGTGGTTCATTTGAAGATTTACACGTTCCACCGACATTAATCTCATTCGCAGTACAAGTTGAAAAAGCAAATAAAATTTTATCACCAGAATTTAAAGCCCCAGAACATTATATCTACTTAATTAAACATGAACCAACAAAAGATTTAATGCCAAATATCGAACAATTAAAAGAAAACTTTAACTTTATCTATGACATGGTTACAATTGGGCATATCAAATCTGCCTTCACAATTAAACAAGGTGGGATTGCTGAAGCGATTGCTAAAATGTCATTTGGTAATAAAATTGGAGCAAATATTAAAACAGGATATGATTTATTTAACTTAGAATTAGGTTCAATCATTGTTGAATCGGATCGTCCATTATTATTCGATCAGGCACACTTATTAGGAAAAACAACAACTGATCCGTTAATCGTAATCAACCAAGAAGTCATTACAATTGAGGAGAGCTTAGCTGCATGGCAAGGAACATTTGAAAACTTATATCCAGTCGCATCTGTAGCTGAAGAAGCAAAAGTTCCAACAGTGAATTATGAAAATACAATCATCACAACGTCATCGTTAGGTGCAACACCACAAGTCTTCTTACCAGTCTTCCCGGGAACAAACTGTGAGTATGATACTGCACGTGCTTTCGAACAAGCAGGAGCTAAATCAATGATTGATGTATTCTGTAACCAAAACCATCAAGATATCGAAGCGTCAATCGAACGTATGGTTAAACATATCAATGAATCACAAATTTTAATGTTATCAGGAGGATTCAGCGCCGGAGATGAGCCAGATGGATCAGGAAAATTCATTACATCAGTATTAATGAATGAACAAATCCGTGAAAGTATTGAAGGATTATTAGAGCGTGATGGATTAATTTTAGGGATTTGTAACGGATTCCAAGCCTTAATCAAATCAGGGTTATTACCATATGGAAAATTTGGAATGGTGACAGAAGATTCACCAACATTAACGAAAAATGATATTAACCGTCATATGTCTAAAATTATTCGTACACGAATTGCTTCAAATAAATCACCTTGGTTATCAGGAGCAAATGTTGGAGATATCCACAACGTAGCCATCTCACATGGAGAAGGGAAATTCGTTGCTAACGATGCTATGATCAAACAATTAATCGAAAATGGTCAAATTGCGACACAATATGTTGACCTAGACGGAAAACCAACAATGAATGGAATCTATAATCCAAACGGATCAATTGCAGCCGTAGAAGGTATCACAAGTCCAGATGGACGCATTCTTGGTAAAATGGGACACTCTGAACGTATGGGTGAACAAATCTTTAAAAACGTACCAGGTGACTACGATCAATTAATCTTCCAAAGTGGAGTTAAATACTTTAAATAATATAAAAGGTTAGATCAAGCGGTTAGCTTCGCGTAAAAGTTATGAAAACTGGCAGTGACACATAGAGAGTCGTTAGATAGTTTGTAACTTTATAGCCAAGCTGCTATTTGAAACTAGATTGAGTAAAAAAACAAGTAATTAGGATGAGAGAAGAAAGGAACCTTGAGAATAAACAATCCTAACTCCTCACAGAGGTTCGGAGAGTTTATTCAACCCACAGGATAAGACAAACTAGCTCCTCGCAAAAGCTCGGAGCGTTTGTCTAAAATTACTTTCTATATTATATAGAGATAAAATGGAGGGCATAGCTATGAATCAAGAGCGAGTAATGTTATACGAAGGAAAAGCAAAACAAATTTTCAAAACAGATGATGTAGCAAAAGTAATCATCCACTATAAAGATGATGCAACAGCATTCAATGGGGTAAAAAAAACAAGTATTACTAACAAAGGAATTTTAAATAACGCGATTACAACTATCATTTTCGAAATGTTAGAAAAACGTGGAGTTAAAACTCACTTCATCGAAAAATTAAATGACCGTGATCAATTATGTCACAAAGTTGAAATCGTACCATTAGAAGTTATCGTCCGTAACATCATCGCAGGAAGCATGGCAAAACGCTTAGGAATCGAAGAGGGAACAATTCCAAGCAATGTGGTATACGAATTATGCTACAAAAATGATGCATATGGAGATCCGTTAATCAATGACGATCATGCCGTAGCATTAGGATTAGCGACATATGAAGAATTAGCAACAATCAAAGAAATGACATTAGAAATCAACCAAGCCTTAATTGAATTCTTCGATGCACAAGGAATCCGTTTAATCGACTTTAAAATTGAATTCGGACGTACAGAAGACGGGACAATCGTATTAGCAGATGAAATTTCACCAGATACATGCCGTTTATGGGACAAAGAAACAAACGAAAAATTAGACAAAGATCGTTTCCGTCGTGACCTTGGAAATGTAGAAGAAGCTTATATTGAAATTTTAAATCGCGTAAGTCGCTAAGGTGGGGAATATGTCAGAATTAGATTTATTTTTTGAAAATAAGATGAATGAAGAATGCGGTGTGTTCGGAGTATTTAACCATGAAAATGCAGCTGAATTAACTTATTACGGTCTTCATGCCCTTCAACATCGCGGTCAAGAAGGAGCAGGAATTGTCACAAGTGATGGAAAAATGCTTCATCAGCATAAAGGAGAAGGACTTGTTCGTAACGTCTTTACCCAACAAGATATCGATCGTTTAAAAGGAATCCATTCAATTGGTCACGTTCGTTATTCAACAGCTGGTGGAGGAGGAATCATGAATGTACAGCCCTTTTTATTCCGTTCTCAATCTGGTCCACTTGGATTATGTCATAATGGAAACTTAGTTAATGCCAATCAATTAAAAGTGTATTTAGAAAGTGAAGGAAGTATCTTTCAAACAACATCAGATTCAGAAATTTTAGCTCACTTATTAAAGCGTCAACGTGGAGACATGCTAACTGCTTTAAAAGAATCATTACTTTATATCGAAGGAGCTTTTGCCTTCTTATTATTAAAAGAAAACGAAATGTACATTGCTTTAGATAAATTTGGTTTACGTCCACTATCACTTGGACGCATTGGGGACAATGGAATCGTTGTTGCCTCTGAAACTTGTGCTTTTGATGTCATCGGGGCAGAGTATATTCGTGACGTCAAACCAGGAGAAGTTATTCGTATCGATTTAGAGGGAATAACATCAGAACGATATGCAACAACATGTGATCAAAGCATGTGTAGTATGGAGTACGTTTACTTTGCACGCCCTGACAGTGACGTCGAAGGAATTAACGTTCATCAAGCTCGTAAAAATTGTGGTCGTATTTTAGCACAAGAAGCACCGATTGAAGCCGATATCGTAGTAGGTGTTCCTGATTCAGGATTAAGCGCGGCTATTGGATATGCCGAAGAGGCAAACATCCCATTCGAAATCGGAATGGTAAAAAATAAATATATCGGTCGTACATTCATTCAACCTTCACAAACACTTCGTGAACAAGGTGTGAAGATGAAATTATCAGCTGTTCGCTCAATTGTTAAAGACAAGCGCGTGGTCTTAATTGATGACTCAATCGTTCGTGGAACAACGTCTCGTAGAATGGTTGACATGTTGCGTGAGGCAGGAGCTAAGGAAGTCCATGTACGCATCGCTTCACCTGAAATTAAATTCCCATGTTTTTATGGAGTTGATTTCTCAACATATGATGAACTCATTGCGGCAACCCATACAACAGAGCAAATTTGTGAAGTGATTGGTGCCGATTCGCTTGCTTTCATCTCAGTTGATGGATTAACAAAAGGAGTGGGACGCAGTCCAAAACTCGGAAAAAACTGCGGACAATGCGTCGCTTGTTTTAACGGCGATTACCCAACCTATTTATATGAAGATGTAAAATGTGCAAACAAAGAAGTTAAATAAGAGGTGGAAGAGAAATGAGTAAAGCATATGAACAATCTGGGGTTAGCTTAGAAGCAGGCTACGAATCGGTTAACCGTATTAAAAAACACGTAGCAAAAACACATCGCAAAGGGGTATTCTCTGGAATTGGAGCTTTTGGAGCCATGTTTGACTTATCGTCCCTAAACTATAAACAACCCTTATTAGTTTCAGGAACAGATGGTGTTGGAACAAAATTAATGGTTGCTATTAAAGCTGATGTTCATGACACGATTGGAATTGACTGCGTAGCTATGTGTGTTAACGACATCGTTGTACAAGGGGCAGAACCATTATACTTCCTTGATTATGTAGCAGTTGGAAAAAATGAGCCTGCAAAAATTGAAGCTATTGTTAAAGGAGTGGCAGACGGATGTGAACAAGCAGGTGCTGCCTTAATAGGTGGAGAAACTGCTGAAATGCCAGATATGTATGACTTAGACCACTATGATTTAGCAGGATTTGCTGTTGGAGTTGTTGAAAAAGATCAATTAATCACAGGTGAAAAAGTAAAAGCAGGTGATGTCATCATCGGATTATTATCGAGCGGAATTCACTCAAATGGATACTCACTAGTCCGTAAAATCTTATTCAAAGATAACAACATCGATTTAAACACATACGAAGAATCATTAGGAATGACAGTTGGAGAAGCTGTATTAGCTCCAACAAAAATTTATGTTAAACCAATCTTATCTTTATTAAAAGAGGTAGACGTTCATGGAATGGCACACATTACAGGTGGAGGATTTGATGAAAATATTCCTCGTACTTTACCGGCTGGTCATGGGGTGAAAATCAATAAAGACTCATATCCAATGCCACCAATCTTTAACTATTTAAAAGAATTAGGAAAGTTAGATGAGCGTGAAATGTATAACATCTTCAACATGGGAATTGGAATGGCAATCATCGTAGCAGCAGAAGACGTGGAAAAAGCAATGAATAGTTTAACAGAAGCTGGAGAAAAACCACACGTCATCGGTGTAGTAACAGACAGTGAAGGAGTTCAATTAGTATGAAAAAAATAGTTGTTTTTGCATCAGGAAGTGGAAGCAACTTTCAAACTATCGTTGATAAGTTACATCAAAAAACATGTGAAGTGGCATTACTAGTTTGCGACAAAGCAGGAGCTTACTGTTTAGAACGTGCGGAAAAACTACACATTCCGACATTCGTTTTTAATCCAAAAGAGTATGAAACAAAAGCAGATTTCGAAAAAGAAATCTGCCAACGATTAAATTTGATTCAACCAGATTTAATTGTCTTAGCTGGTTATATGCGTATTATCGGGGAAACCTTACTCAATGCCTATGAAGGTAAAATTATTAACATCCATCCAGCGTTATTACCTGCTTTTCCAGGTCGTGATGGAATTGGAGATGCTTTAAATTATGGTGTAAAAGTCATGGGAGTGACTGTACACTATGTTGACGCAGGGATTGATACAGGAAATATTATCGATCAAGCATGCTTTAAACGAACAGGAAATGAAACAAGAGAAGAAGTTGAAACGCGTATTCACGCATTAGAACATGAGTTGTATCCGCAAGTTATTACGCAACTTTTACAAGCTTAGGAGGAGTACGAGAGATGAAACGTGCATTAGTTAGTGTATCAGACAAGACAAACTTAGTATCATTCGTTCAAAACTTAGTCGAATTAGGATATGAAATTATCTCAACTGGAGGAACAAAGAAAACATTAGAAGAAGCAGGCATGAACGTCATTGCTATTGATGAAGTGACAGGATTTCCAGAAATCTTAGAAGGACGCGTTAAAACGTTACACCCAATGGTACATGGTGGATTATTAGCTAAACGTGACGATGCTCATCATCAAGAACAAGTCACACAAAACAACATCGAATACATCGACTTAGTTTGTGTTAATTTATATCCATTTGCTAAAACCATTCAAAACCCTGAAGCCACTCACGAAGATAAAATCGAAAATATCGATATCGGTGGACCATCAATGTTACGTTCAGCAGCGAAAAACTTTAATGATGTCACAGTAGTTGTCGATGCAAATGATTACGATTTAATCATTTCTGAAATTCGTGAGCAAGGCAATACAACTCTAAAAACACGTCAAATGTTAGCTGGAAAAGTTTTTAATCATACAGCAGCATACGATGCGATGATCGCTAACTATTTTAATGAAATTAACGAAGTAGAAGTTCCAGAAAAACTAACAGTCACTTATGACTTAAAGCAAACGTTACGTTACGGAGAAAACCCACACCAAAAAGCAGCATTTTATCAAACATTACAACAACCATCATATAGTGTTGTATCGAGTGAGCAATTACATGGGAAAGAATTATCTTACAATAACATCTCAGATGCAAACGCAGCTTTAGAAATTTTACAAGAGTTTGAAGGAGCTGCAGCCGTTGCGGTTAAACATATGAATCCATGTGGAGTAGGACTTGGAACAACAATTGAAGAAGCTTATGCAAAAGCTTATGAAGCCGATCCAACATCAATCTTCGGTGGAATTGTTGCCTTAAACCGTGAAGTATCGAAGCCATTAGCTGAAGAATTACATAAAATCTTTTTAGAAATCGTCATTGCACCAAGCTTCACAGAAGAAGCGTTAGAAGTTTTAAAACAAAAGAAGAACATTCGCTTATTAACAACAGATATGAGTCAACGTCTACAACCAGGACAAAAATTAGTTTCAGTTAAAGGTGGATTATTAGTTCAAGAGTTAGACACAGTTCAAGTGAAAAAAGAAGATTTAGAATGTGTCACTGAAGTTAAACCAACGGAAGAAGACTTAGAACAATTATTATTCGGATTCCAAGTTTGTAAACATGTTAAATCAAATGCCATTACATTAGTTAAAAATGATATGACAATCGGAGTTGGAGCTGGACAAATGAATCGTGTTGGATCAGCTAAAATTGCATTAGAACAAGCTGGAGCATTAGCACAAGGGGCTTACCTAGCGTCAGATGCCTTCTTCCCAATGTCAGATACAGTCGAATTAGCTGCAAAATATGGAATCAAAGCGATTATTCAACCTGGTGGATCAATTAAAGACCAAGACTCAATTGATGCATGTAATAAACATGGAATCGCAATGGTCTTCACAAAAGTTCGTCATTTTAAACATTAATTGAAGCGGGAATAGAGGAGAAAGAAATGAAAGTTTTAGTTATTGGACGCGGTGGACGCGAACATGCAGTCGTTAAAAAATTAGCTCGTGATTCAAAAGTAACAGAAATTTTTTGTGCGCCAGGAAATGACGGAATGATTGAAGCAACATTAGTTCCTATTGAAGAGACTGATGTAAATGCATTAGCTAACTTTGCAAAGAAAAATCAAATTGATTTAACCATCGTAGGACCAGAAATGGCATTAATGGCTGGGGTTGTTAATAAATTCAAGGAATTAGATTTACCCGTATTTGGTCCAACAAAAGAAGCCGCTTTAATCGAAGGTAGTAAATCATTCGCTAAATATATGATGTCGAAATATAACATTCCTACGGCTGCTTATGGCGAGTTTACTCAAGTAGAAGAAGCATTAGCATACTTAGAAACTCAATCGATGCCAATCGTAATCAAAGCAGATGGTTTAGCAGCCGGAAAAGGTGTTGTTATTTGTCAAACATTAGAAGAAGCTAACCAAACAGTAAAAGAAATGCTTTTAGACCGTAAGTTTGAAGATGCTTCTTCAAAAGTAGTCATTGAAGAATTTTTAGATGGTGAAGAATTCTCATTAATGGCCTTTGTATCAAATGATATTTATAAAGCCATGCCAATTGCACGTGATTATAAACGAGCATATGATAATGATAAAGGTCTCAATACAGGTGGAATGGGAAATCATAGTCCACACCCATTAATCTTAGATACTGATTATGAAGAAGCTATTCAAACTGTTATTGAGCCGATGACCAAAGCAATGATTGAAGAAGGAATCCCATTTACAGGAATCTTATATGCTGGACTCATGAAAACAGCAAATGGAATTAAAGTGATTGAATTCAATGCACGTTTTGGAGATCCTGAAACAGAGGTATTACTACCTCGTCTTGAAACAGAATTAACAGATATTATATTCTCTTTACTTGATGGAAAAGATATCGAATGTGTTTGGTCGGATCAAGCCACAGTAGGAGTTGTATTAGCAGCAAAAGGATATCCAAGTTCATATGTCAAAGGAACTGTGATTGAAGGACTTGAAAACTTAGTAGATGTCGATGTCTGTCATATGGGAACAAAACTAGTAGATGGAAAGATTACATTAAATGGTGGACGTGTTCTGTTTGTGGTTGGAAGTGGAAACACATTAGAAGAGGCACGCCAAAAAGTTTATAAAGAAATTCAAAAAATTAATTGTGATGATCTATTCTATCGAACTGACATCGCAAAAAAAGCAACAAGTTGCTAAACATAGCATAAAGGGAGATGAGTAGCAATCTCCCTTTATATATTAAAAAAAACATTAGCAGATAATGACAAATTAAGGAAAAAGACGTATTTTATATATATACTGTTATTTATAAAGAAGTGGGTGACACAAATGAGTAAGATTTTATTTACACCTGGTCCTACGAATGTGCCTGAAGAAATTAGACAAGTATTAGGACAAGACTTAATTCATCATCGAATGGCAGATTATCATCAACTATTAAAAGAAATTAATGAAGATTTAAAAGTTGTCTTTGATACTAACAATGATGTTTTGATCCTAACATCATCTGGGACAGGATCGATGGAATCAACAATCGTCAACTTGTTCTCGACAAATGATGAAGTCTTAGTCATTAATACAGGATGGTTTGGGGAAAGATTTATTGAAATCTGTCAAGTTTATGGATTACAAGTTCATGAATTACGTTATGAGTGGGGAAAAACTTATAATGTAGTAGATGTTCAGGAGATGTTAGAAAAACATCCAGCAATCAAAGGAATCTTTGTTACCTATCATGAAACTGCAACAGGTGTTGTGAATAATCTTGAACAATTAGGAAATTTAACAAAAAATACAGATCGTCTTTTAATTGCGGACTGTATTAGTGGAATGATCGTTCAACAGTTTCATTTAGATGAATGGGGAGTTGACTGTGCAGTCGCTAGTAGCCAAAAAGGATTTTTACTTCCTCCCGGACTTAGCTTTGTTGCTTTAAGTAATAAGGCAAAAGAAGCAGTAGAACATTCAAACATTCCAAAATATTATTGGGACTATCGTAAGTATTTGAATTATTTTTACAACAAAGCTGAGCAACCATTTACACCAGCTATTTCAATCGTTGTAGCATTACAAGCCGCATTGCGTCAACTATTAGCAAAAGGATTACCTCAAATTATTGAGGACAAACAATCCATTCGTAAATATGCTGAAGATAAATTTAAAGAGTTAGGATTTACTTTATTTATTGAAGATGAATCCATTCGAGGAAATGTATTAGTGCCTGTTATCGTTCCAAAAGATATAGATGGAAGCAAGTTAACAGCACTAATTGATGAACGATATGACTTCACCGTTGCGGGAGGAATGGGAATTTACGCTGGAAGAATGCTACGCGTTGGAATTATCGGAGAAATCACAGAAAGGGAGATTGACTTACTAATTGAATACATTAAGGAAGTTCTTCCTGAATGTAAAAAGTAAGAAGAAAGGGGACAACGTAATGAAGCCACAATTTGAATTAGAACGTAATACCGCAGTTATCAACTTTTCTGCACACTATTGTAATACAGAAGATGAGTTATTAAATAGCCAAGGGTTCGAACGAGTTTTAACAAGATTCTTAAAAAAATTAAAAAAGAAAGAATCACCAGTATATGAGCAGTTATCTTACGTATGCGGGGAAGGGCAAATTGCAAGTGAATTAACTTCGTTATTTAAGTTATTATTAGTTTTAGAAATTGACGAAATCATGCAGATGAATCGTTCGTTCATCGTTTTATTACAACATAAAGACACATTAATTGAATTTATTGAAGCACTTTATGATTATTGGCGTCAATTAGAACGTTATAGTATTATCTATAACAGTGCAGAAGGAACAGGTATTCAGAAAATCAAATTTATTGAAGCAAATAATTCATTTACAAACTTAGTATTAAAAGTTTACCGTACGATTGAAGAGCGTTTATTCGGACACCACCAAAACGTTTATCGCCAGTTAATTGTAGGTGCCAATGCAGGCTTAGTTTTAAATGAAATTCAATGGGATATCCCAATGCAATATATGGGATTACGTTATCCTGCTTTTATTGAATCAATCGTATTAACACCTCCATTTATCACTTATCCAAAACGTACAAAACGTGATGGAATCTTCCAAGAAGTCTTTGAAAATCCATTAGATGGATTATACTTAGATCCAAATAACTGGTTCGTTTACCCTGCTAAAGTAGGAACAGCATTAGCTTATGTCTACTTCCACCGTGATTTCATGGCGCAAGGTGTCACAATGTGTAATTTATTCGAACTAGCAGACTTAGAAGAATGTCAAAATCGTAAGCCAGACTTAATTTATGTATATGGTAATAAAGATAAAGAAGATCGCGCAGTCTTCTATCAAGATAAAGCAAATGACATTATGATTGGATATGCTTCATATAGCGAAGACCACGACTATTTCGGATATATGAAAAAAATGATCTTAACCTTATATAATGTTAAAATGATTAATGAAAAGAAACTTCCACTACACGGTGCTATGATTGAATTAACATTAAAAAGTGGAAAACAAAGTAATATCGTTGTAATCGGAGATAGTGGAGCAGGTAAATCTGAAACATTAGAAGCCGTACGTATGATTGCTGAAGATGAAATCAAAGAAATGAAAACAATTTTTGACGATATGGGAACTTTATCATTAGAAAAAGGAGAAATACGTGCATATGGTACTGAGATTGGAGCCTTTGTTCGTCTAGATGATTTAGATACAGGATATGCATATCGTACAATTGACCGTAGTATCTTCATGAATCCAGATAAAACAAATGCTCGTATCGTTATCCCGGTAGCAACATATAAAGATATTACAACGGGTCGCCCTATTGATATGTTCTTATATGCTAACAACTATGAAGAAGGAGGAGAAGAATTCGAATTTTTCAATAATGTTGATGAAGCTAAAGCTGTATTCGTTCGGGGAGCGCGTAAAGCTAAAGGAACAACAACAGAAACAGGACTAGTAGAATCATACTTTGCTAACCCATTTGGCCCGGTTCAGTTAAAAGATCAAACAGACCCATTAATTGATAAATACTTTGAGAAGCTATTTGATAAGAATATCAAAGTTGGTCAATTACGTACACGTTTAGCAATTGAAGGTCAAGAACATTCAGGACCACGTAAAGCTGCTGAACAATTATTAGCTTTTATTAAAGAACAATAAAAGAGAGGAGAGGGAATCAATGATTCCCTCTTTTTAATACAAATATATAATAATAAGTATAGATTATTTAAATTTATAAAAAAATTCATTAAAATAGAATTGACGATTTATATAAATGATGATATTATAAGTGAGTCGTCAATGAGAGACGTACCAAATAACGAAAATTTAAAAAAAGTTTAAAAAGTGTTTGACAGAAAGAGACAGACATGATAAACTAATAAAGTCGCCAAAACAAGGTGACACGAAGTTCTTTGAAAACTAAACAGAACGTCAACAAACATTTATTTAAGAATTAAGTTTCTTAAGGAAGCTTAGGATAAAAACAAACATTTAATTATGGAGAGTTTGATCCTGGCTCAGGATGAACGCTGGCGGCGTGCCTAATACATGCAAGTCGAGCGAACCACTTCGGTGGTGAGCGGCGAACGGGTGAGTAACACGTAGGTGATCTGCCCATCAGACGGGGACAACGATTGGAAACGATCGCTAATACCGGATAGGACGAAAGTTTAAAGGTGCTTCTGGCACCGCTGATGGATGAGCCTGCGGCGCATTAGCTAGTTGGTAGGGTAAAGGCCTACCAAGGCGACGATGCGTAGCCGACCTGAGAGGGTGAACGGCCACACTGGGACTGAGACACGGCCCAGACTCCTACGGGAGGCAGCAGTAGGGAATCTTCGGCAATGGGCGAAAGCCTGACCGAGCAACGCCGCGTGAATGATGAAGGCCTTCGGGTTGTAAAATTCTGTTATAAGGGAAGAACGACTTTAGTAGGAAATGGCTAGAGTGTGACGGTACCTTATGAGAAAGCCACGGCTAACTACGTGCCAGCAGCCGCGGTAATACGTAGGTGGCGAGCGTTATCCGGAATTATTGGGCGTAAAGAGCGCGCAGGTGGTTGATTAAGTCTGATGTGAAAGCCCACGGCTTAACCGTGGAGGGTCATTGGAAACTGGTCGACTTGAGTGCAGAAGAGGGAAGTGGAATTCCATGTGTAGCGGTGAAATGCGTAGAGATATGGAGGAACACCAGTGGCGAAGGCGGCTTCCTGGTCTGTAACTGACACTGAGGCGCGAAAGCGTGGGGAGCAAACAGGATTAGATACCCTGGTAGTCCACGCCGTAAACGATGAGTGCTAAGTGTTGGGGGTCGAACCTCAGTGCTGAAGTTAACGCATTAAGCACTCCGCCTGGGGAGTACGGTCGCAAGACTGAAACTCAAAGGAATTGACGGGGACCCGCACAAGCGGTGGAGCATGTGGTTTAATTCGAAGCAACGCGAAGAACCTTACCAGGTCTTGACATACCATTGACCGTTCTAGAGATAGGATTTTCCCTTCGGGGACAATGGATACAGGTGGTGCATGGTTGTCGTCAGCTCGTGTCGTGAGATGTTGGGTTAAGTCCCGCAACGAGCGCAACCCCTGTCGTTAGTTGCCAGCATTCAGTTGGGGACTCTAACGAGACTGCCAGTGACAAACTGGAGGAAGGTGGGGATGACGTCAAATCATCATGCCCCTTATGACCTGGGCTACACACGTGCTACAATGGTTGGTACAAAGAGAAGCGAAGCGGTGACGTGGAGCAAACCTCATAAAGCCAATCTCAGTTCGGATTGTAGGCTGCAACTCGCCTACATGAAGTTGGAATCGCTAGTAATCGCGAATCAGAATGTCGCGGTGAATACGTTCCCGGGTCTTGTACACACCGCCCGTCACACCACGAGAGTTTACAACACCCGAAGTCAGTGGCCTAACCGCAAGGAGGGAGCTGCCTAAGGTGGGGTAGATGATTGGGGTGAAGTCGTAACAAGGTATCCCTACCGGAAGGTGGGGATGGATCACCTCCTTTCTATGGAGAAAGAGACGTTCTGTTTAGTTTTGGAAGAATTTCTTCCAAAGTTGATCTTTGAAAACTAGATATCTTCATTCAGAAGAAACAAACAATAGATTTGATTTAGGTTAAGTGAATAAGGGCGCACGGAGGATGCCTTGGCACTAGGAGTCGAAGAAGGACGCGACAAACGGCGAAACGCCTCGGGGAGCTGTAAGTGAGCATTGATCCGGGGGTATCCGAATGGGGAAACCCGCTAGTGGTTATACGCTAGCACCATATGGTGAATACATAGCCATATAGGAGACAGACCCAGGGAACTGAAACATCTAAGTACCTGGAGGAAAAGAAAGAAAAATCGATTCCCGTAGTAGCGGCGAGCGAAGTGGGAAGAGCCCAAACCGGATTTATCCGGGGTTGTAGGACCTTCATAATTGACAAATCATGATAGCCGAATGGTCTGGGAAGGCCAACCGTAGGGGGTGAGAGTCCCGTAGGTGAAATTGTGAGATGCATGGAAGGAATCCTGAGTACGGCGGGACACGTGGAATCCCGTCGGAATCAACGAGGACCATCTCGTAAGGCTAAATACTACCTAGTGACCGATAGTGAACCAGTACCGTGAGGGAAAGGTGAAAAGAACCCCGGAAGGGGAGTGAAAGAGAACCTGAAACCGTGTGCCTACAAATAGTCAGAGCCCGTTAATGGGTGATGGCGTGCCTTTTGTAGAATGAACCGGCGAGTTACGATATCGTGCGAGGTTAAGCAGAAGATGCGGAGCCGTAGCGAAAGCGAGTCTGAATAGGGCGAAGAGTACGATGTTGTAGACCCGAAACCGTGTGAGCTAGCCATGAGCAGGCTGAAGGTCAGGTAACACTGACTGGAGGGCCGAACCAGGGCACGTTGAAAAGTGCTTGGATGACTTGTGGCTAGGGGTGAAATTCCAATCGAACACGGATATAGCTGGTTCTCTCCGAAATAGCTTTAGGGCTAGCCTCGATGTTAAGTCTACTGGAGGTAGAGCACTGAATGGGTGATGGCCCCACCTCGGGGTACTGATCTCAATCAAACTCCGAATGCCAGATAGATATAATCGGGAGTCAGACTGTGGGTGATAAGG
>NZ_CP071249.1:1725000-1727500 GCF_024499055.1 Turicibacter bilis | reverse complement strand
GCCATGAGCAGGCTGAAGGTCAGGTAACACTGACTGGAGGGCCGAACCAGGGCACGTTGAAAAGTGCTTGGATGACTTGTGGCTAGGGGTGAAATTCCAATCGAACACGGATATAGCTGGTTCTCTCCGAAATAGCTTTAGGGCTAGCCTCGATGTTAAGTCTACTGGAGGTAGAGCACTGAATGGGTGATGGCCCCACCTCGGGGTACTGATCTCAATCAAACTCCGAATGCCAGATAGATATAATCGGGAGTCAGACTGTGGGTGATAAGGTCCATGGTCAAAAGGGAAAGAGCCCAGACCGCCAGCTAAGGCCCCCAAGTGTCCGTTAAGTGGAAAAGGATGTGGAGATGCACAGACAACTAGGAGGTTGGCTTAGAAGCAGCCATCCTTTAAAGAGTGCGTAATAGCTCACTAGTCGAGTGACTCTGCGCCGAAAATGTACCGGGGCTAAACGGACCGCCGAAGCTGCGGATTGACTTTAGAGTCAGTGGTAGGAGAGCGTTCTAACAGCGGTGAAGCAGTACCGGAAGGAGCTGTGGAGCGGTTAGAAGTGAGAATGCCGGTGTGAGTAGCGAAAGATAGGTGAGAATCCTATCCATCGAAAGCCTAAGGTTTCCAGGGGAAGGCTCGTCCGCCCTGGGTAAGTCGGGACCTAAGGTGAGGCCGAAAGGCGTAGCCGATGGACAACAGGTTGATATTCCTGTACCACTTATTAAACTGATGGAGTGACGGAGAAGGCTAAGTTGAGCGTGTGATTGGATTCACGTGTAAGCAGTGAGGTGGTCATGTAGGCAAATCCGCATGGCATAACATTGAGCTGTGATGCCGAAGCCGAATGGCGAAGTCAACTGACGTCACGCTTCCAAGAAAAGCTTCTAGGGTTAATTTAATAAGTGCCCGTACCGATAACCGACACAGGTAGGCGAGGAGAGAATCCTAAGATGAGCGAGAGAACTCTTGTTAAGGAACTCGGCAAAATGACCCCGTAACTTCGGGAGAAGGGGTGCTTGTGAAAGCAAGCCGCAGTGAATAGGCCCAGGCGACTGTTTATCAAAAACACAGGTCTCTGCTAAACCGCAAGGTGATGTATAGGGGCTGACGCCTGCCCGGTGCTGGAAGGTTAAGAGGAGAGGTTAGCGCAAGCGAAGCTTTGAATTGAAGCCCCAGTAAACGGCGGCCGTAACTATAACGGTCCTAAGGTAGCGAAATTCCTTGTCGGGTAAGTTCCGACCCGCACGAAAGGCGTAACGATCTGGGCGCTGTCTCAACAAGAGACTCGGTGAAATCATAGTACCTGTGAAGATGCAGGTTACCCGCGACAGGACGGAAAGACCCCGTGGAGCTTTACTGTAGCTTGATATTGAGCACTGGTGGCACATGTACAGGATAGGTAGGAGACGAAGAAACCAGGACGCCAGTCTTGGTGGAGTCGCTGTTGGGATACTACCCTTGTGTCACTGGGGTTCTAACCCGTGGCCCTTATCGGGTCAGGGAACAGTGTCAGGTGGGCAGTTTGACTGGGGCGGTCGCCTCCCAAAGAGTAACGGAGGCGCCCAAAGGTTCCCTCAGAATGGTTGGAAATCATTCGAAGAGTGTAAAGGCAGAAGGGAGCTTGACTGCGAGACCTACAAGTCGAGCAGGGACGAAAGTCGGGCTTAGTGATCCGGCGGTACCGAATGGAAGGGCCGTCGCTCAACGGATAAAAGCTACCCCGGGGATAACAGGCTGATCTCCCCCAAGAGTTCACATCGACGGGGAGGTTTGGCACCTCGATGTCGGCTCATCGCATCCTGGGGCTGTAGTCGGTCCCAAGGGTTGGGCTGTTCGCCCATTAAAGCGGTACGCGAGCTGGGTTCAGAACGTCGTGAGACAGTTCGGTCCCTATCCGTCGTGGGCGTAGGAAATTTGAGAGGAGCTGTCCTTAGTACGAGAGGACCGGGATGGACACACCGCTGGTGTACCAGTTGTTCTGCCAGGAGCATAGCTGGGTAGCTACGTGTGGACGGGATAAACGCTGAAAGCATCTAAGCGTGAAGCCCCCCTCAAGATGAGATTTCCCATTCGAAAGAAGTAAGATCCCTTGAAGACGACGAGGTTGATAGGTCAGGAGTGGAAGTGTGGTGACACATGGAGCGGACTGATACTAATCGATCGAGGACTTAACCAAAGAAACTGAAGAAGATATCTAGTTTTGGAAGATTAACAACATCTTTCAATGGTCTAGTGATGATGGCAAGGAGGGCACACCTGTTCCCATACCGAACACAGAAGTTAAGCTCCTTAGCGCCGAGGGTAGTACGCAAGTGCGAGAGTAGGACGTCGCTGGGCCAAACCTATATGCGGGTGTAGTTTAATGGTAGAACTTCAGCCTTCCAAGCTGACTGTGAGAGTTCGATTCTCTTCACCCGCTCCAATTCGAATAGTCGCACTCTTAGAGTGCTTTTTTTATCCCTTGTGAGAATATGAAATAAGGATGATAAAAAAAATAAAAAAGTGT
>NZ_CP071249.1:1577500-1722500 GCF_024499055.1 Turicibacter bilis | reverse complement strand
TCTCGTAAGGCTAAATACTACCTAGTGACCGATAGTGAACCAGTACCGTGAGGGAAAGGTGAAAAGAACCCCGGAAGGGGAGTGAAAGAGAACCTGAAACCGTGTGCCTACAAATAGTCAGAGCCCGTTAATGGGTGATGGCGTGCCTTTTGTAGAATGAACCGGCGAGTTACGATATCGTGCGAGGTTAAGCAGAAGATGCGGAGCCGTAGCGAAAGCGAGTCTGAATAGGGCGAAGAGTACGATGTTGTAGACCCGAAACCGTGTGAGCTAGCCATGAGCAGGCTGAAGGTCAGGTAACACTGACTGGAGGGCCGAACCAGGGCACGTTGAAAAGTGCTTGGATGACTTGTGGCTAGGGGTGAAATTCCAATCGAACACGGATATAGCTGGTTCTCTCCGAAATAGCTTTAGGGCTAGCCTCGATGTTAAGTCTACTGGAGGTAGAGCACTGAATGGGTGATGGCCCCACCTCGGGGTACTGATCTCAATCAAACTCCGAATGCCAGATAGATATAATCGGGAGTCAGACTGTGGGTGATAAGGTCCATGGTCAAAAGGGAAAGAGCCCAGACCGCCAGCTAAGGCCCCCAAGTGTCCGTTAAGTGGAAAAGGATGTGGAGATGCACAGACAACTAGGAGGTTGGCTTAGAAGCAGCCATCCTTTAAAGAGTGCGTAATAGCTCACTAGTCGAGTGACTCTGCGCCGAAAATGTACCGGGGCTAAACGGACCGCCGAAGCTGCGGATTGACTTTAGAGTCAGTGGTAGGAGAGCGTTCTAACAGCGGTGAAGCAGTACCGGAAGGAGCTGTGGAGCGGTTAGAAGTGAGAATGCCGGTGTGAGTAGCGAAAGATAGGTGAGAATCCTATCCATCGAAAGCCTAAGGTTTCCAGGGGAAGGCTCGTCCGCCCTGGGTAAGTCGGGACCTAAGGTGAGGCCGAAAGGCGTAGCCGATGGACAACAGGTTGATATTCCTGTACCACTTATTAAACTGATGGAGTGACGGAGAAGGCTAAGTTGAGCGTGTGATTGGATTCACGTGTAAGCAGTGAGGTGGTCATGTAGGCAAATCCGCATGGCATAACATTGAGCTGTGATGCCGAAGCCGAATGGCGAAGTCAACTGACGTCACGCTTCCAAGAAAAGCTTCTAGGGTTAATTTAATAAGTGCCCGTACCGATAACCGACACAGGTAGGCGAGGAGAGAATCCTAAGATGAGCGAGAGAACTCTTGTTAAGGAACTCGGCAAAATGACCCCGTAACTTCGGGAGAAGGGGTGCTTGTGAAAGCAAGCCGCAGTGAATAGGCCCAGGCGACTGTTTATCAAAAACACAGGTCTCTGCTAAACCGCAAGGTGATGTATAGGGGCTGACGCCTGCCCGGTGCTGGAAGGTTAAGAGGAGAGGTTAGCGCAAGCGAAGCTTTGAATTGAAGCCCCAGTAAACGGCGGCCGTAACTATAACGGTCCTAAGGTAGCGAAATTCCTTGTCGGGTAAGTTCCGACCCGCACGAAAGGCGTAACGATCTGGGCGCTGTCTCAACAAGAGACTCGGTGAAATCATAGTACCTGTGAAGATGCAGGTTACCCGCGACAGGACGGAAAGACCCCGTGGAGCTTTACTGTAGCTTGATATTGAGCACTGGTGGCACATGTACAGGATAGGTAGGAGACGAAGAAACCAGGACGCCAGTCTTGGTGGAGTCGCTGTTGGGATACTACCCTTGTGTCACTGGGGTTCTAACCCGTGGCCCTTATCGGGTCAGGGAACAGTGTCAGGTGGGCAGTTTGACTGGGGCGGTCGCCTCCCAAAGAGTAACGGAGGCGCCCAAAGGTTCCCTCAGAATGGTTGGAAATCATTCGAAGAGTGTAAAGGCAGAAGGGAGCTTGACTGCGAGACCTACAAGTCGAGCAGGGACGAAAGTCGGGCTTAGTGATCCGGCGGTACCGAATGGAAGGGCCGTCGCTCAACGGATAAAAGCTACCCCGGGGATAACAGGCTGATCTCCCCCAAGAGTTCACATCGACGGGGAGGTTTGGCACCTCGATGTCGGCTCATCGCATCCTGGGGCTGTAGTCGGTCCCAAGGGTTGGGCTGTTCGCCCATTAAAGCGGTACGCGAGCTGGGTTCAGAACGTCGTGAGACAGTTCGGTCCCTATCCGTCGTGGGCGTAGGAAATTTGAGAGGAGCTGTCCTTAGTACGAGAGGACCGGGATGGACACACCGCTGGTGTACCAGTTGTTCTGCCAGGAGCATAGCTGGGTAGCTACGTGTGGACGGGATAAACGCTGAAAGCATCTAAGCGTGAAGCCCCCCTCAAGATGAGATTTCCCATTCGAAAGAAGTAAGATCCCTTGAAGACGACGAGGTTGATAGGTCAGGAGTGGAAGTGTGGTGACACATGGAGCGGACTGATACTAATCGATCGAGGACTTAACCAAAGAAACTGAAGAAGATATCTAGTTTTGGAAGATTAACAACATCTTTCAATGGTCTAGTGATGATGGCAAGGAGGGCACACCTGTTCCCATACCGAACACAGAAGTTAAGCTCCTTAGCGCCGAGGGTAGTACGCAAGTGCGAGAGTAGGACGTCGCTGGGCCAAACCTATATGCGGGTGTAGTTTAATGGTAGAACTTCAGCCTTCCAAGCTGACTGTGAGAGTTCGATTCTCTTCACCCGCTCCAATTCGAATAGTCGCACTCTTAGAGTGCTTTTTTTTATCTTTATAAGTCTATTTTTACAAAACTAATTTTATATCTTATCTTTTTGTATATTATAAAACTCCAATCAGTTGATTGGAGTTTTTTTATAAGTTGAATTAATAGATGGAGAGGTATTGAGGGTGTTAGAAACTCTCTATTTTACAGTGTATTTATTTTGATAATAACTTTGAATAAATCACCATCTTGTGATAATTCAAATGCTGCTCCGTGTAATTCTAAAATTGATTTTACAATGGATAGTCCGAGTCCTGAACCTTCTGTATGGCGAGAACTATCTCCTCGTTTGAAGCGTTCAGCTAGTTCAGATACGTCGAATCCTAATTCATAGTTCGATATATTTTTTAATGTTATGATAATTTCAGAACCTTCATAAGTCATTTCTAAGTATACTCGTGTTGCGGGTTGTGTGTATTTGATTACATTACTAAATAGGTTTTCAAATACACGGTACATTTTTCTTCCATCACAATAGGCATACATGTGTTGATTAGAAGTTTTTGTTCTAACAATTAATTTTTGATCTTCAAATCGATCTTCATATTCTGCTAGTGCTTGATACATTAAGGCAACTAAATCTACTTGTTCTTTATTTAATTCAACAGCTCCACTAGCCATTTTGCTAGCTTCAAATAAGTCATCGATTAATACTTTTAATCGTTTCGATTTATTATCAATGATTTGTAAGTATTCTTGTCGTTCTTCTTCTGTGATGTCACTTCTTTTAGCTAAGTCGACATAGTTTAAAACACTAGTTAGAGGTGTTCTAAGATCGTGAGAAACGTTTGTAATTAATTCTGTTTTCAATCTTTCACTATTTGATTGTTTTTGATTTGAGATTGCAAATCCTTCACGAACGGCATTCACATCTTTAGCAATATTAGCAATAAGACCATTTCCTTTAACATAGATTTCAGATGTTATTTCGTTATTTGCCATTTTAGATAAAGTATCAGCAATTGCCTGAATTGCTTTAGTGCGTTTTTTAATGATAGATAAAAGAATGAGTGCGAGTATTACACTAATAAACGTAATAACTAGGAATGCCCCATAGTCATGGAAACAAAATCCCCAGATTATTCCCCATACCCCAATAATACATGAATATACAGTGATTCGTATAAATGTATTACGATAAATAGGTAGTTTACTCCAATCATCAATATTACTCATGTAAAATCCTTTATACCATTCTTGCTTAAATAACTCTGGATTTTTTATTCGATGGATAATTCCTTTAAGTTGTAAAAAGAAGAAGTATAAAATAGATAATAGGATAATAACTTGTAGAATTAATTTGAATCCATAAGATAAAAGATTTCCATAGTATCGATAGTATGTAGTTAGGTTCATATTTTGTAATATGTACACTGTTACTAGGAAGATTAGACCTTTGAATTCAATAGGTAAGTCCAAGTATTTATCTTCAATCCACTTGTATTGGGGTGGAATATTAAGTTGTGTATTTTTAATTTTTTTAAAATTACGATAGATAGGAATGACAAGGATAATCGCTGCAAGAATTGCTCCAATCCAAATAACTTTAGTTGTTATATTTTGAATAAATGCACCTTGGATTGTTGATTCTCCCATTGGATATTTAGGGAGGTAGAGTGTTCCGCTAATTCCTTTATCACGAGCACTACTATTAACAATACTAAAATTCGAAACATTTTTTCCTTTATAGGGAATTTCAATAATATTTAGATAATCTTTTTCTTCTAAGACTACATTAGTATAATGATTTCCATTACTATCAGTTATATCATAATAAAAAGCATCTTGTTGGTCATAGTATGTATTTTTATAGTGAGAGACTTCAGATTGATATTGTTGATATTTATCATATTGAATCATATCTCTGATTTGCTCATCAGTTAAGGTATTAATCGAATAGTGTTCGCCAGTATTGTCATCATAAAGGTATTGTTCATATTGATAGCTATTAAATTTTGCATCAAGAATCTCTTGTTTAGTCACCTCAATCTCTTCTAATGGGATTTGAAGTTTTTGTAATTGGATTTGCGTTATGTAAAACGAATCTAGAAATTGTACTACTTGTATAGCATATTGATCTGATTGAAAATAATTAAGTGGGAATATTTGACCAAACCTTAGTTGATCAGTGATGTAATTAAAGGATAGTAAGAAGATAAAACAAGAAAGTAAGAATTTAATCCAGCTTTTTTTTAGAGTTTCTGGGACTCTAGATTGATTCATGTCCTCTTTATTTTTCATAAGTTCAACTCCATTATTTTATTGATTCTATTGTAAGAGTAACATCTATATCTTAAAAATTACATAGTTGATTTCTTAAGAAATTCTTAATACTAAGAAAAAACCACAGCACGATTTGCTATGGTCTATATCAGATTAGATTAATGGTTCTTTACGATCAATTTTATGTAACTTTTCATATTCCTTGATTGCTTTTTTGAATTGATGATATTGCTCTTTATAATTTTTTTCAAACTCTTTTGTTTGTGGCGGCACTAATAGTACTAAGTTGATGTCAACACGATACCTTGTTGTCCAATTAGATTGTGGTTCATTTTTTGCTTCAGTTGGGTGTTGGTTATAACTAATTGTATGTTGTATTGATTGTAATAACTTAACCATTCCAGTTTTGACACGGTCATTTGTTGATTCGATCAGTAATGCTAGTTGTGGGATGTCGTAGCATTTGAAGATTGGTGATTTAAATTATAACGGTGATTTAGTTGATGTAATTCGGAATAATTAAATATAAGTATCCCCTTAGTATGAATATTATATAATTGGGTAAATCTAAGCTTCAATTTTATAGCCGATTCCCCAAACAACTTTAAGATATCTAGGATCACGGGGGTTAATTTCAATTTTTTCACGAATTTTTCGGATATGAACGGCAACGGTATTTTCTGCGTTATATCCGGGTTCATCCCAGACATTTTCATAGATATCACTGATAGAGAAAACACGGCCTTTATTACGCATGAGAAGACTAAGAATTTTGAATTCTGTTGGTGTCAGACGAACTTCTTTTCCATCTACAAAGACTTGCTTTGTTGCAGTGTTGATACGTAGGCCATTAACTTCAAGGATATCTTGATTAGTACTTGAAGTAACAGTTTGCGAACCGAGTTGTAAATAGCGACGAAGTTGACTTTTAACACGTGCAACTAATTCCATTGGATTAAAGGGTTTGGTAATATAGTCATCTGCTCCAAGCGAAAGTCCCATGATTTTATCAGTGTCTTCTGACTTAGCAGTGAGCATGATGATGGGAACATTTGAGAATTCTCTGATGAGACTTGTGGCAACTATTCCATCTATGCCTGGCATCATCACGTCCATTAGAATTAGATGAATGTCTTGTTGCTTCATTAAATCGACAGCTTCTTGACCGTTAGTAGCCATAATAGTTTCAATATCTTCCCCGCGAAGATAAATACGGATGGCTTCTCTAATTTCACGTTCATCATCGACTACGAGTACACGAGGTTTTGTCATAGAGATGAATCCTCCTTAAAAAGTATTTTTATTTATTATACCGTTCTTTCCTTATACTAGTAAATACCGTCTATTGTTTTGAGATTTGATTATAAGTATAATATAGTTTAGTTTATGTAATTTTACGGGGGATAGCTATGACAAAGTTGTTAGTAACGGGTGGATCAGGTTTTATTGGTTGTAATTTTATTGAGTATATGTTGAAGACGTATCCCAATTATGAGGTCATTAATTTAGATTTATTAACGTACGCAGGTTGTTTAGAAAATAACGGAGCTGTACAAGATTATCCACAGTATCGATTTATTCATGGTGATATTCGAGATAGGGCGTTTATTTTTGAATTGTTTGAGAAGGAACAATTTGATTGGGTTGTTAATTTTGCCGCTGAGAGTCATGTGGATCGTTCAATTGAAGATCCGAGTTCATTTTTGACGACGAATGTATTAGGAACTCAAGTGTTAATGGATGCTTGTCGATGCTATGGGGTGAAGAGATTCCATCAAGTATCAACCGACGAGGTGTATGGAGATTTATTATTAGAGGATGATACTTTATTTACAGAGATGTTCCCATTGAAGGCATCTAGTCCGTATTCTGCCTCGAAGGCTAGTGCAGATTTATTGGCATTATCATATTGGAGAACGTTTAAATTACCTATCACGATTTCTCGTTGTTCAAATAATTATGGGCCTTTTCAGTTTCCTGAGAAGTTAATTCCATTGATGATTTTAAAGGCAATGAAAAATGAAAAGTTACCTGTATATGGAACGGGGCAGAATATTCGAGATTGGTTACATGTTTGGGATCATTGTCAGGCTATTGATTTTATTTTACATAAAGGGCGTATTGGAGAAGTTTATAATGTAGGTGGAAATAATGAGTATTCGAATTTAACGATTGTAAAGCTGATTTTGGATGAACTGGGTAAGCCATATGAGTTGATTGAATTTGTGAAGGATCGTCCAGGTCATGATTTACGGTATGCGATTGATTCAAGTAAGATTAAATATGAACTTGGATGGGAGCCTTTGTATACATTCGAAGATGCATTAAGGTCGACAATTTCGTGGTATGTGGATAAGTTTAATTGATATAAAAAGGGGATATCTCATTTTGAGATATCCCCTTTTTAGTCATCAAGAAGTTTGGAGAAGTCGCCACCATATTCAATGCCGCACGCTTTTCCAATTCCATGATAGATTAGTAGATTTTTTTTGGTATTGATAAGTGTCATTTCGACTTCACCTTTAAGTGTTTCTTCAAGTATTGGTGACATTTTTCCGTTTTTAGGTCCGTAACATTCAACAAAGTCTTCTGGTTTACTTTTTGTTTTAAGAATGAGTTGGAGATTATCATGCGTTGCACACAGGATGATGTCTCGATCGCAGACGGTAATGTTAAGTTTACTGTTGTTCATCGTTGTAAAAGGATAGAATTTGTGATCGACAGTAACACCAATCAGAAACCCGCGGAATTCTTTAATGAGTGGAAATGGAACAATACCGAGCGAGCACGTTACAGTTGCTCGGTGATTCTCGAAGTTATTACTTTGAACCCAAATCCATGAGGTAGGAAAACTCTTTCCCCAATTTTTTTCGATATAGTATTTTCCGTTACTAAAATCAATTACTTGTCCGTTAATTTTTAGATGACCCTCTTCAATATCCCCGTCGATTGCGCATACTTGGCTGTAACATTCCATAAAGGGAAGGTGATTGTAAATCCCCATGCTCCCTGGATTGAGTTTAGAATCTGGCCATTTCGTAGGTGATCCTAAGTATAAGATGCCGTGAATTTGTTCGAGATTGACGTAGATTTTATTAAAGCTAAATTCATTAATTCCGATATTTATTTTTAGATGACGGTTATTTGAGTAAAAATCATCTATACTATATCGGTAATAGTGATAGGAATGATTAACTAAGTTAATCACTTGAATGAAGCTATGATGATCTCGTGTATCTTCACTGCGAGAGATTCCAGGAATAAACGCTAAGGCATAAGTTGCAGTGGCGTCTACGATTTTAAAATACCAACCCTCAAAAAAATTAGTATATTGATCGTGGCCATGATATAAATCAGGATTTATTTTCATTGTTTGGCCTCCATATATTAACTTTCTTGTAAATGTGAATAATTCATGTTATTATGTGCAATATGACTAAGTTTTATGCAGAAGGTGATAATTTGGATCAATTGTTTGATGCAGTTTATGAAATTATGAAAGAATCATTTCCAAGGGATGAATTTAGAAGTTATGAAGGTCAAAAAGCATTACTTGAACGTTCGGACTATCATTTGAAGACGTATGAGCAGGAAGGGGAATTATTAGGCTTTTGTGCATATTACGTGTTTGATGAGTTTTTATATATTGAACATTTAGCTTGTACACCATTATCCAGAGGTCTTGGAATTGGGACAAAGTTAGTTCAAGATATTTTATCAGAAGCGGGTAATCATCCCGTTATTTTAGAAGTGGAACCGCCTGTAGATAAAGTGACGAAACGACGAGTTGGATTTTATGAACGTTTAGGGTTTGTTTTAAATCTTTATCCACATTATCAACCGCCATTAAATCCAACAACAGATATGGTTGAATTAAAAATTATGTCCTCTTTTAAAGCATTAGAGGAAGAAGAACAAAAGGCATATCGTCGTATTTTAAATCAAAGAGTATATGGTGTAGATGCAGAGTTTAGAATATAGGGACCGGATTCGGTCTCTTTTTTGTATGATGAAGGTAATAGTGGTTATAATAGGGATGAGGTGATCGGATTGAAAGATTATGAGATTGCATCGTTAACAGATGAAGAAATTGCAGCATTACAAATGATGGAACAAGAGTTTTTTAATACGTTTCACGAAGAGATTGTTCTTGTGGCATGGAAGAAGACTGAATAGTAAAAAAGGGTCTTCTTTTTTGTTGTAAAAAGATGATTATTGTCGTTAAAATGGTTGATAAGTTTTGGCCTACCAAGTATACTTATAAAATCAAAGAAAAAATTTTTTATAAGGATGGTAATAATTATGAATAAAAACAATCAAGTTCCAGTTAAAGGCTCGTGTAGCTCATATAAGATTTCAGAAATATTAAAGTTTTTAGTTCCTTCTTTAATTGGTGTGACGTTATTTATGCTTCCTGTTTCTCAGGCTGGTGGGATTACGATTCCGATTGCGATGTTATCAAATTGGGTTCAAGCACACTTTGCAGATGTTTTACCTACAGTAGTTTTATTTTTAGTGATGATTACAGTGATCGGAACGATTGTAACGAAGTTATTTACACCAAAATTCATTCTTAAAAATGAATTTTTAAATAATTTATTTAATGTGACACCCGTTTGGTTTGTGATTCGTATTTTAGCAGCAATTTTTATTGTTATGGCTGTTTATGAAATAGGATTCGAGGCCATTTTCTCGTTAAACACGGGTGGATTAGTTTTATATGATTTGCTCCCAATTCTTTTCTCCGTATTTTTATTTGCAGGGTTATTCTTACCTTTATTATTAAACTTTGGATTATTAGAGTTTGTTGGGACATTATTATCAAAAGTGATGCGTCCAGTCTTTAATTTACCTGGTCGTTCGGCGATTGATTGTATTGCGTCATGGTTAGGTGATGGGACAATCGGAGTTTTATTAACAAGTAAGCAGTATGAAGATGGATTCTATACGAAGCGTGAAGCAGCTGTCATTGGAACGACGTTCTCATTAGTATCGATTACGTTTAGTTTAGTCGTGATTAATACGGTTAATCTTGGAAATATGTTTGTTCCATTTTATGTAACAGTGACGATTGCGAGTTTAGTAGCTGCTATTATGTTACCGAAGCTACCGCCATTATCTAAAAAAGAGGATCGATTCTTTGATGGCACGCTAAAGGTTGAGAATGAGAAAGCATTAGCTGGATTAAATAATTTTTCTCATGGATTTGCTCAGGCAATTGAAAAGGCGAAATCACAGGATTTAATTCAAGTTATTTTTATTGATGGGTTTAAAAATGTGTTAGATATGTGGCTAGCAGTTATTCCAATTGTTATGGCAGTTGGAACGATTGCTTTAGTGATTGCTGAGTATACGCCAATTTTCAAAATTTTAGGGTTACCATTCTTACCGGTTTTAATGTTATTACAAATTCCTGAGGCTATGGCAGCTTCTCAAACTTTAGTAGCGGGATTTGCTGATATGCTATTGCCATCTGTTTTAGCATCTGGAATTGAGAGTGAGATGACTCGCTTTGTCATTGCAGCCGTATCTGTTTCTCAGTTAATTTATTTATCTGAGGTTGGAGCTTTATTATTAGCTTCAAAGATTCCTGTTAATTTAAAAGAGTTATTTATTATTTTTATTCAACGTACATTAATCACATTACCAGTGATTGCTTTAATTGCACATTTAATTTTTTAATTAAGTTAGGCAGAAAATCAAAACGATTTTCTGCTTTTTTATTTTTTAATGCTTAATTTTTTATTTCTGTTTCACACTAACTATATAAGAAGGAGTAGGTACTATAACATGTATGATCCGTATTTGGTTAAAGGGTGTCGCTGTTTAAGTTTTATAAATTGAAATTGCTATCTTTTGTGGAAGAATTGTATAAAATAATTAGTTAACTAATAGTTAGTTGACTAACTATTATAAGTGTCGTAAGATAGTTTTAGTTTAATGTGAGGTGAGTTGTGTTGAATAGTCAAGAAATCAATGAGGTAGCTATTATGTTTGGTCATTTGATAAGAAGTCAAATGTCAATCGCTCAACGAAGATTAGAGGAAGAGGGATTGTGCCGAGCACAACCTGGGATTGTTCATGCTTTATCTCAATGTGAAGGATCAACACAAGTTGAACTAGCTCAAAAACTAGGTGTGACAGCAGCGACAATTAGTGCTATGTTAAAACGTATGGAGCGTGATGAAGTGATTGAACGTCGACGTAGTGAAGCTGATCAACGAGTGACGCATGTTTATTTAACTGAAAAGGGTAAAGGTCAGGCAAAAATTGTGAATGAAATTTTTAAAGAACTAAATCTTAGATCTTTCGGAAATTTTTCAAAAGAAGAATTAGAGCAGACAAGAGCTATTTTCAGTAAATTAATAGCGAATTTTAGTGATTAAGGGAGGAATAGATAGACATGTTAAAGTTATTTAAAGGATTAAAACCTTATTGGACGTTAGTTATCGGTGTTTTAGTCCTAGTGTTTATTTCGACTCTGACGGATCTAGAGTTACCAGATTTAATGTCAGATATTGTTGATACTGGAATTGTTCAAGGAGATGTTTCCTATATCCTTGGACGAGGTGGTGTCATGTTATTAGTGGCTTTATTAGGGACAGTGTGTACGATTTTAACGAGTTATCTTTCATCAAAAATCGGGATGGGATTTAGTCGTGATTTAAGAAAGAAAGTTTTTGAAAAAGTTGAATCATTTTCATTAACTGAAATTAATGAGATGGGTACAGCGTCTTTAATTACGCGTACAACAAATGATATTAACCAAGTTCAAATGGTTGTTATTATGATGATGCGGATGATGTTAAGTGCACCAATAATGATTGTGGGTGCATTGATTATGGCACTTCGTAAAGATGTGGAATTATCAAAAGTTATTTTAGTGGTGATTCCAATTATCATCGTGACGATTGCTATTATCGCCAAGTTTACGCTACCAATGTTCCAAAAGATGCAAAATAAAATTGATAAATTAAATTTAGTTGTCCGTGAAAATTTAACAGGAATCCGAGTAATTCGTGTGTTTAATAAGGTAGAGGCAGAACAGGAACGTTTCAATCAGGCTAGTTTAGAAGTATCTCGAATTGCTACAATGGCTAACCGTTTAATGGGAGCTTTAATGCCATTAATGATGTTAATTTTAAATTTATCGATTATTGCTGTTATCTGGTTTGGTGGAATTCGAATTAATGATGGAGACTTAATGGTTGGGGATTTAATGGCCTTTATTCAATATTTAACGCAAGTGATGTTCTCGTTATTAATGTTAACGATGATGTTCGTTTTAATTCCACGTGCTCAAGCATCGGCTGTTCGTATTAATGAAGTTTTAGAAATGGAATCTCCGATTCAAGAGCCTAAAGAAGCTATTCAACCTCAGTTAAAAGGTTATGTTGAATTTAAAAATGTCTCATTTGGTTATGAGGGTGCAGAAGAATATGCAATTTCAAATATTTCGTTTGTTGCTAAGCCGGGTGAAGTGACAGCGATTATTGGTGGAACTGGATCAGGTAAATCGTCAATTTTAAATATGATTCCACGCTTTTATGATGCGGCTAAAGGTGAAGTATTAGTTGATGGTGTTAATGTTCGTGACATGAATCAACAAGAGTTGCGTTCCAAAATTGGGTATGTTCCTCAAAAAGCTATGTTATTTACAGGAACGATTCGAGATAATATCTTATATGGTAAAGAAGATGCGACAGACGAAGAAGTTCGTCATGCTTTAGATATTGCACAGGCAACAGATTTTGTTTCTAAAATGAAAGAGGGAATTGAGTCACCAATTTCACAAGGAGGAACAAATGTATCAGGTGGACAAAAGCAACGTTTATCAATTGCTCGTGCGATTGTTCGTAAGCCGGAAATTTATTTATTTGATGATAGTTTTTCAGCTTTAGATTTTAAAACTGACGCTCAATTACGTGCAGCGTTAAAGAAGGAAACAAAGGATTCAACAGTTATTATTGTGGCTCAGCGTGTAAGTACAGTTATGGACGCAACACGTATTTTAGTAATGGATGAAGGACATATAGTTGGTATGGGAACACATGAGGAGTTATTACAAACAAATGAGATTTATCAACAAATTGTCGAATCTCAACTTAAAAAAGGAGAGGAGGAATAATTATGGCTGGACCTATGGGACATGGCCCACATGCGGGTAATCAAAAAGCAAAAGATTTTAAAGGGACGTTAGTTCGCTTAAGTAAATATTTAAAACCATATCGTGTTGGTTTAGTAGTAGTTGCTATTGCAGCTATTACGAGTGTTATTTTCTCAATTATTTCTCCAAAAATTATGGCTAAGATTACAGATGAGTTAATACGTCCAATTTTAGAGTTGGTAGGAGGAAATCCAACTCCATCGCCAATTGATTTTTCATATATTTGGAATATTGTTGTAATTTTAATTGGTTTATATGTTTTAAGTGCAGCTTTTAGTTATTTACAACAATTTATTATGGCAGGAGTTTCTCAGAAGGTTGTCTATGATTTACGTCGTGATATTGATGAAAAATTAGCAAGATTACCATTAAAATTTTTCGATTCACATACACATGGAGAATTATTAAGCCGATTTACAAATGATGTTGATAATATTAGTGCAACTTTGCAACAGTCGATTACTCAAGTTATTACATCAGTCACTACGGTGGTTGGGGTTTTAATTATGATGTTAACGATTAGCCCGCTTTTAACATTAATTTCAATCATCGTCATTCCGTTATCTGGGATTTTAATGATGATGGTCGTTAAACGTTCACAAAAATATTTCATTGGTCAACAAAAGAAATTAGGTGAATTAAACGGTCATATTGAAGAAATGTATACGGGACATAATGTGGTTAAAGCATTTGGTCATGAGAAAAAAGCTATTGATGAATTTGATGAAGTTAATGAAGGTCTTTATAGTGTAGGATGGCGAGCTCAGTTTTTATCTGGATTAGTGATGCCAATTATTAATTTTATCGGAAATTTAGGCTATGTTCTTGTTGCTGTTGTAGGTGGGGTTTTAGTAACGAAAGGACGTATTACTGTGGGAGATATCCAAGCGTTCATTCAATATAACCGTCAATTTACTCAACCAATTGCACAGGTAGCTCAAATTTCAAATATTATTCAGTCAACGGTTGCATCAGCAGAGCGTGTATTTGAATTATTAGATGAAGAAGAAGTGATTCCAGAACCAGTAAATCCGGTTAAAGCAAAAGCTGATTGTGGAGCTGTTGAGTTTGAACATGTTAAGTTTGGTTATCGCGAGGATCGTATTTTAATTAATGATATGAATATTAAAGCGGAACCAGGACAAATGGTTGCTATTGTTGGGCCAACTGGTGCAGGTAAAACGACATTAGTGAATTTATTACTTCGTTTCTATGAATTGAATGGTGGACGTATCTTAGTGGATGATGTTGATATTACAGAGATGAATCGTGCTGATTTACGTAAAAAATTCGGTATGGTTTTACAAGATACATGGTTATTTAATGGAACAATTCGCGATAATATTGCTTATGGTAAAAAGAATGCGACAGAAGAAGAAATTATTGCGGCAGCTAAAGCAGCTCATGCTGATCACTTTATTCGTGTTTTACCAGAAGGATATGATACGATTTTAAATGAAGAAGTCTCAAATATTTCTCAAGGTCAAAAACAGTTATTAACGATTGCTCGTGCACTACTAGCTGATCCCGAAATTATGATTTTAGATGAGGCAACAAGTAGTGTTGATACACGTACAGAGTTACAAATTCAAAATGCGATGAAGACCTTAATGAAAGGTCGTACAAGCTTCGTTATTGCTCACCGTTTATCAACGATTCGTGAAGCTGATGTTATCTTAGTAATGAAAGATGGAGATGTTATTGAAACAGGAAATCATGAGACATTAATGGATCAAAATGGATTCTATGCTGATTTATATAATAGCCAATTTAATCAAGAAGAAGAAGCTTAATGAAAGAGAAGCCTATGAATTAAATTTCGTAGGCTTTTTTAATATTTTTACACTTCTTTTGTCGGAAAAAAGGGAAAAAAATTTGCTCTTTTTTGAATAGAGATAAGCTATAATAGGTAGTAATTAGATGCAAATCTGATTGTGTTTATAAGGAGGGGAAACCTTTGATTTTCGATACGCACACGGATATTTTATATAATATTGTTGAGAAGCGTTTAAGAGGACAACGTGGTATTGTTGAGTCATATCATATTCCTGAGTTATTAGAAGGGAATGTGACTGGGGGAATTTGGACGTACTATACTGATGTTAATCAGCTATTACATAATAATTTTGATCAAGCAATTCATTATATTATAGAGGAACTAGAAGAGTCACCCGATGTTCAAGTAGTAACCGCCAAAGGGGATTGGGCTGATCATAAAGTCAATGTGATTTTAGGACTTGAAAGTTTAGCATCGCTTCGAGATATCGATCATTTAGTTGAAATTTACGAAAAAGGATTTAGACATGCGATGTTAACTTGGAATGAAAAGAATCAATTTGCAACTGGGATTGGTTGTAAGGATGGGACAGGGTTATCACTATTAGGATGTGAGTTGATTGAAAAGATGAATGAGCTTGGAATGGTGATTGATGTTTCTCATGCTAGTATTCAAACGTTTGAGGATATTTTATCGGTAACAAAAGAGCCTGTCATTGCCTCTCATTCGAATTGTTACTCAATTACTCCTCATCCAAGAAATTTAACCGATGAGCAAATTAAAGAAATTGCTTTGGTAGATGGTGTTATTGGCGTGACGGCAGTACCGCATTTTACGAATCAATTAAAGCCAGATGTGGAATCCCTCGTTGATCATATTGATTATCTGAGAGAGTTAGTTGGTACACGACATATTGCACTTGGATTTGATTTTATGAATTACTTAGGAGATGGTCATTTAGAATCAAACTTAATCGATTGTCAAAGTGCATCCTCAGCAAATAATGTCATTGATGAACTCGTTAATCGAGGATATAGTAGTATGGATATTGATGGGATTACCCATGTAAATGCGAAGCGTGTCATTAATCATATTCTAAAAGATTAAAAATAAAACCACTCGTACGTTAGTAGTCGAGTGGTTTTTTAATGCAGTTGATTATTTCGATTTTTTGATATGTTTGACTACTTTAGCGATTGGAATAATTATACATGCAGTAATTATTCCTGTCATAACGTATTTACTAATACTTAAAAATGAATTTTCTTCTAATTTAATTTGATAAAGGTCCATTTCATCCTCTTCACCAATTAATTTGAAACCAAGTTTATCAAGTAAGCTTTGGGAAGGGATGTTTTTGTAGTGGCATTTAGCAATAATTGATTTGACTTCATCTTGAGTCAGAGTCCACTCTAGAAGGGCTTCGATGGCCTCTGTCGCGTAGCCTTTTTGACGTTTAGATTCGATGATTTCATATCCAATTTCAATTTCACCACGTGAATCAGGATTTCCTTTATATCCACCATCACCAATGACTTGGTTAGTTGATTTTTCAATGAAAATCCATGAAGTGAAGCCCATTTTTGGTGGGATGAAGGCGTAAAGTTCTTCGTACATCCACGTTAAAAGTGTACGGTTATCTTCTGTTAGCCATTCTTTTGTTGAGTAGTCCATCACTTCATCATTTAAAATTTGTTGAATGAGTGATTTAGTCAGTGGATAAAGAATTAAGTTTTCGGTTTCTAGTTTCATCAGGGCTATGTCTCCTTCGTCGTTGAGTTAATGTTATGATAACATGAAAAAAGGGACCTCGTCCCTTTTTCTATTAGATTTAGTCTTTTTAGTGATGAAAAGGTAGTTGTTTTTGTTAGGACGATCAATTATCCTTTTGGCTATTTTTGAAATAATGATGGATTCAATAAATAAACCTAGCGATAAATATTAGGTTTTGATTGATGTTTCTTTTTTTCACTGCATGATTATGCTCTTTTGGGGATAAGATATTGTTTCTAGAGTTAGAAAGTGCACTAGTTTCGTGTCAATCCGATTAATCGATTCTTTTGTTTCTATTTTCATAGGTTCAAAGGAATAGAAGTGCTTTTGTTAAATATCTATTTTTCATAAATAGTATCTAATAATTGAATGAATTGATCAAATGTTTGGGATTCACCATTGATAGAGTAGGAAGTAATATCAAACTGTTCAGTTTCTAAATCAACTTTAAATTGAATCGTAAACAGTGCTTCATCCTCTCCAAAATACGCTTCACCGTTAAATTTGACTGTATTTTCTTCAATTAGCTCCCAAGTTGGATGATAGAAAAACTCATCCAGGGCTTCTCCGATGCTTTGTTTTTCATAACATTCAATGACTTGATTCTTAACGAAAGTAATTTCTGGTGAAGAGAACACAAAATAAATAAAGATGTAGATAATACCTAGAAGAACAATCCCTATCGTGATGAAAGAAAAACTTCGAAAGAATCTTTTATAGGCGATGCTTTTTTTAGAGGTAGCATCGTCCTTTTGTTTAGGCGCTGATTGTGGACAGTTTGGATTAGAATCGCTTTGATTATGATGATAGTTTGGACACGCCAAGATGACTTCCTCCCTTCTCATAAAGCTCTAGTCTTGAAAGTTTATGATGAGAAAGCTAGGAGTATGAAAAAAAGAGCGGACTATTCCGCTCTTTTTTAATAACGATTGAATTTGAAGATTTCTAGTTCTTTTGGATTTTTCCCAGCTACGTCTTGAGAAATTAATTTAGCTCCGATTAAAGAGTAAAGCATCCCATTTGATCCGTATCCAAGGTTGAAGTAAGCGCCTGGATAATCTGGGTGTTTCCCGATGAATGGAAGTCCATCTTTTGTATCGACGAATAATCCGTGGAACCAGCAATCTGTTTTAATATTTTCGATTTGCGGGAACATACGGCGCACGCGACGTAGTAATTGATGATATTGTTGTAAGGCTAATGGGTGGCGATCTCCCATGTTTGCTACTTCACCATCTAAGTCATCGATTTCTAAATCTTCTCCACCGATAATAATCGAGTTACTTAAGGTTGGACGAATATAAGTGTATGGGTCTTGATCATCACGAATGATACACGCTTCTTTCCATCCGTGGAAGTTTTCCACAGGTTTCGTTAAAACAGCAAAACTGCGGCTAAGTGTATAGAATGGCTTTTCATGTTTGAACCATTCTAATGCATCATATCCTGTACAGATAATCACTTTATCAGCTGTAATGGTGAATTCTTGCTCTGTTATTAAGACACTTTGACGTGAGGATAAGTTATAGTCAACGATATTTGTATTTTCAAACACTTGCAGTCCTTTTTTTACATTGTAATCAATTAAATCACGTGTAAATTGAACAGGGTTAATGATGGCTGCTCCGTAATGTGAATAGACACCTACTTCGAAGTTGAAGCTAAATTCATTTTGGTGTGTTTCTGATGTAAACAGTTCGCAATGAATTCCGATCGCCTGACGTGATTTACATTCATCCGCCATATAGTCTACTTTACGAGGATCTTGTGTATAAAGGAAGCATGGTTTGAAGGTAAAGTCACAGTTACTGTTGATTTCTTTGACGATTTGGCTCATTTCCATGACTGCTTGATAACCAAATAGAAAGGCCTGTTGTGCATTCTGTTCACCAACCATCGACATTAATCGATTTAACCCTAAATCGATTTCATATTGTAAAATGGCAGTTGAAGCTGCAGTTGATTGGTGTGCAATTTGATTTTTTTCAACTAAGACACAGTTTAGGCCTTGTTTCATAAAATAATGAGCTGTTAGCGCTCCTGTTGTTCCACCACCGACGATAACAATGTCAGTTTTAATGTCTTGTGATAGAGGAGGATACGTTGTTCCTTCTTCGATGTTTTTAGTCCATAATGGACTGTCTCCTGTCATTCTCATGTGATATCACCTCTATAAAAAAGCTAAACATAGTTTGTGTTAAATGTTTTTGTATAACCTTTTTATTATAACTTTTTTAATCTTTTTTATCAAAAGGAAAAATGGACGGATTTATTTCTTTTATATGAAAAAATTTGATTTTTTTATGAAATGATTTGACCTTTTTTTTATTGTTGCCTGTTTTGATGATATAATATTAATTTGAATAGAGTGAAAGCTAGGGAGGCTTAGATGTTATGAAATCGGGTTGGATGAAAGGGACGATGATTTTAACAATCACGGCTTTTTTTGTTAAGCTATTAAGTTTGCTGTATAAAGTGCCGTATCAAAATATTTCAGGTGATGAAGGATTATACGTTTTTCAACAAGTTTATCCTTTAATCGGGATTTATACGACATTAAATGGAGTGGTATTACCAACGATTATTGCGGAATTATTATTAACGTATCAATATAGTGAGGATATTAAGCGGTATATTAAAAATTCATTATGGATTTTTGGTCTTGTGTCATTTATAGGATTATTTCTAGGTAGCCATTTGATTGCTTATACGATGGGCGATATGCAATTGAGTTGGCCGATTCGGATGGTTGGTTTAGCGTTCTTACTAATTCCTACTATTTCTTATTGGCGAGGAGTTGCTCAAACGAGGGCAGAAACGATTCATGTTGTGGGCTATTCTTCAACCATTGAGCAGCTGATCCGAGTGATGGCGATTATTGTTGCTTTAGTGATGGTTCAAGGACAAAATGTTTATAAGTTAGCTTATTTTGCGTATTTAGGTGGGCTCTTTGGTCCATTACTTGCAATTGCTTATTTAATGATTAAAAAGTTGGACGATAGTCCAAGGATTTATTTAAAGATGACTCATCGCCCGCATTTCTTTAAGAAAAGTGTTTATTTATTCTTAAGTGCAGGAATCTTAATTATTTTCCAATTAATCGATAGTTTCTTTGTGTTTAATTCACTTGTTAATAGTGGGGTGCCTGCATTAGAAGCCATGTCACTTAAAGGGAGTTTTGATCGAGGATTACCAATTATTCAGACAGTGACTGTCTTTACGAGTGCGATTGTCTCATCAACTGTTCCACAAATGGCAGGAGTAAGAGATTCGAAGGAACGTAAAAAGGTGTTTAATGCTTCATTATTTATGGTCATTGCATTATCAATCCCAGCTTGCGTGGGGTTGTTTAGTGTCGTAGATGAGCTAAATATTGCGTTATTTAAAGATTCAAATGGGATTGGAGCATTGAAGTTATTAACATTACAGGTTTTATTTTATCCATTTATTTTCTTATGCACAGCCATTATGCAGCAGGAAGAACAATATTCGAAATTATTAGCAGCTGTTTTGGGAGGTGTACTAGTTAAAGTCGTATTGACAGGACCATTAACTCAAAGTTTAGGTATTTGTGGAACAGCTATTGCATCAGTTGCTTCACTGGCAATGATGGCACTGATAAATTTATGTCAGTTTAGAAAGATGATGTATAAGAAGTCATTCTTTAATTTATTAAAAGTAAGCTTTTCAACAGCTGGGCTTTGGCTAGTATTAGCATATTTAGAACCACAGATTCCGAATATTTTATCTGGATTAGATGATGTACGTGTATATAATGTTATTTCATTGGCAATTCAAGTTGGAGCTGGTGTGTTAGTCTATAGTCTGATTATGGGAATTTTCTTAATGACCTCACAGGTCGCTTCTAAAGGGGCCAAACGTCGAAAGAAACCTGCTAAGAAGCAAACAGCTACCAAAAGAAAGCCAGCAGAATTGTAATTGAATAAAGGGTCAATTTCTGACCAAGATAAGTAATAAGATTGAAGATAGGAAGGGGCATCATGAGATGATTTACATTGTAGGACTTGGAGCTGGGGATGAGTCTCAGTTAACGTTAGGCGTAGTAGCTAAATTAAAATCTGGCTTACCATTATTTTTAAGAACAGCAGAACATCCAATGATTAATTTCTTAGAGGAAAATGAAATTGAGTATCGTGCCTTTGATGATGTTTATATGAAGCATGAAACATTTGAGGCTGTTTATGAAGAAATTATTGAAACCATTAAAGAAGAAGCCAAAAAAGGAGATTTAATTTATGCGACACCAGGTCATCCTTGTGTGGCTGAATATGCAGTGAAACGTTTAGTGGCTGAAACAGAGGCAGTAATTATTGGAGGACAAAGTTTCTTAGATCCGATGTTTGCTGCACTTGCCATTGATCCAATTGAAGGGCTACAAGTGATGGATGCATTAGACTTTGATTATGAAGCGATTGCTCCTAAACAACATTTAATTGTTCCTCAAGTATTCGACCAATTAACAGCATCAAATTTAAAGTTAGATTTAATGGAAGTTTATGATGATGAGTATGAGGTTTGTATCGTTAAAGCAGCGGGAAGTAACATCGCCGAATTAAAATGGGTTAAACTTTATGAATTAGATCATAACTTCAAATTGGATAATTTAACAACTATTTATGTTCCACCTATGAAATAGGGTTGGACCCCATCTTTTACAAAATGAAGGCATCTACAACTGATGGGATAGTACAGAGTTTGAACTTTAATTTAAATTAAATAATAAAAACTTGTGCATTTCCTCAACTAGTCGGTCTATAAAAGGTTTGAGTTAAAATAGGTATTAAATAATGGGGTTATCGTTTTTTTACTAGAGTTGTAGCGTGAAATTTAAATTGTGGATAACTGCATTCAACGTTTGAAAGGAGATTTATATGCGTTTAGATAAATATTTAAAAGTGTCTCGTTTAGTGAAACGTCGTACGTTAGCAAAAGAAGTGGCTGATAAAGGACGTATTGAGATTAATGGGAAAGTCGCAAAATCAAGCTCAACGGTTAAAGTTGGTGATGAGTTGACTTTATACTATGGCAATAAAATTTTAAAAGTCCGTGTAACAGATATTAAAGATTCAACGAAAAAACAAGATGCGGCTTATATGTATGAAATTATTTCAGAAGAGCGTATCGAGCGCCCATCTTTAGATGAAGTAACAGGAATCGAAATTTTTGAATAATCAAAATGAGGTCATACTCTATGATTAATTAAAAAAGGTCATTGGAGGATGACCTTTTTTATGCTTTTATTAATAAAAACAGTTATCTTAAGTTGGTGTAAAGAGTTAAGGTAACTATTCAGGATTAGAATTTTCTTGAATGATTGGGGGATAATCGTATCTTCGAAGTATTTTATTTAGATGAAGCAAAAGCTGTTATTGCTGACGTTTTAGCAAATGCTCCTAAAACATATTCTTTCTAACAAAATAAGGCTGTATCACGAAAAGATACAGCCTTATTTTTAATGAATTGATGATCGATCGATAGTTTTTTATTGAAGTAATAGGTAAGCAAAGAATTCTAAACCTAAGATGATATTGAAACTGTAAATTAAAAGTAATGGACGTGGTCCCCAGTCACGCTCCATTGTCGGATAGTGTTCTTTAATTTGATAGTAGTCTTTATACCAACGGACATATCCGTAGTAATAGAAAATTAAAAAACCTGTGACAAGCATAAGGAGGGTAATACTCCCCATAGCGTAAAGAGATAGCCAGGCGGCAATCATGATTAAAGCTTCAGGGATAATGATTTTAATTGAATTTCTAAATCCAATGACATGAGGTAAAGTCGTGCGAGTTCCTTTATCTTTTTCATAATCTGAAGTATTGTTCGTTGACATTAAGAAGATGGTCATAATCATTGGAATAATGGAATAGATAATAATCGGGGCGTTAAGAACATCTGTTTGTAAGTAAGCTGAAACGATGGTGCTAATAGCTCCAACAAAGAGTCCTGAAACAAGCTCACCAACTGGATAAACAATATAAGGTTTTGGCCCAAGTGAGTAGCAAACAGCGGCAATGACACTTAAAATTCCAATCGCTAGAATATTAAAATTATTTGTGATTAAAACAAGGGTAATTCCAGACAATCCACTGATTCCTAAGAAAAATAGTAAGACAATGATACTATCTTTGAACGTTGCATCACCGCGTACGAGTCCTTCACTTCCAGCATGATGAGTGAAAGTATTCTCATTTTCTTCATTTTTTAGATAAGCACGAATTTCATTTGAAACATTTGCCACGATATTTAGACAAAATCCAGTGACAAACATTAAGAGAAGTGGAATTAGTTTCAAGTGTCCAGCTAAGTACGCCCCAAATAATCCGCCACTTAAAACAGGAAGCCCAGTTGCAAATCCTGTACGAATTTCCATGACAGTATAGGCGCGCTGGAAAAAGCTTTTATTTCTCATTATATATTTCCTTTCTGTTTCATAATTTCAGATGATAGGCCACTATAAATCGATTTTTGTAAAATAAACAATTAGAATAGAGTTTCAACTAATAACTGCACTGATGAGGTGTTATTCGATATGTAAGATTCCATAAGATTTCTCATGAGATATCAACATGAGAAAGGAAGAAGTCATTATCAATTAAGATGACGTTTAACAGAGTAACCATTGTAGTGGCTAGCTTTAGAAGTAGGAAGATAACCTTTTGATAAATTTCAAAGTAGATTGTTCCCTGATATACAAATAGATGAAGAGTAACCAGTGACTGCATTAAATATACTTTGTACATACTGATGATAGAAGTAGTTAATGTTTTATGGTAGGTAAAAATGAATGCTTTTCGTAGTTATCAATTTTTCAAGTCACATCAGGTTAAACTTCCACATTAATCAATTGAAATCACTGATAACTAATCACCTATTTCCATGATATAAAAAATACTTTCCTATTATAACAAATCTATTTATCTAGAGCTATAGAGGTTATGATGTTTTTAACATAAACCGACAAAAGGATAGATAGAGATAAAAACTTTACATAAATAACGGTAATTTTATCGAGATGCTACATGGGGTATTTTTTAATTTTTGATAAGGTTCGATATTTTTATTAAATTACTTACATGATTGGATAAGTTTAGCATCATGTGTGCGAAAAGTGACTAATGATTCCTAAAGAAAAATAAGTATTCCTTAGGTATAATCTTAGACAGAATGCATAGGGAGGAATTTTAGATGAAAAGATTTTTAGCGATTTTTATTTTTATATTAGGATTAGTAGGGTGTGCGAATGAAGATCAGCAGAGTAAAACACCACCAACTACAACACCTGAAGTCGTTGAACAAAATCAAACAAATGATTCAGGTGAGGAAATAAAATTAACACCTCAATTTGATCCTATATCATTTGATATGTTAGTGCCGAGTGGCTCAACAGCGATGGCACTCGCTCATTTAGTGGCGACAACACCTCAGCTAGGCGATCATGTTACTTATACCGTGCAACCATATGTTCAAGGAAGTGATCCGCTAGTAGCAGCTTTCACGTCTGAGACATCACAGGTTATTGTCGCACCAACAAATTTAGGGGCGACACTTTATCAAAAAGAGCTGCCTTATCAATTAGTCGCGACTTTAGTTTGGGGGAATTTATATTTAATTAGTAATGAGGAGTTAACATTTGATGATTTAGCGGGAAGAAAAATTACAGCCTTTGGTCAAGGAAGTACGCCCGATATTGTGTTACAGACGATTTTAGACGAAAAAGGAATACTTGATTCTGTCGAGGTTGAATATTTAGCAAGTGTTTCTGATGTTCAATCTATGTTTGCAGCGGGAGAAATTGATGTAGCTGTGATTGCTGAGCCCTCATTATCTGTTTTAAAAACAAAAATAGAAAATGTGAACGTTGTTGTTGATTTTCAAGAGCAATGGGGAGAGCTATATGGCGTGACTTCTTATCCACAAGCGAGTCTATTCGTGCATAAAGATTTAATTGAAAATCATCCAGAGGTCATTGAACCTTTATTAGCACAGGTAGAAACAAGCGTTAAGTTTGCGAATCAGTCACCAGCTGAGATGGCAAAAGAAGCAATTGAGACAGGACTTGAGATGCCAGAACCCATCATTACAGCATCAGCCCCAAATTCTAATTTAATGTTTAAAACAGCGGAAGAAGCAAAAGAAGAGATTGAACTTTATTTAGAAAAACTATATGAATTTGATCCGAAGACAGTAGGCGGTGCATTACCGGAAGATGATTTTTATTATTTAATAAAATAAGTAGTATATTTTAATTTGAAGTGCATATATTATAAAGGATAGTTACTTGAATCTCGGTTTGGTAGCCGACAAAGAGAGCAGGGGAAAGACCACCTGCCAAGTAATTGTCATTAAACACTTAAAGATACACTTTATTCTGTTGTCTAACTTAACGTCGATTCTAGAGAGAATCACTTTTGTGAATTCAGTTTGAAGGTATTCTTTAAGTGCTTTTTTATGATAAATCTATAAAAAATAGGTCATCTATGTCAGATGACCTATTTTTGTTTGTGAAATGTTTATTTTAGTAGAAAAAATCCAAGTCTAATAGCGCGGTAAACATATATTAAAAAGATGATTAATAAACATCAAACACACAACATTTCGATGAGTGTAAAAATCACCTCAATAATTTTTATACAATACTTCATAATCCAAGCGCATTATAGCATAGAGTTTAGATAATCTAACATAAGTTATCTTTTTCATCCGTAAGATTAAATAAGGGAGGAAGTGTGATGAATCGGTATAGTCTGTTAATTATTGTAGGGGTAATGGTTGGTTATGAGTTAGCAGTCGAGATAGTAGATAAACCTATTATTTTACCTTCTATCTTGTTGATTTTTACTGAGTTATACCGAATTATTTTTAGTTCTTCTTTTGTGAGTATTATTTGGGCAACGTTAGTGAGGACGATGATGACGTTTAGCTGTGTTTTTATCATTAGTTTGATACTAGGTGTGTTTTCTGGGTATTTTAAAATCATCCGACTGCTATTGTCTCCGATAGTGACCTTTTTACGGACGGTGCCTACGATTTCTGTGACGATTATTTTATTGATTTGGTTTGGTCGTGACTTGGGGCCAATTATGATTATGGCGCTCGTTATCTTTCCACTGTTGTATGAATTAATAGGAGGAGCTATGAATGATATTGATCCTGATTTGTTGGACGTTTGTTTGTTATTTGGAGCCACTCATTTTGAAACATTTAAGGCCCTATATTATCCACAACTTTTAAAAATACTGAGTAGTGGGGTTCAGGCTACTATTGGGTTGTCTTTTAAAGTGATGGTCATGGCTGAGGTTATGGGACAAAGTCAGGTTGGAATTGGCCAACAATTAAACTATGAAAAGACGTATTTAAATATGCCAGCTGTCTTTGCTTGGACAATTGTGCTGATCCTATTAGTTATGTTTTTTGAGATAATCATTGGCTACTTAATAAAAAGATTAATTCGTCATCTTGATGCCTGATAACGACAAGGGGGATAAAAATATGATGAAATCAAGTCGTTTTAGTGAACAAGTTGTAGCGCAAAATCATAAAATATAAGGTAGAAACAATGTGTTTCTCGACTCGAAGTTATATTTAAATTAGAGCAATCATAAGTTCTAGTGATAAAACAGATAACGGAGGGAAGAGAATATGAACATTTATGAGAAAGAGTCTTATATGAAGCAAAAACCAAGCACACTATTAGGTTATCATCAAGTGTCAATGAAGGAGCGTAAATTGATGGATGTCACTGGTATTAAGAAGTTATTAAGCTTTGATAGCGAGTTATTTACGATTGACACAACAATGGGGATTTTAACGGTGAGGGGTATGGATTTAGAGCTTAAAAATCTAGATCTTGAAAAAGGAGAGCTATCGATTATTGGGTATATCACTGGTTATGAATATGATGATTTTGGCATGGTTGGTGAAGACTCAAAAGGAATCTTTAGCAAATTATTTAAATAATGAGTTTATCAGTTCAGTTTCAATTCATGATTCATGTCCTATTGTATGGAATTTTTATTGGTGTGACATTAGATTTTGTTTGCATCGTAAAGGAGATTTTCTTTAATTATTACATGCAATGGGCCATTATTATTTTATATTGGTTAATTCAAGTGCCCCTCACTTTTGTTTATATATATAATGTCAATGAAGGTATCTTTCATCTGTACATTTTAATTTTCTTAATTGTTGGAGCTATCATTTACTTTAAATTCTTAAAACAACCACTGCATCGTGATCTAGAAATGCTAGGAGAAAGTTTATTCACAATTGCACACTTTATAAAAAAAGTAGTGAATATCTTAGTAATTTCACCCATTATGTTTATTTACAAGCTTGTTTCTGATATAATAATGTTGTTTCTTAGAATCTTAAAGCTTTTATTTTATACGCCTTTAGCTAAATTGGGAAAATGGATGTCAAGTAAGAAGAAGGAGAGACGACGTGGCAAAAAGAAAACTAACCTTAATACAGAAGAAGAATAGAAAAAGAAGAAGACAATTGCTCTATCGTCGTGCTTTAACGATGAGTCTTTTAATAGGATTCTTTATCGTAGCGGGAGCTTTTATGTACACAGGACGTCTAGCTAAACTTACTGAAGCTAAAGAAAATTTAGCCGCATACCAACAACAATATGATGAGTTAATCGCAAAACAGGAATATTATCGCAATGAAATAAGCAAACTTGAAAATGAAGATTATATTGCTAAGCTTGCACGCGAGAAGTATTTCAAATCTGAGGAAGGCGAAATATTATTTAAGCTTCCAAAAGAACAAGAATAATTAAATTAAAATTATAAAAAATTTATGAGGAGGACTGTCGATTTTTATGTCAATCACAGCTGGTCAAAAGTTAAATGGTAAAATCACGAGTGTGAAGAAGTTCGGTGCATTTGTGGAATTAGAAAATGGAAAATCAGGACTTGTACACATTAGTGAGTTATCTGAAAAATTCGTAGAAAAAGTTGAAGATGTTGTCAGCGTGGGTCAAGAAGTAACTGTGCGCGTTAAAGAGGTGACACCAGAAGGGAAAATTAACCTTTCAATGAAACCAGCTCGCCCAGAAAAGCCAGCTCGTCCAGCTTTAGACCTAGATAAAGCAATCACTAATTTCTTAAAAGATAGCGATGAAAAACAATCGGCTCTTAAAAAGAACATGAAAACACAACGTCGTCGTTCTAACTAATTAAGCGACACTTGTTTAGTATATATATTCTAAAACCATCCAATTTCGGATGGTTTTTTTGGGTTATGTAAAGAAGTACTCAGAGGCGTTTAGATGTTTTGATGGAAAGTCTCAGGGAATAAAAAATATTTACTTTATGCAAGATAGATGTTAAAATCCATTGTTGTCTTTTTTGAGGTGCAAAAATTTAGTTAATTATAAGGAGAATAAAATGGGTCAAACATTAAATATGAATGATAAAGGCTTGTTATTTAAATTAACATGGCCAATTTTCATCGAGCTTGTTTTACAGATGCTTGTTGGAAATGTTGATCAGATGATGATGAGTCAATATTCTGAAAATGCTGTGGCAGCTATCGGAAATGTAAATACGATTATGAACTTTGTAACGATTACGTTTAGTATTGTGACGATGGCTATTACGATTATGGTCACACAGTATTTAGGTTCAAAAAATAAAGAGAAGGTCTCAGAGATTTATACGGTTGGAATTTTTACGAATTTAATTTTTAGTGCTATCATTAGTGCAGGGTTATTCTTTGGAAGTGACGCTTTATTTAATGCCTTGAAGATGCCTGTTGAATTACATGCAGATGCACAAGTTTATTTAAATATTGTAGGTGGGTTAGTTTTCTTACAGGCACTATTTATGAGTTTCTCAGCGATTTTTAGAAGTAATGGATTGATGAAGCAGGGGATGTATATCTCGGTCATCGTGAATGTCTTAAATATTATTGGCAACGCCATATTGTTAAATTCAATGGGCATTATGGGGATTGCCATTTCTAGTGTCTTTAGTCGTTTCATTGGAGTAATTTTAGTTTATCGTTTATTTTCGAAACGTATTGAAGGGGAATTACATTTAAAATATTTGCGCCCCTTCCCGAAAGAGACGCTTAAGCAATTATTGCGCATTGGTGTACCTGCCGGTGGAGAAAGTGTCATGTACAATTTTTCGCAGATGGTTATTTTAATGTGTGTAAATATGTTAGGAACAGCAGTCATTACAGCTCGCGTCTATGCGAATATGATTGCATGGCTATCATATTTATATTCTTCAGCTGTTGGCCAAGCCAATCAAATTATTATTGGTCATCTAGTGGGAGCGCGTGAAGAAGATGCTGCGTATAAACGTAGTTTAAAAACTTTACGTCCTACAATGATTATTACATTAATTATTTCAACCAGTGTCTTTTTATTAAGTGATCATATTTTTGGAATCTTCACAAAAAATCCAGATGTTTTATCTTTATTAAAGACGATTACATTTATTGAAATTTTCTTAGAGCTTGGTCGTGCAGTGAATATTGTGATTATTCGTGGGATGCAAGCGGCAGGTGATACGCAATATCCAGTCTTTATTAGTGTGTTATCGATGTGGGGAGTAGCAACGTTACTTTCTTATGTGTTCGGAATTGTTTTAGATTGGGGATTAGTAGGAATTTGGATGGCGATGGCACTTGATGAGTGTGTACGTGCGGTGATTTTCTATATTAGATGGAAACGTGGTGGATGGCGAGGGAAAGCCGTTATCTAGTTAGCAAAAAAGGTCAATCAATTTAGATTGGCCTTTTTGTTTTATCTACAATTTGCTACAACATCACAATTTTAATAAAGATTAAACATGTATTATATGTTCGTGAATGAATTTTTATTCATCTTTCCTTAAAAGGTTTCAATTGTTTTGACATCAATTACTGCCGAGTGCTGTAAAACGAGGTAGAAAGGCTGGAATTTTTTTAATAGATGTGCCGAAGATGTAAAAAATGTGTCTTTCGAAAGTTTAAATGCTTCCAATAAAGTGACAAATTCTCTACTAGACGGATGGTAATATAGGCTTACAAATTGAGCCCGGGGGAGGGAGCAATTAGTTAAGGTCATTAGGAGGAGAGAAGAATGGAACTCGTAACGAAAATGAAACAAACATTTTCGCCTAAGCCAAAGAGAGAGACAAGAGATAGATTAAACATCTATACGATTAGTCAACTCTTTAACCAACTAGTGAATTTTCAACAGTTAGTGAAATCACTACGTTCGTTTATTGGCAAAGGTCAATTAATCAGAGTCGATGTGATTCTTGATTGTATTGGATTAGCTATTGATAATATGATGCAATCGATGATGTATGATCGTCATGACTTTGAATTACAGTTTAATCGAATTAAAGAAGAATTAGCAAGAATTCACGTGAGGTGTTCGGATATTAAGATTAAGAGTCTTTATCCTAGACTCATTAAGATGGATTTAGTTATAAATTCGCCCCCGAAGGAATTAACGTTGTTGTCCATTCAAGCAATACTTGAAAGTATTACGAATGAACCACTTCGATTGATTGTTGAGAAAACGAAGGGCAAACAAACTAAAATAAAAGTCTATTCCTCTAATATGTTTAAAATTGATCATGCGGTTTCTTATGTTGGGAAAGATGGAAATAAAATTTCAGGTGATAGTTATATCTATGAGAATTTCACAAATGGTCAAACGTTTATTGCAATTAGTGATGGAATGGGAAATGGCGAGCTGGCTCACAAAGAGAGCTCAGAAGCTTTAAAAATTTTGAAATGTTTGCTAAGTTTTAATATTCCAATTAAAACAGCCATTCAAACCTTACAGCAATTAAAACAACATTCCAATGCGAACGAAAGATTTTTTTCGTTAGATATTTGTATGATTGACCGGGAACGTCAGCGGGCGACTTTTTACAAAAAAGGAGCGACACCTACGTTTCTTGTACGAAATCATCAAATTGAATTAATTAATTTGGCTCAACTTCCAGTTGGCGTCATGAGTGATCAAGAAGTTGATCATGTAACGTTAAGTTTAGAAGAAGATGATGTGCTACTCATGTGTAGCGATGGTATTGTAGAGCAGTATCCAGATATAAAGGAATTAGAACAAGTCATATTAAATCAAATGGGGAAATCCCCCAAAAATATAGCAAAAAATATTCTTCAAGCAACAGTTAGTAAACATAAAGGAAAAATTAAAGACGATATGATGGTTTTAGTGGTTGAGTATAAGCGGCAAGGTGTAGCTCAAGCTCAATATGCGTCTTAAAGCCATAGGTTTAATCTTGTTTTTATTAATGATTATTGATTAAGTAGTAGATATATTAAATTGATTAGAATCAACTATTTTATATTAAATTCTTTATGGCTGGCAACGTAAAGAATTTAATCAATAGAATAGATTGAAAATTTATGTCGAAAGTGGGGATATATCGGTAAAATTTAATCGGAAATTTATGCGGTATGCAAGGGTAGTTTGTTTTGATACCAATTTTTAATCATGTGACTTGAAGTCATAGATTAAAATGTTAGAGAGAATCTATGTATTTGGGTTCTTAAAGTAGTATCGTATGTGATATGTGTATGAGTTTGGTAAACAAATCAGAAGTCGGAGCTGGTTTGAAAAAGTGTGAAAGTAAATTAGTGTGTGATGTGTGTATGAGTTTGGTAAACAAACCAGAAGTCGGAGCTGGTTTGAAAAAAAGTGTGCGAGTAAGTTAGTGTGATGTGTGTGAAGTTTGTTAAGTAAATCAGAGTTAGAGCTGGTTTGAAAAAAAAGTGTGCGAGTAAGTTAGTGTGATGTGTGTATGAGTTTGGTAAACAAACCAGAAGTCGGAGCTGGTTTGAAAAAGTGTGTGAGTAAATTAGTGTGATGTGTGTATGAGTTTGGTAAACAAATCAGAAGTCAGAGCTGGTTTGAAAAAGTGTGCGAATAAATTAGTGTGATGTGTGTATGAGTTTGGTAAACAAATCAGAGTGAGAGCTGGTTTGAAAAAAGTGTGTGTAAGTTAGTGTGTGATGTGTGTGAAGTTTGGTAAACAAGTCAGAAGTGAAAGCTGGTTTGAAAAAAGTGTGCGAGTAAGTTAGTGTGATGTGTGTGAAGTTTGGTAAACAAACCAGAAGTCGGAGCTGGTTTGAAAAAGTGTGAAAGTAAATTAGTGTGTGATGTGTGTATGAGTTTGGTAAACAAACCAGAAGTTGGAGCTGGTTTGAAAAAAAGTGTGCGAGTAAGTTAGTGTGATGTGTGTGAAGTTTGTTAAGTAAATCAGAGTTAGAGCTGGTTTGAGAAAAAAGTGTGAAAGTAAATTAGTGTGTGATGTGTGTATGAGTTTGGTAAACAAACCAGAAGTCGGAGCTGGTTTGAAAAAAAGTGTGCGAGTAAGTTAGTGTGATGTGTGTGAAGTTTGTTAAGTAAATCAGAGTTAGAGCTGGTTTGAAAAAAAAGTGTGCGAGTAAGTTAGTGTGATGTGTGTATGAGTTTGGTAAACAAACCAGAAGTCGGAGCTGGTTTGAAAAAGTGTGTGAGTAAATTAGTGTGATGTGTGTATGAGTTTGGTAAACAAATCAGAAGTCAGAGCTGGTTTGAAAAAGTGTGCGAATAAATTAGTGTGATGTGTGTATGAGTTTGGTAAACAAATCAGAGTGAGAGCTGGTTTGAAAAAAGTGTGTGTAAGTTAGTGTGTGATGTGTGTGAAGTTTGGTAAACAAGTCAGAAGTGAAAGCTGGTTTGAAAAAAGTGTGCGAGTAAGTTAGTGTGATGTGTGTGAAGTTTGGTAAACAAACCAGAAGTCGGAGCTGGTTTGAAAAAGTGTGAAAGTAAATTAGTGTGTGATGTGTGTATGAGTTTGGTAAACAAACCAGAAGTTGGAGCTGGTTTGAAAAAAAGTGTGCGAGTAAGTTAGTGTGATGTGTGTGAAGTTTGTTAAGTAAATCAGAGTTAGAGCTGGTTTGAGAAAAAAGTGTGAAAGTAAATTAGTGTGTGATGTGTGTATGAGTTTGGTAAACAAACCAGAAGTCGGAGCTGGTTTGAAAAAAAGTGTGCGAGTAAGTTAGTGTGATGTGTGTGAAGTTTGTTAAGTAAATCAGAGTGAGAGCTGGTTTGAGAAAAAAGTGTGCGAGTAAGTTAGTGTGATGTGTGTATGAGTTTGGTAAACAAATCAGAGTGAGAGCTGGTTTGAAAAAGTGTGCGAGTAAGTTAGTGTGATGTGTGTATGAGTTTGGTAAACAAATCATAAGTCAGAGCTGGTTTGAAAAAAGTGTGTGTAAGTTAGTGTGTGATCTGTGTGAAGTTTAGTAAACAAATCATAAGTCAGAGCTGGTTTGAAAAAGTGTGCGAATAAATTAGTGTGATGTGTGTATGAGTTTGGTAAACAAATCAGAGTGAGAGCTGGTTTGAGAAAAAAGTGTGCGAGTAAGTTAGTGTGTGATCTGTGTATAAGTTTGGTAAATAAATCAGAAGTCGGAGCTGGTTTGAAAAAAAGTGTGCGAGTAAGTTAGTGTGTGATGTGTGTATGAGTTTGTTAAGTAAATCAGAGTTAGAGCTGGTTTGAAAAAAAAGTGTGTGAGTAAGTTAGTGTGTGATGTGTGTGAAGTTTGGTAAACAAACCAGAAGTCGGAGCTGGTTTGAGAAAAAAGTGTGCGAGTAAGTTAGTGTGTGATGTGTGTATGAGTTTGTTAAACAAATCAGAAGTCGGAGCTGGTTTGAAAAAAGTGTGCGAGTAAGTTAGTGTGTGATGTGTGTATGAAGTTTAATGATCTATATGTAAAACGTTGAGCTAATATAGGGACGTTTAGTTAGTAATAAAAATTGCTAAAGTTTAATAGTAGGGTAGTATGATAATTAAGGTTTCAAAATGTAAGAAAATTAATTATTGAATCAGATGAATGATTTAGTCGGTAAAACGTATGGATGGAGTTGAGATAAGTTTTCCATGTGTGAGTATGTGTATGAGTTTGGTAAGTAAATCCAGATTCAGAGCTAGTTTGTAACAAATAGGTATGAAAATCAGATTAAGGTCAGAGCTAATCTGATTAAAATGAGTTAAAGAATGTATATGCGAGTTAATTGATTAATAGGTTCCAGTCGGAGTGGGCATATTAATAGTGGAACTTATCCACAATTTAAAAAAATCAGAAACGAAATTGATTTTATGTACAGGAATTTATAAAAGTAGAGGCTATCTTATAGATAGAATATCTCATAATTGGGGTCGGAGCCAATTTTGTTGATCGATCACTTAATAATTGAATGAAGTCTTGAGTAAGACGAAGATTAAAAATATGAAAGGATTTATGAATTCATACTCTAGAAAGAGCCATAAAGAATGGATGAGAATAAAAATGTATGAAGTAATAAATCAAAGATTATTTATTATAGTCAAATATCCAGGTGGTTATACATAAGTAATTTAAAATTAAGAAAAGATTCTAAGAAAACAAAAAGAGCTACCAACGTTTGCTGGTGGCTCAAAAAATTAATGTAGTATAATAGTGCTTTTCCATGTGAGAAGCCGTGTTCGGACAGACAATTGAATAGATGCCACGATAGAAATATCGTTTTTACCGGATACAGGGCCGTATTCGGAGGTCCGCCTAAGATGAAGGACCACTAATAAGTAATTTTATCTGTTAATAAAAATTGATGCTTAAGGCTAAGGAAATTAATAAGATTATGTGCGCAAGTAATCTTGTTTAATATTCTTTAGTAACGCACCTTTTGTGCAAGTTTATAGATTGTAATAGAGCTCATTACAATTAAAAGCGATCAGAATTTTATCTGATCGTTTTTAATTATAATTGGATAATGGGGAAAAAGTGTATGAAACTTTAGGCGATACTTTTTTTTTACCTCAAAATGGATATAATAGATTATAAGCGTTTTTTATGAGTTATAAGGAGTTTGAGATTTTAATGCAAAAGGTTATATTAGAGACGATAAAAAAATACAATTTATTTGAGAAAAACAACTCGGTTATTGTAGCTGTGTCGGGAGGTGCGGATTCGATGGCATTATTGCATTTCATGAAGCACTTTGCTACAACTCATCAACTACGTTTAATCGTGGCTCATGTTAACCATAAAAAACGAGAAAACTCAGAGTTAGATGAAATCTTAGTTGAACAAGTTTCACGTGCTTATGATCTTCCCTATGAGGTCTATTACTTACCTAAAACGAATGAGGTTGAAAACTTTCATGAATATGCGAGAAATAAACGTTATGAGTTCTTTAAGTCAGTAGCCAACGATTACGGGGCGGGATGTTTAGTGACAGCACATCACGCAGATGATCAACTAGAGACTCAGCTTCATCGGTTCTTATATCAAAATATTCCTAGTGGTTTAATTGGCATTGAACCAACGACTATAAATGAAGGATTAAAAGTTGTTCGACCTTTAATTGCTGTTACTAAGAAACAAATCTATGAATATTGTGAAAAAGAGCAAGTCTTGTTCAGGGAAGATGAATCTAATAAAAGTGATGTTTATACAAGAAATCGTATTAGAAAGTATATTGTTCCGGAGTTGGTGAAAGAAAGTCCATCTATTTATGAACATGCAAGGATGATTAGTGAGCAATTAAGTGAAGATGAAGCCTACTTTTCCGCACAAGTTGATCAATTAATGAGTCATGTTTTTCAAAGTGAAGGAACTTTTGAAGTCTCGCGAAGTTTTCTTCAAGAATTACCTCCAAGTTTAATGAGACGTCTTATTAAACGGATTTTACAGAAGTTTACACTCAAAGATATTCAAACGATGCATATTGAAGAAATTCAAAAACTTATTAAAAATCCGAAGCCTAATTTAATGTTAACCTTACCACATCAAATCAGTTGTATAATCGCATATGATGTAGTAAAATTCTCTACAATACCTCTATTGGAGCATGACTATGAAGTGGTTCTATCATTTGATACAAGGACAGTTTTACCCATTGGTTCTGTGATTAAAGTAAGTGAGAACAAAGTCGATGAAAAAACGGAAAAATCTTGCATTAATAAAGTTCATTTGTGTTATAATGAAATAGAATTACCTTTAAAAGTTAGAACGCGTAGACCAGGCGATCGTATTCAGTTAATGAATGATTATGGATCTAAAAAAGTAAAGGAAATTATGATTGAAAATAAGATTCCTAGGGTACTAAGAGATTCTTGGCCTATTGTAACAGATGCCAATGATCAAATCATTTGGATCCCGCTTTTAAAAAAGTCAGCGCTTTGTCATCGACAAGTAAAAGGTCATGTAATTACAATTGATTATTGCCACCGTGGAGGGAATGAAAAAGATGCATAACGATATTAAAGAAATTTTATTTACAACTGAGCAAATTGAGGCCAAAGCAGCAGAATTAGCAAAACAATTAGAAATCGACTATGCGGATAAAAAACCAATTTTATTAGGTTTATTAAAAGGATCAATTCCTTTTATCGGAGATTTAATGAAACACATGAACATTCCAGTTCAAATCGAATTTATGGATGTTTCTAGCTATCACGGGGGAACAACTTCTTCTGGACAAGTTAAAATTTTAAAAGACTTAGATACTTCAGTGGAAAATCGTCATATCATCATTGTTGAGGATATCGTAGATACAGGGTTCACATTAGATAAAGTGATTGCGTTATTAAAACATCGTGGAGCAGCTTCAGTTGAGGTGGTAACAATGTTAGATAAACCAGAAGGACGCGTCGTTGTCATGGAACCTAAATATATTGGATTTAATATTCCAAAAGCATTCGTTGTAGGATACGGATTAGATTATGATGAGTATTATCGTAATTTACCATATGTAGGTATTCTTAAAGAAGAAGTCTATATGAATTAAGAAAGAGGTGCGAAAATGCCGCCAATTAATCCAAAGGATAAGATTAATAGCATTAAAAAGAAAAGTAGTTTTAATAAAAAAGGTCCACAAAGTATTGGAATCTACTTCATTCTATTTATTATTGTTTTAGGATTATATGGATTTATATTTATTGAACCGGAACAAACAGTTATTGAAGAACCAACATATAATGAATTTGTTACACAAATTGAAAACGAGAATGTCCTTTCAATGGATGCTCGTCCAATCGATGGAGAAGATAATAAAAACTTATGGACTATTTCAGGTAAGATGAAAGTTAATGGGAAGGAAACTCCTTATACAATCATTGTAGCTGATACTGCTTATGATAAAATAAGTGACTTAGCTATTAGCCATAATGTTAGCTTAACAAATGGTGTAGCACCAACGATTGGTAAGGTATGGAGTTTCTTATCTTATGCTGTATTAACAGTATTATTCCTAGGGGTTATCATGTTCATGTTTAGATCAGCCCAACGCGGGAATAATAAAGCATTTGACTTCGGTAAGAGCCGTGCGAAGTTATCAAAACAAGAAGGGATTTCATTTGATGACGTAGCCGGAAATGATGAAGAAAAAGAAGAGTTAGTAGAAGTTGTGGACTTCTTAAAAAGCCCAGCTAAATATAATGAAATGGGTGCTCGTGTACCAAAAGGTATTTTATTAGTCGGGCCTCCAGGTACAGGTAAAACATTACTTGCTCGTGCCGTAGCTGGTGAAGCTGGTGTGCCATTCTATTCAATCTCAGGTTCAGATTTCGTTGAGATGTTCGTTGGGGTTGGAGCAAGCCGTGTTCGTGATATGTTCCAAACAGCTAAGAAAACAGCACCATGTATCATCTTTATTGATGAGATTGATGCTGTGGGTCGTCAACGTGGAGCTGGTATGGGTGGAGGACACGATGAGCGTGAACAAACATTGAACCAGTTACTTGTTGAAATGGATGGATTCGGTCCAAACTCTGGAATTATTGTTATGGCTGCAACAAACCGACCAGACGTATTAGATCCAGCTTTATTACGTCCAGGACGTTTTGACCGTCAAATTACAATTGGTCGTCCAGATGTAAAAGGACGTGAAGCAATTTTAAGAGTACATGCTCGTAATAAGCGTTTAGCACCTGAAGTACGTTTAGAGGATATCGCCCGTCGTACACCAGGATTTAGTGGTGCAGATTTAGAGAACTTATTAAATGAGTCAGCGTTATTAGCTGCTCGTGATAATCGTAAGCAAATTCAAATGAAAGACGTGGATGAAGCAACAGACCGCGTTATGATGGGACCTGCTAAAAAATCGAAAGTCTTCTCGAAGAAAGAGCGTCGTGTTGTTGCTTATCATGAAGCAGGACATGCTGTTGTTGGTATCAAACTTGAAAATGCTGAGGTTGTTCATAAAGTTACAATCATTCCTCGTGGTGAAGCAGGTGGTTATGCCTTAATGCTTCCTGAAGAGGAAACATATTTACAAACAAAACAAGATTTATTAGACCGTATTACTGGTTTACTTGCTGGACGTGTGTCAGAAGAAATTACATTTAATGAAGTAACAACAGGAGCTCATAATGACTTCCAAAAAGCTACAGCGATTGCACGTGCAATGGTAACAGAGTATGGGATGAGTGATTTAGGTCCAATCCAATACGAACAACGTAGTGGAAATGTCTTCTTAGGACGTGACTATAATAAAGATAAAAACTTCTCTGATCATTTAGCACGTCAAATTGATGAAGAAATTCATAAGATTATTAGTGAGTGTTATAATCGTTGTCGAAAAGTTTTACTATCAAATCAAGACTTAGTAAAATTAATTGCTGAGACATTATTACAATACGAAACATTAACTAAAGAACAAATTGATGAGTTAGTTGAAAAAGGGAAGTTAGAAACAACTGCTTATAGTGTAGCTGATTCAAAAGAAGATAAAAAACAACCTAAATTTAAGTTAGTTCGTGAAGGTAACTATAAGTTAAAATCAACCTTAACTGTTTCGAAAGAAAAGTTACCAATCATTGATTTAACAAAAGAATAATTTTTTGAATAAATATAAAAAAACCGCTTCTTGTATGAAGAGCGGTTTTTTATTTGATTCGGTGTTTTAAGTGACGGATAACCGTATAATCAAGGGAACAAATAATAATCATTAAGAGAATTCCAATAATCAAAATTAATCCAATAATAATTCGACGACTTATTTCCCATATCTGACAGGATAAGAAAAGAAAAGTCAGAAAGGAAGCACTCAGGATAATTAGGCATTGGTCATTAATCTGGTGTCGTTGAATAAACCAAAGGAATAAAATCCCTATCCAAATATAACGTTCATAGGGTTGAAGATTTATTGGACTGAAAATTAGGAGTGGAATCAAACAAAGAATAAGTCCTAATGCTAAAAAATTTCTTAAATAGTACAAATAAAATCCCCCTATCCGTTAAAAATAAGGGTTGAATAGCCCATTATTAGTTTATAAAATTAGAGTAAAATATATGCATATATCGTGTAGTTTTATCTATAGGAAAAAATCATATAGTTATTGGGATAATGAAGTAGATGGATAATGAAAGTAACTTTTCAAATAGACACCATTCGTGTAAAATTGATAAACGAGATATTAGTTTCTAATTTCCTAAGAAATAACTATCAATCAGGAGGAATCATAGATGAAAGATTATTTAGTAAAAGCTTTAGCCTTTGATGATCAAATTCGTGCGTTTGCAATTAGTTCAACGAATTTAGTTGAAGAAGGGCGCCGTCGTCATGGATGTTGGCCAACAGCATCTGCTGCATTAGGTCGTACTTTAACAGTTGCAGCGATGATGGGAAGTCAATTAAAAGGTGAAGAAACAATTACAATTCGTATTAACGGGAACGGGCCCATCGGATCAATCATTGTTGATGCAGATTCAAAAGGAATCGTTCGTGGATACGTAACAAACCCAGAGGTTCATTTCCAATATAATTCAGGAAAATTAAATGTTGGAATGGCTGTTGGAACAGATGGACAATTATCAGTAACAAAAGATTTAGGATTAAAAGATTACTTCACAGGACAAGTTCCATTACAAACAGGTGAAATAGGTGATGATTTCACTTATTATTTTGCAGTATCTGAGCAAGTACCATCTGCAGTTGGAGTTGGGGTTTTAGTTGATCCAGATAACTCTGTTCGTGCAGCAGGAGGATTCATTGTTCAAGTGATGCCAGGTGCAACAGAAGAAACACTAACTAAATTAGAAACAGCATTAGCTAATATCAAGCCAGTTTCTACAATGATTGATGAAGGATATACACCAGAAGCTATTTTAGAAGCGATTTTTGGTAAAGATGAAGTTCGTATTTTAGATCGTCATGATGTTCATTTTGAATGTAAATGTTCAAAAGAGAAATTTGAAACTGGAATCATGAGCTTAGGTAAAGATGAAATTCAAGCAATGATTGATGAGGATAATGGTGCAGAAGCAGTTTGTCACTTCTGTATGGAACGTTATCAATTTACAGCTGAGGAGTTAGAGGAATTAAAAAATAGATAATAAAGGATAAAAATCAATGGGACAATATGAAGAGCAAGTAGAAGTTGTAGAAGCAGAAGTTATCAGTGATGGTAGCCAGTCTTCGGAAAAAGATTATTGGCGTAAACAGCTGAAGGAAGAGTTAAGAGCAGAATTGCGTGAAGATTATCATCATCAACTTCGTAAAGGAGTACTGTCTGCTTTAGGGAAAAGTTATAATCTTGGAATGATGATTGCAGTTGTTGTCTCATTTAGTATTCATCACTCCATCTTATGGGCTATTATCCATGGTCTATTAGGATGGTTTTACGTCATTTATAAAATTCTTTTTGGTTACTAAAAACAAAAATCCATTATTTCATTATGAAATAATGGATTTTTATTTTACATTGGATAAAGTAGATTAATCACCTGTTCAATATTAGGTCTTAAATCCAATTCTCTTAAATTTGTTGAACGTTTAAGATAGGAGATATCTGGTTCAACTGAAACAGGTGTTTCAATTCCAATAAAAAAGAGCAGAAAAGCGCAAATGATAAGAAGTGTGTTAAGCAATTTCATAAATATCGCTCCATTTCCTATTTAACTAATATATTGTACGTCCTAAATATAACGAGTGTGCGACTTAAAGTTGGACAATTAAATTAATTTATGTCATCATTATAAATGAATAGAGTGATTTGTAGCATCAAGTTAGAGGAGTACAGCAAGAAAGAGAGTGGAATCAATGAAGAAAAAATTATTATTAATTTCCTTAGACGCCATGATTGGTAAAGATATTGAAATTTTAAAAATTTTACCGACATTCGCCCCGATTTTAGAAAAAGCATCAATTGTTAAGTCAGTTGAAACAGTTTATCCATCAATGACTTATACAGCACATGCCTCGATTGTATCAGGAACTTATCCAGAAAAGCATGGTGTTATTACAAATGAAGTGTTCACACCATTAATGAATAAAGCACCTTGGTATGAATTACGTACACAAAACAAAGCTCAAATTTTACCTGAGTTGGCGCAAGAAAATGGATATTCAGCATTCATTAATAGTTGGCCAACTTTAGTAGGAGCTAACGTAGACTATGTTATTCAACGTGCAGGGATTCATTATCCAAAAGAAGAACAAGAATCAGAAATTCGCAAAAACTCAAATGCTGTTTTAACACAAGAAATGTGGGATTACTGTGCGGAAGCATGGACATTACCAAATTACTATTCAACAGATAAATTCTCTGCATTAGCTTCAAAATATGTGATTAATCGCTATCAGCCAGATTTAACATTAATGCATATGACATTACCAGATCATTATCGTCATTCACATGGTGTATTATCTGAAAAGCTAGTAGATGCTTATAAGTATTTAGATGATATGTTAGCTATTGTTGTGGATGAATTAAAAGCTCAAGGATTATACGAGCAAACAACATTTGTATTTTGTTCAGACCACGGTCAAGTAGATATTGATATGAGCGTTAATGCCAATAAATTATTAATTGAAAATGGATTGTTAACAGTAGATGAAGAAGGAAACATGACAGATTGGCAAGTCTATGTTCAATCAAGTGCTGTTTCTGCTCATGTTTATTTAAAAGATCCAACTGATCAACAGTTAACAGATAAAGTGTATCAATTATTAAATGAAAATCGTGAGTTATTATATATTGAGCATATCTTTACTCGTGAGCAAGTGAAGAAAACATATCGTTTAGATGGAAACTTCACCTTTGTTTTAGAAGCAAAAGAAGGATCTTCATTTGGATTTAATATTATGGCGGATTACCAAAATCCTATCATGAATGAAGATTACCGTGTAAGTCGTGGGACACATGGTCATATTCCAAGTAAAGGAGAACAGCCATGTTTAATTTTAAGTGGTCCAGGAGTATTAGAAGGAAAAGAACTTTCTGTTGCTAAAGTTGTGGATATTGCTCCAACATGTGCAGCTATTTTAGGATTTGAAATGCCTGAAGCAGATGGACGTGTGTTACGAGAAATTTTAGTTGATTAATAATAAAAGAGGCGTAAGTAACTAGTTACTTACGCCTCTTTTTCGTTGGGATGAGCAATTTTACGATACTGTAAAGGAGTCATTCCTGTTAGTTTTTTAAATGTCATATTAAAGTAATTTTGATTATTAAATCCTACTGATAGAGCAATTGATAATGTTGAGAGATTTCCTTCTCTTAATAGCTCTTTGCTTTTTTCAACTCGAACTTCATTCACAATTTGTGAAAATGTCTTTCCTAACTCTTTTTTTAAAACAGAACAAAAATAGCATTTATTCAAGTGAAAATAACTTGCAACATCTTCAAGTTTTAATTGACGATCAAAATTTTGCTCTACATAGTGGTAGACACGCTGTCCATATAAACCTACTTTATTAGACTCATTTATAGTTTCTTGCTTCATATCCACACCTCGCTCATTATATTAGAAGGTGCTTATTTACAGAAAACACCACTAACGTAAAAATAGTTATAAAAATCTAAATATAATCAAAGAAATTAATTTTTATAACTGCTATAATATAATCAGTAATTTGATAACGATTATCAATTGCGTTGAGGTTATTATAGCATATAGAAGATAAAGAGTAAATATGAAGATAAAGAAAGAGGGGGTAGACTTGAAGAAGAGATATTTAGCAACTTTGCTTATCATCTTATCCGTCATTTCCGTGTTTATTGGAGCCAGTGAAGTGACACTATCAGCAATTTTAAATGGCGATAGTCATCAATTATATATTTTATTTGTCAGTCGTATACCACGTTTATTAAGTGTTTGTGTAACTGGGATTGGAATGAGTATCTGCGGTTTAATTATGCAGCAGCTGACAAGAAATAAATTTGTTTCACCAACGACAGCAGCAACGATGGATTTTGCAAAGTTAGGAATGTTAATTGCAATGGTATTCTTTGCAGGGGCTTCACTCGTCCATAAGATGCTGTTTGCTTTTATTTGTTCATTATTTGGAACATTTTTATTTATGGGGATTATGAAGCAAGTAAAATTTCAAAATTCCTTATTTATTCCGTTAATCGGGATGATGCTTGGAAATGTCGTCAATTCGATCACAAGCTTTATTGCTTATCAGTTTGATCTTGTACAAAATATTTCTTCTTGGGCACAGGGAGATTTCACGAACATCATGAAAGGAAATTATGAGTTACTTTATTTAAGTATTCCTCTTGTTGTTGTCGCTTTCTTATATGCCAATAAATTTACGATTGCTGGGATGGGAGAAGATTTTTCAACTAATCTAGGGCTTAATCATAAATGGATTGTCAATGTAGGATTAACGATTGTCGCTTTAATTACATCGGTAATCATTATTACCATTGGATCGATTCCGTTTATCGGATTAATTGTTCCAAATGTTGTATCGATGTACTTAGGCGATAACTTAAAACATAGTTTAGGACATACTGCATTACTAGGAGTAGTATTCTTACTGATTTGCGATGTCATTGGACGCTTAGTCATTTATCCATATGAAGTATCGATTGGATTAACTGTTGGGATTATCGGAAGTGTCATTTTCTTATACATGTTGATGAGGAGGGATTCAAATGCGTCGGCATAAAGTTTTATATATCCTACTCCTATTAGTAATAGTATGTAGTGTTTTATTCTTAGTTTATGGATTGAACCCCAACTCTTATCAATACGCCTTATCAAGACGTATACCAAAATTAATTGCAATTGCAATGACAGGAAGTGGAATCGCTGTTTCATCAGTTATTTTCCAGACAGTTACAAATAATCGAATTTTAACACCAAGTGTATTAGGATTAGATTCACTTTATAATTTATTCCAAACATTAATTGTCTTTTCTTTAGGATCATTAAATGTCGCTTTAATGGGGTCCAACTTAAACTTCTTGATAGCAGGAGGATTAATGATTATCTTCTCATTACTACTGTTTAAAATGATGTTTAGAAGAGAAAATACAAATTTATTCTTCTTATTAATGATTGGAATGATTTTTGGAACATTGTTTAGTAGTTTATCATCATTTATGCAAATGGTCATGGATCCAAATGAGTTCTTAATTGTTCAAAATAAGATGTTTGCAAGTTTCAACAATGTTAAGTCCTCCTTATTGGGTATCTCAACTATTACGATGGGACTTACTCTATTTTGGGTTTTAAAAGATGCTAAAAAGTTAGATGTTATAGCTTTGGGAAAAGAACAGGCTATTAATTTAGGGATTGATTATGACCGAATGGTTAGAAAAATGCTTGTTGCTGTAGCCATCTTGGTTTCTGTTTCTACAGCTTTAGTAGGGCCTATTACTTTCTTAGGGATTTTAGTCACGAATTTAGCTTATCAAATGATTAAAGATTATCGTCATAGTATCGTCATTCCAACGTCTATCTTACTTAGCTTATTAGCTTTAATTGGAGGGCAGTTCTTAGTCGAACGAGTATTCCAATTTAATACAACCATAGGGGTTATTATTAACTTCGTCGGTGGACTTTACTTTATTTATATCTTATTGAAGGAGGAACGTTTATGATTGAGGTTAAAAATATTTCAAAAAAATATGGTTCTAAAGCAGTCGTGAATAATGTTTCTTTCCAAATCAAGCGTGGTAAAATTACTTCATTTATAGGTCCGAATGGTGCAGGAAAAAGTACTGTTCTCGGCATGATGAGTCGATTGCTTAAAAAAGATTCAGGTGAAGTATTTATCGATGGAAAAGAGATTTCTAAATGGGACACAAAAGAATTATCAAAAGTGATGGGAATCTTAAAACAAAGTAATCACTTAAATGTTCGTTTAACCATTCGTGACTTAGTTGCCTTTGGACGTTTCCCACATAGTCAAGGAAATCTAACATCAGAAGATCAGGTTAAGATTGATGAGGCATTAGCCTATATGCAACTAGAAGATATTCAACATAAATTCTTAGATGAATTAAGTGGAGGGCAACGACAACGTGCTTTTATTGGAATGGTTTTAGCTCAAGACACGGATTATATCTTCTTAGATGAACCATTAAATAATCTAGATATGAAACATAGCGTTCAGATTATGAAGATGCTACGCCGAATTACGGATGAATTAGGTAAAACCGTTGTTATTGTTATTCATGATATTAACTTTGCTTCTTGTTATTCAGATGAAATTATCGCCTTACAAGATGGTGAGATTGCGGTAACAGGAACAGTCAATGAAATTATGCAGGCGTCAACATTAAGTAAGTTATATGACATGGAGTTTAATGTTCAAGAAATCAATGACAAAAAAATCTGTGTATATTACTAAGCTTAGTTGAAAATATAAAATAAAGGTGGAGAAGAAAATGAAAAAAGGATTAAAAAAATTATTATCGACTTCAGCAGTATTAGCGGGGTTAGTGGCTTTAACAGCATGTGCTCAAACATCAGCAGGTAATGAAATTACACAAGGTGAAGGTGAATCAGAAGAGCTAAAAACAATCACTGTTACTCATGAATACGGAGAAACACCAGTCAAAGAAGAGCCTAAAAATGTTGTTGTTTTCGACTTTGGAATTTTGGATGCATTAGATTATATGGGAGTTGAAGTAACAGGTTTACCACGTTCAGGTTCATTACCAGCTCACTTATCAAAGTTTGAATCAGATGAGTATGCAAATGCAGGGTCATTAAAAGAACCAGATTTAGAGGCAGTTTATGAAATGAATCCGGACCTAATCATTATTTCTGGTCGTCAAGCAGATTATTATGAGGAATTAAATGAAATTGCTCCTACTATTTACATGGGACTTGATAATGAGGATTATTTAAAATCATTTGAAGAAAATATGACGTTATTAGGCGATATCTTTAATAAAGAAGATATTGTGAAAAAAGGATTAGAAGAAGTTAATGAAAAAGTTGAAGCTTTAAATAAAGAAGTAACCGCTCAAGGATCAAATGCATTAGTTGTGTTAACGAACGAAGGATCTGTTAGTGCATACGGTGCATCTTCTCGTTTTGGAATCATTCATAATGGTTTTGGATTTGCTGAAGCAGATGAAAACATCGAATCAGCTGCGCAACACGGAGCAAAAGTTTCATTTGAATATATCGCTGACTTAAACCCAGATTACTTATTCGTTGTTGATCGCGGTGCAGTTGTCGGTGGAGAATCATCAGCACAAGGAACATTAAATAACGAATTAATCAATTCAACAGATGCAGCTAAAAATGGTAATATTATTTACTTAGATGCAGCAGTTTGGTACACAGCAACTGGTGGATTTACATCTACACTAAAAATGGTTGATGAAGTTTCAACAGCTATTCAACAGTAATTTAATAAAAATAGGGTGATTATAATCACCCTATTTTTATCACATGCACCGTAAATTGCTTATTATAATACCCTGCCTGTCATAGGATAATAGAAGTAAAAAAAATAAAAGTATAAAAAATCACAAAGTTTTCGTGTTTTTTCACAAAAATACAAAATTTTGTAGTATAATAGAATCTGTTAAGAAATTTGAGATAGTATAATGAATCTAATCAGTCATGAGATTAGGCTTATTATTACCACTAAAATGTGAATTTGAATAACCGATTATTTCGGTACATATTCCCTATAGATTAGTTTTGTACTCCTCAAATAAAATAAGACTAACTTTAAATCTATGATTTGCAGCGCAGATTTAAAAAACTTCAAATTCTCATACTATCTTAATAATCGATTTCTTAATAAGCTCTGACAACTGTCAGAGCTTTTTTTATAGAATAGAAAAGTAATTTTAAATGATAAAAAGAATCCACAAGAGAATAGAATTTTCGGCAGAATGTTGTAAGTCTTTATTAGCTGATTAGTATAAGTATGTAAAATATTAGGTGAATTAAGCTGTATATTTCTCATATCTTTTGAGTGTGAAAAGAGCCATTTTAATTGGTAGGCAGATTTATTTTAAACTATGGTATTAGATTGGACTATTTGGTATAATAGCCTCATTAAATGATATGGAACTCGAAGAGAGATTAATGGAGTGAGTAGAATGAAAAGGTTAAGAAATATTTTAGTAACCATTGTTCCGTTGATTATTTTATTTTTAATAGCGGACTACGTATTACTAGTACCTCTAAATATTCGATTTGAAGAGGGATTTAATTTATTTTTTGCGTTATTAGTCATTGCGATTATTGCTTATTTTTATGAAGATGTTCGTTATATTTTTCAAGATTTAGCCAAAGGTCAATCGATTCATTTTCCAGGTAAGGCAATCAAATTTTGTGTTATCACATTGTTTGTGATTTATATTGGGTATCAAGTTTCATCTACCCCAATTCTTTTAAGTCAGCAATATCGTGATTTAATTGGAGAAATTGAAACAAAGGATTTCACAGAAGACATTCCGATGGTTGATTTATCAAAAATTCCAACAGTAGATGAGGCTTATGCTCGTCGCCTAGGAGATAAGAAATTAGGAGAAGATGTTGGACTTGGATCACAAGTTTATGTTGGCGATTATACGTTAATTAGTATGAACGATGAATTATTCTGGGTTGCTCCACTTGAGCATGTGGATATTATTAAATGGTTTACAAATCGTGAAGGAACACCAGGATATATTATGGTTTCTGCAACAGATGCTCAAGATGTACGTTTAGTCCAACAAGATGCCGAAGGAAATCCTATTAAATTAAAATATTTACCATCAGCTTATTTTAATGATGATATTAGACGTAAAGTTTATTTCGAAGGAAATATGTTTGAAGGATTAACGGACTATTCATTTGAATTAGACGATAATGGTCGTCCATATTGGGTGGTAACAACTTATACGAAAAAAGTTGGAATTCACGGTGGGGCTGATGCGACAGGTGTTGTTGTAGTCGATGCTCAAACAGGTGAAACTGCGAAGTATTCAGTTGAAGATGCTCCAAAATGGATTGATCGTATCCAACCGCAATCATTTGTGATTAATCAAATTAATGATTGGGGATGGTATACAAACGGATTTATCAATACATTATTTGCGAAAAAAGGAATTATTCAAACAACACATGGGACAAATTATATGTACATTGACGGTGATTGGTATTTCTATACAGGGATGACATCAGCAGGTTCAGATGAATCGACGGTTGGATTTATGTTATCAAATACACGTACGAAAGAAACAACATTCTATAAAATTGCTGGAGCAACTGAAACAGCTGCAATGAAATCAGCAGAAGGGAAAGTTCAGCATTTAGGATATCAATCAAGTTTCCCATTACTATTAAATGTTGAAAATGAGCCAACTTATTTCATGACGTTAAAAGATAATCAAGGATTAGTTAAACAATATGCATTTGTTAATGTTAAAGATTATTCTAAAGTTGGAACGGGTGAAACACTGGATGAAGCTCGTGCAAATTATACGAAGTTAGTCTTCGGTGGACAAGGAAACTTCTCTGATATTTCATCAGGTGAGCATAAAACAATTACGGCTACAATTGACCGTTTAGGAATGAGTCAAACGGATGGAAATACGTACTATACAATTATTTTAAAAGAACATCCTGAATTACTGTTAATGGGATCTGGAACAATTTCGCCAGAATTACCAATTAGTCGTGAAGGAGATCAAGTGACTATCGAGTATATCGATGCTAAAAATAAAACAAAAACAATTGTATCGTTTGATAACTTGAGTTTTGATCAGTAAATAATAAAAAGGAGAAGCCGAAAGTCTTCTCCTTTACTATAGGGGGATTGATGATGAGAAAATGGTTTTCTATTTTATTAATTGTGATTGGAGTAGGATGTTGTGTCATGGCAATTTATCCAATCTTCGAAATGAATCAAAAAGTGAATGAATCTTTAAACGAGTGGGAAGGAATTAAAGATCAATATCAACAATCAGATGTAGAAAACAAGGAGCTATTAGTTGAAGGTGTAATTGGGACATTAAAAATTACCGATTATGATAACATTATTCCAATACGTATGGGAACGACAGATGCTATTTTAAAGCAAGGGATTGGATTAGATGAAAGCACAGTTAAGCCAGGGGAAGTAGGGAATTCTGTTTTATATGGACATCGAGAAAATATTTTATGGAATCTGAAAGATGTTGAAATTGGTGACAACATTACTGTAGAAACGTTAGATGGAACGCTAACGTTTGAGATTAGTGAGATTCAAATTGTTGATCCAGAAGATCCATATATCTATCATACTGCTGAAGAACCAACGATTACTTTAGTCACGTGTTATCCATTTATTTATATGGGGCCCACTCCAGAACGGTATGTCGTTAAAGCTGTTCTATCGAAATAATTAAAAAAGTCCAACATTGTTGGACTTTTTTATATTATCGATTTTGACCTTGTGTATCTGTTGTATCAGTTGAGTTTGTTTGGTTAATGTTGAATAATCGATTCCAAGTTGATTCGAAATCTTTTACGATACGTGGTGTATGTTTTTCATCTAAGATTTTAGCTTCATTCATTGTTTGACCTGCTTCGTAGTAGTATCCACCAATAACGTTTTGATTAGCATCTGTCATAACGAAAACATCATAGTTTTTATTGTGTTTAGTTGCAGTATATTGTTGAACATTGACATCTTTTTCAACATATTCTGCTGGTTCAACCCATGTAAAAACCCATTGACCATAGATGTTTTGATCAACTGCAGTTGCTTCATTTAATTTATATGTCTGATGGGCATTTGTACCAGTAGCAGCTTTAACATCTTTATATCCTAAATCTTCAAGATATTTAACGTCAGCATCAGCTGTTTGATCAGTAGTTGTATCGTTGTTGTTTTGATTTTGAGTGGTATTATTCTGATTTGCATTGTTTTGATCGGTTGTATCTGTTTTAGTGTTTGAACAAGCTACAAGTGCTAAACCAATGAATAAAGTCATTAATAAGCGTTTCATCTTAACACGATCCTTTCGAAATAAGTTCGTATATAGTATTCATCGGTTTTAAAGTCACTATACAAAAAAAGTAAAAAAATAAGCGCATTAAAGTTTATCCTTTAATGCGCTTATTTTTAATAATTAATTCCAGCTGGAACAATATATTTATGATCATCTGCTGAACATGGTGTCACAGCGTATGTCATTTTACAATTTGGACAATTATCAATCAGTTTTGTTTTTGTATAAGTTTCTCCACAAGAACAGTTAATTGTTGCTGGTTGAGGCATTTCACGATCAGCAAAACCTTTCATACGGACTTTATCTGCAACAGCTTGTCCGTTTTCAAATTCACAACCACATTTCATTGAAATCATTTCACTCATGAGGCTCATCCTTTCTCACATTGTTAGTCTCATTATAACAAACGCCAGTCATTAAAAATATGATATAAGTCACATTTTAAATAAAAATTAAAATAAACAGATAGTTCAAAATGTCTAAAAAGTAATTTTATAGAAATTATGATAAAATAAATAAAAGAATAGACAGGGGAGGAATTAGATGATTGATTTACACTGCCACATATTACCAGGAATTGATGATGGATCAAAAGATATTGAAGAAACGTTAGAAATGGCACGTATTGCGGTGAGTGAAGGAATTCATCATATTATTTGTACACCACACTACATCCAATATAGTGACTATTACAATAAAGCACAAGTTGAGGCTTTAGTCGCTGAAATGAATGAGAGATTTGTTCAAGAAGAGATTGATTTGACTTTATCAATAGGACATGAAGTATATATGACACCTGATTTACCAAAGCTAGTACAAGAAGGTGAAGTCAGCACATTAAACAACTCTCAGTACATTTTAATTGAGTTTCCAATGAACGATATTCCTATGTATGCAGAAGATGTTTTTTATGAACTAAGATTAATGGGATTAACACCTATTTTGGCACATCCAGAACGTTATCCAATGATTATGGAAGATCCGAATTTATTATTAAAATTCTTAAATCTCGGTGTTTTATGCCAAGCTAATGTTGGAAGTATTCGTGGATTCTTTGGAGAACGAGTTCAACAGACAGTACTTAAATTAATTGAGCATCATATGATTCACTTTATTGCCACTGATGCGCATACACCGAGAAAACGTTCGCCAAAGGTACAAAAAGCATTAGAAGCGGTGACACAGTTAGATTCAAATTTAGCCAAAGAACTATTTATTGAAAATCCATTAAAGGTTTATCAAAATGAACTAATTGAACCGAGACAACCAATTGAGATTGTTAAAAAGAGTTTTTGGAAGTCATTATTTTCAAAGCGTCAAAAATAAGTATATAAAAAGGGCATGTATCAAAATGACTGAAATTTTAGAGTCATAGAGCTACATGCTCTTTTTGAATTTATATGAGTAGTTAGTGATTACGCATTTTTAAATAAAAGAGGTGAAAAAATGATTTCATTATCGGTTTTAACTGGGTGATTTTTAAATAAAGATTTTAAGTAGGGATCTCTAGCTGCTATTTCTTCATTAATCAAAGGTAAGTCAGAGACGATTTGTGAAGATTCATCTTCAATTTCGAAGTAATAGCGGTGGACATTAATTGAAACATTGGGATAAAGCGAACGAACGCCTTCATAGATGGCGTGTTTATGATAGGTTAAATCAGTGGTAACGCAATATGATGGATCAACGAGTTGAAATCTCATACTCTTCCTCCTTTTTTAATTAATAGGGCTTTTTGATATCAATATATATGCTAGAAGGGTGTGTTTTATGAGATATTCTCATCATTTTTTTGAGCCAAATTTCATCAACTGACATATACTGTATTAACCATTGTATAGGGCGGTGAGAGTCTTGAGCAATAACAATAAACGGAATTCTTCTAATCGAGGATCAAAACCCTCTAGTTTATTGGAGAGCGTTCAGGATAAGCATCCAAAGGTTTATGGTGCATTTGATCAACTCAGTCGTATTGGGAGAACGATTGGCAATAAAATAGATAGTGATTTGAATCTTAGGATGAATCAACAATATATTCAATCAAAATATAATCTAGATTGCGCTGATCATATTTGCGTAAAAAGATTTCGTCCTACTCCGTATACCCATCATGGGTTATATTTAGGTTTTGGATTGGTGATTCATTATGATTTTAGTCATATCTGTATTGTATCGTTAGAAGAGTTTGCAAAGGGACAGCCTATTTTTACAGTAAATAGTCCCATCAAATATCCTAAGGAAGTTGTCATGTTACGAGCCTTAAGTCGATTAGGTGAAGAGAAGTATCATTTGATAACAAATAATTGTGAACACTTTGTACGTTGGTGTCGAAGTGGATCTGCTATTGATTTATAAACAGAAAGAGGAGATAATCCTCTTTTTTTGATGAAGATTTAAGGGAAATATCAAATCTGGGGATAAAACGCTATCGTTTTTTCGACAATCGATAGATGTTTAATTCGAAAATAGACAAAATATTATATTAAGCGATAAAGATTAGACAAAAATCAACGTTTAATTCTTAAATAATATAAAAAGTGGTAATAAAAATATTTATTTTTTTCCACATTATGTTAGAATATAGTTATGCACAATTTTGTGGATAGATTTCTTTATTTTCCGTCAAACTATTGATTTACTCGACGAAAATCGAGTTTTTATTTATCCACATAAGCAACTTTATTATGTAGATAGTATTGTTTATAAGTAGGGGATAGAAGTAGCTGTGTGAGTTTTAAAGGGGGATTTAGGAAATATGACATATACCATTTGTAATATTGATAAGATGATATTAACTTCAGTCACAAATAATAATTTAAAGATGGTCCCATATCCATCGCATCAGTATGATTTAGTATATATGTTTCAACGATATAGTCTAAATCCAGAAAGCTTTATACAATGGTTTATTAAAAAAATGAATTTAACGGGTAATGAAGTTGCCCTAGAGTTAGGGTGTTTTTCTAAAATTTATTGGACTCATAATTTGGAATATGCGCAGTTCTTTCAGAAATTATATTTAGTCGATGAGAAAATCGATAATATTTTACAAGCAAAACGAATTTTAAAAAACCATTCCAATATTAATATGACCTTACATCAAAGTGAAGGATTAGATATTGAAAATCAAACGGTCGATTTAGTTTATTCAAGTAATTTGGATTTGAAACTAGATTGTTATCATCCGTCACTTTTATCAGAAGTGATTCGTGTACTTAAAGCCGATGGAACTTTTTATTATACACATATCTTAGAAGATTACTATGCCTCTATTTATCGTTTATTAGAAGAATATGACTTGAATTTATATGTAAATCAACTGCTATCACGACATCTCCAATCGAATATACAAGAAGTTGAACAATTGTTAGCTAGTACTTTTTCAACGATTGAGTCGAGCGAATATCAAACTCAATGGATGGTTGATAATGTGGATGATTTAATTGGGTTTATTTTATGTGATCCAGAGTTTAAAGATATTAAGAATCAAATTTTCAAATCGGGAATCTCTAAATTTAGAGCATTTTTACAAAACAAGATAGAAAAACTTGGGGGAATTTCTGTTATAAGGAGAGTTATCGTTATTTCTTGTACACAGAAGAGAATTTATAGCTAATACTGGGGGTTGGTTATTGTGTCTTTATTAAGTCAGAAGCATTTTAATAGGTCAGCTAAAAGAAATGTGAGTATGATGGAGAATCATGAATTGAAGATTTTAAATATGTTTATTAAATATATGGCGTACTATTCTGATACAGAACTTACTGCATTTACAGATTGGATAGAGAACAATACTAAGTTTGAATTATATCAAGATTTAAAAGTACTCCATATCGGAACATATTTGAAGGAAGTATGGACGCACCAACTACAAGTTGAGAGATTTGAGATTGAAATTATTGATCAGTCATTACTGAATGTTAATGTTACAAAGAAAAAGTTGATGGATACAGGAATTAATATTTCTATTGGTCAAATGGAATATACTAATCTAATCTATGAAAGTTATACATTTGATCGTGTTTTTTCGAAAATTGCTTTTCAGCTTCAGAGTGCAGAACAACAAATTGAATCATTAAACGAAGCCAGTCGAGTTTTGAAGCCAACCGGCATTCATTATATTTTAGTAAATGAACAAAGTTTGATTAGTAGCTTATATCAATTAATGAATGAGTTCAGTAATGAATTTAATATTATTGATCCTTACCAAAAACATCAGATAGATATTGACCAGCAGTTAAAAATGCTTTATGAACAGATAGACGTGACAGAATATGAGGCGAATCATTTAATCCGTGACGTGAAGCAATGTATGTCTCTGTTTTTATCGTATGAGGATGAGAATTATATCAATTATATTGTGAAGCGTCATTTAGGAAAACAATTTAATGAATTTCTTGAAATGAAGTTTAAAACACAAGGTCCCATTATTTTAAAGAGAAAATTCAGACTATTTAAATGTAAAAATAAAAAGAATCAATTAAAGCAATTTTAGTAATCTGGTTATTTATAGTCATCATAAAAGGCTTTTATGACTAAGGCATTTTTGGTGCTCTAGACATAGATTAATTAAAAATAATTATTTCCTCATTCAAATCGTTTTATCGATGCGAATGAGTTTTTTAGGCGCATCTTTTGCAGTGAAGGAGTCAACAGAGATGTCGAGATTAAAACGTTTGAACCATTGGGTGATAAACAATCGAAGTCGTATATGGATATTAATAATTATTGCTGTACTAATGGTAGGATGTATATTTGTTAGTAAACTTCCGCGTTATGTGGATATGTATAAATATATTTTAAATGCTGAAGTATCGCTGGATAATGATGATTTAAAAGGAGCTCTTCTTAGTTTTGAGAAAGCATATGAACTGGTTCCAACTGAATTATTAGAACAGGAGATTGAACGCTTGAATCAGTTAATTAAATCTAAATCCAATTTTTTAAGAGGGGAACAGGCTGAAGAAAGTCAAAATTATGAATCTGCCTATTACTACTATAATGAAGTAAATTCTATTGATGAAGAACGTTATTATCGGGCACAAGAGAAGTTACCGCAAATAGCTGAAAAGGTTGTTGAGAGTATTTATGAACAGGTTGAAAAATATTATGAGGAACATTTATATCTACTTGTTATTGGAAGACTAGAATCTGCTTTAAATTATAATATCCGAGTGGATGAGACATTAGAAAAAATTGACCAGTATAAAGACCTTTTATATAAATACTATATTGATAAAGCTCAATCAGAGGCGTTGACTTATTTTGATGATCCACTGTTTTATCAATTATTTATTACAAGTATTGATAATGCTTTAAAATATGCCATCACAGATGAGCAAAAAGAGTACGTCTTACAACTAAAAGATGAGTTAATAAAGACGAATATCGAACGTTATCTGATATTAGTGCAGGAATCTCATAAAATTGGAGATGAAATCGTGGCAAAGAAATATATTGAACAAATATTAAGTTTAGATGCCACCAATAAAGACGTCTTTCGTTTATTAGAAGAAATATCATTAGATTAATAAAAAAGGACTCTGTTAAACGAGTCCTTTATCACTTTTATAACTGAATTTTATCGGCTTAGAATCCACCATTACAGCAGCATGCGATAATTGCCAATAAAATAAATAAAACTAAGATAAAACAACAAGAATTTCCATTTCCAAACATAAATATTCACCCCACTTAAGTGATCGGTAGATTTACTACCTAATTTAATCTATGAATTTGGTGAGGATTGGTGAGTAAAATACATAAGAAATTTCATCAATTTAAATCTTTATAATAATTTTACAATGTGTAAGAATAAATTATGATATAATTGCTTTAGAAAAAGCGGTTAAAAGTGAAATGGAGATGAAATCATGCGTAAACCGGTGAGAAAGGCAGTTATTCCAGCAGCAGGATTAGGAACACGTTTTTTACCTGCAACAAAAGCACAACCAAAAGAAATGTTACCTATTGTTGATAAACCAACAATTCAATATATTGTCGAAGAAGCTGTAGCATCTGGAATTGAAGAAATTTTAATTGTTACAAGTTCAATGAAACGTCCGATTGAGGACCATTTTGATAAATCATATGAGCTGGAAGATACATTAGAGAAAAAAGGAAAAACGGATATGTTAGAAATGGTTCAAGGAATTTCTAACTTAGCTCAAATTCATTATGTGCGCCAAAAAGAAGCCAAAGGATTAGGGCATGCAATTTTATGCGCAAAAACATTTATTAAAGATGAACCGTTTGTCGTTTTATTAGGTGACGACGTTGTTGTTAATGATGAAAATCCAGCTACACGTCAATTAGTTCAAGCTTATAATAAAATTGGATGCTCAATTATGGGAGTTCAACGTGTACCCCATGAAGAGGTGTCGAAATATGGAATCGTCCGTCCATCTCAGTCTCATACACCAACCGAAAATGGTCGTATGGTGAAATTAACAGGTATGGTTGAGAAACCAAAGGTAGAAGACGCGCCATCTGATTTAGCGGTAATGGGACGTTATGTCTTAACACCAGAGATTTTTGAAATGTTAGAAAATCAAGAGCCTGGTGCTGGAGGAGAGATTCAATTAACAGATGCAATTGACCGTTTAATGGATCGTCAAGCTGTGTATGCTTATGACTTTGAAGGTCAACGTTATGATGTTGGGGATAAGTTTGGATTTATTAAAGCAACAATTGATTTTGCTTTGAATCGTGAAGATTTAGGAAAACAAGTTCGTCATTATTTATTAAATGATATTGCACCACGTTTAAAAGCAGAATTAGAAACAGAACAAGAAGCAATTGAGCTAGTGACTGAAGAAGAAGTTTCTGAAGAAAAAACAGAATTATCGGTGGAATAGAAGAAGGGAAGTCCTCCCTTCTTTTTTTATGTTTTCGGAAAGCATTAACAAAAATAGACATCATCGTGCATATAATGTAATAGGAACCTAAAAGTTTAATTGATATAGGCGGGGTGAGAAATATGAAATTTAAAAAATCTATTTATAAAGCTGAGAAGTTATTAGATAGTTATCAACATGACCCTGATATTACATTATTGAATCCATTTAAAAAAGCAAGTAATGATATAGGAAGCAAAGGTTATTTATTGAATATTAAATATTTATATGTTTATCAGATGTTAAAAGCATCTGAAACATTACCTGATTGGTATGTCTCATTAGCAAAATCAAAGCTCAATCGGTTAGAGTCATATTTTAATTCATCGTTTCAAAATGTTCTTCAAGATGCAAGGTTAGAAACAGAGACCTTAAATAAGTTCTTAACTCAGCGAATTGCATGGATTTATCAAGGGAAATTCAGGGTTTATCCGACGACACCGCTCGATTATTTACCACTTCAATTGCGATTAAAAGTTTATGTTTTCTTATATCATAATGAGGAGGATGCTAAGGCTAGATGTCATTTGAGAAATCGAATTTCTGTAACGTTAGCAAAACTAGGACATCTAGAATTAGCCAACTTTTATAGTGTTTATAACTGGTTAATGGCACAAGATGTTATCAATACACATTTTGCAGAATCGAGTCATTTAAGACATAGTTTACACAGTCAAAAGTATGCCAGCCAATCTACGAAACGATTAGCTAAAGATGGACAAGATGTTACTATTATGACAGAGCTAAGTTACTACTACACTCAGTTATTGAATCCTAAAACCATGAAGTACGATCGTGCAAATGTAGCGACGATTGACTTAGTGGCATTGTATTATGATCAATATCCACAACTGGAGCAATTAAGCTTACCATTAAAAAACTATTTAAGAACGAAAGATAAAAAAGAATTTTATGAAAAAGTCGCTCAAAAACGAATGAAATTCATTCGAGATGTGGTTCATGTTCCATATACCTTAAAAGAACCAAAGCTGAGCCCTGTAAATCAAGATCAGCTTGCTATTTATAATTACTTATTACGAATCACTGAATAAAAGCATGTCTACTCCCTTTTCGACATATGTTGTTGTGAAGGGAGTTTTTTTATGATTACGATTAGCCAGTTAAGAGAAAGTTCAATGCGTTATATTGATTCACAATCGATTGCGCTTATTTATATGTTAAAAGCTTTAGATGAAATCCTTATTTTAGATAATGAAATCCTCGTCTATCCTAAAAACTTATACTGTCGTGATGAGGATTTGATTCTTTATATTTTTACGCCAACCTATCAACTCATCACGATTACTTATGATTTAGAAGTGATTCGCGTAGTTACACGAAGTCTTCGTTATCTTGTGAAAAGTGAGTACCAATTAGCTGAGAATTGTCACCGATTAATCTTATCATTTGCTGATGATGAAATTATCTGCTTTCAACCGAAAAAAGATACGACATTACCGTATGTAAAAGAATTTAATTCACAGCTTGTACTGATTTGTAGATATTTACAAGAAAAATATTAATGAACAAAAAAATAGGAGAAAGCGAGTCCTTTTTGTGTGTGACTGATAGCAGATTAATTAAAGTTTGAATTTTTTTGAATAATCTTTTTTGAACCTCCCACAATAAAATTATCATTCAGATTAACGGAGGTTGGGAATATGGCATCTTTAAAAGGGACTGAAACACATAAAAATTTAATGAGAGCATTCGCGGGAGAATCGCAGGCTAGAAACCGATATACATTTTATGCAGGGATTGCACAAAAACAAGGTTATCCATTAGTAGCGGATGTTTTTAACTATACCGCTGAACAGGAACGTATGCATGGAAAAATCTTTTTTGAGTATTTAGCTGAAGAGTTCAATGGAGAAGAAATTGAGATTGATGCGGCTTATCCTGTTGATTTATATCAAGAAAATACGGTGAAAAACTTATTAGCATCTGTCGCTGCCGAAAGTCATGAACATGAACAAGTTTATCCTACGTTTGCTAGAGTGGCAAAAGAAGAAGGATTTAATCAAATTGCAGCTTCATTTAATATGATTGCTAAAATTGAGGAAATACATAGTAAACGATTTGCGAAATTAGCCAAAGAGTTAGAGGATGACACGATGTTTAAAAAGGCAACTCCCGTTGCCTGGGAGTGTCAAGTTTGTGGGCATATTCATTATGGAGTAGCAGCACCGACTATCTGTCCAGTTTGTAAGCATCCAAAGGGATATTTCAAAGTACATGGAGAAGAGCTAACTGAACAAAAATAGGCATCGAGTAATCGATGCTTTTTCTTTATTTACTTCATGAAAAAGATGAATTATACTTATACTAAGTTATGGATATTGATGAAAAATGAGGGATTATGATGTGGCCAAGTGAAAAAAAGACATTAATTATGGGAATATTAAACACTACCCCAGATAGTTTCTCAGATGGAGGAAGTTATCAACATTTAGATGAGATTGTGGCTCGAGCTAAACAAATGGTAGCAGATGGGGCCGATATTATTGATGTCGGTGGTGAATCGACACGTCCGGGTTCAACTATTGTAGAACTTGAAGAAGAGTTAGCGCGTGTAATTCCTGTTATTAAACGATTAGCGAGTGAAATTGATGTGCCCATTTCAGTAGACACTTATAAAGCAGAAGTGGCAAGACAAGCGGTTGAAGTGGGAGCGACAATTATTAACGATATTGGTGGTGCTAAGTTTGATCCATTAATGCCAGAAGTTATGGCTCAAAGTGGTGCTTATGTTATTTTAATGCACAATCGTAAGCCGAATTTAAATGAAACAAATTGTATCACTACGATTAGTGGTGAATTAACAGAATATGAAGATATTGTTGATACAGTGAAAGCTGAGCTGAAAGAGTGTATTGATCTAGTGAAAGTAGCTGGAGTACCAGACGATAAAATTATTATTGATCCAGGAATTGGTTTTGCTAAAACTGTTGAGGGTAATATTGAATTAATGCAACGAGTTTCCGAATTACATGACCTAGGGTATCCAATTTTACTTGGTGTAAGTAAGAAAGGATCGATTGGACATTTACTTGGCGGGCTTGATGTTAACAATCGTACGGAAGGTACAATGGCAGCTACTTGCTTTGCTGTGAGTCAAGAAGTTGAAATTGTGCGTGTACATGATGTACTTGAAAATTCGCGGGCAGCAAAAGTGATGCAAACCCTTTTAAATTATGTATAAAGTGAGGATATAAATATGGGAAAAATTATGTTGAATGATATGATTTTTATTACACGCCATGGGGCTTGTCCACATGAATATGAATTTGATCAAAAATTTAAAGTGGATGTATGGATGACAACAGATTGTGTCGTAAAAGCAGGAGCAGTTGATGCGTTAAATTTAACGATTAATTACGCAGATGCGTATGCTTTAGTTGAAGATGTGATGTATGGTGAACATGTTGATTTATTAGAAACGTTAGCTTATCGTATTGGAAATAAGTTAATTGAAACTTATCTATCAGTTGAGAAAGTAACAGTTGAGGTTCGTAAAATGCAACCACCCATCGCAAACTTTAACGGCACAGCTGCTGTTAGTTTAACAGTGACACGTTAGGAGCGATGAGAATGAATAAAGCCTATTTAGGACTAGGTTCAAACATGGGAGATAAAAAGCGTTATTTGTATGATGCGATTCAAATACTAAATCATCACGAACAAATAACGATTACGACGTTATCATCTTTGTATGAAACAGCACCATGGGGATATGTTGACCAAGATATTTTTATGAATTTAGTTGTTGAAATTGAAACGACGTTAGGTCCAATTGAACTATTGGATGTTTGTCAACAGATTGAAAATGAGCTTGGACGTGTACGTGAGTTTAAGTGGGGACCTCGTGTGATCGATGTGGATATTTTAATTTATAATGATGAGAAAATTGAGTGTGAACGTTTAATCGTGCCACATCCATATATGACAGAACGTGATTTTGTGATGATTCCACTAGCAGAGATTTGTCCACAGTTAGTTGTTAAAGAAAAAAAGGTACAAGATTGGGCACAAAATTTTAATCAAGAAGCCTTAAAAATTATTTCATCAAAATAAAAAGGAAGCCAAGGCTTCTTTTTTTGTGTTTTTGACTTAAACAGTCCAATTTTCTATGTAAAAGAGATGTTCTTAATTCATCACTTACATGGGTGGAGACTTTATTTTATTTATACAGATGATTGTTATTTAGTAAATAAATGGAGTTATGTAAAAAAAGGGGCTGTCTCAAAATAGATGGCCCTTTGAATTAAAAAACTAGAGTTTACAAAAAAAGGCAGTCCCATTCGGGACTGCTTTTTTGTATACTTTTTTTATGCTAAAAAAAGAAAATATACATCAAGATTATACAACTTATTCAGCTGGATATCAACTCTCTTTAACGATGGATATTCAAGTTTATATTGCACCTCATGACCCTGTACGTTTGCTTAATCAATTATTGGAGGGATTAGATGATAAAAAATTATTAAGCACTTACTCTGATCAAGGGAGAAATTCTGTCGTACCACCGGTTATTATGTTTAAGATTTTAGTTTACGCGTATATGAATCGCGCTTTCTCTTCGCGAGAAATTCAGCGACTTTGTCAACGGGATATTCATTTTATCTGGTTGTTAAACGGTTATCCCGCGCCTAGCCATCATACGATTAATCGATTTAGAAAACATCATTTAAGCGATGGTGTCATGGAAGATTTATTTGATCAATGGATTGAGCGTCTTCACGCCTTAGATGAAATTCATTTTAAAAACCTATTTATTGATGGAACAAAAATTGAAGCGAATGCCAATCGTTATTCCTTTGTTTGGTTAAAATCAGTCACTAAAAATGAATCTAAACTTCATACAAAAATTGAAAAACTGCTTCAACAAATCAACGAAATGTATCTAACAACGTATCAGTTCAATTCGAATCAACCCTTAGATGTTTTAGAATCTTGTTTAATGAATTTGAAACAACGAGTGATTGAACAATCCATTGAATTTGTTTCTGGAAAAGGAAAGAGAAAAACCGTTCTCCAACGTCAAGTGGAAGCACTCGAGGATTATATTGAAAAACAGAACATGTATTTGACGTATCAAGAAAGGATTGGCGAGCATCGTTCAAGTTGTTCAAAAACGGATGTTGATGCCACTTTTATGAGAATGAAAGACGATCACATGAAAAATGGTCAATTAAAACCAGGATATAATGTCCAAATTGGCGTTGAAGCGGAGTATATTGTGCATGTTGGAATCTTTAGTTCGGCCAATGATGTCACGACTTTGATTCCCTTTCTGACATCCATGGAATCTCGATTATCTAACACATTTGAACGGGTGATCGCAGATGCAGGTTATGAAAGTGAAGAAAATTATGCTTATTTGAAGGAGAACCATCAAAAAGTTTTCATTAAGCCTCTCAACTATGAAGCCTCAAAAACAAGAAAATATAAAGCTCAACTGGGGAAACGAGAAAACATGGCATATGATGAACTCACAGATACCTATACGTGTGCCAATGGAAGAGTGTTAAAACCGATCGAAGTTAAAAGTCGAGAAAGTCGGACGGGATATCGAAAAGAAGTCACGATTTATGAATGTGAAACTTGCCAAGATTGTCCCTTGCGTTCCAAATGTACAAAAGCGAAAGAAGGAAACCATAAACGAATAGAAGTGTCTAAAAAAATGCTTTCGCTAAGAACAGAGTCACTTGAAAATATCCAAAGTGAAGAAGGGATTATTTTAAGAAAGAATCGCCCCATTCAAGTTGAAGGTGCTTTTGGCGTGTTAAAACAAGATTACGGCTTCAGAAAATTTTTAACCCGCGGAAAAGTTCATGTCACAGTAGAAATGTTGCTTCTATGTTTTGGATATAATGTACAAAAATTACATAACAAAATCCAAAACAATCGTTGCGGGCAACAACTCCATACACAAAAAGTGGCTTAAAAAATCAGAATATACGGTCATTTTGAAGGAAAGAAACGTCCTTCTTTTCATCGTACTCAAAAATAAATTCAATCCATAAAATTCAATCCAGGGCCTAATTTTTTTACGATGAATAGCCAAAAAAAGGAGCATGTAGCTCCATGACTATGAAGTTTTAGTCATTTTGATACAGCCCCTTTTAGAAATAAATCATATCGACCACTGAGCGCTCACTTCCATCAGAGGGAGTGTTAATTAATTTTCCTTGGAAGTAAAGGCTAGTCGATCCACCACCATCTAAGTTATAGGCAGTTTTGCATCCGAGATTTAAAAAAATTTGTTGAAGTTCATTTAAGGTCATTCCATCCGCACCTTCCATTCGCCCTTCAACAACAACAATCACATATCGATTATCATTGAGTTGACCAATTGCGGTTCTTGGATGACGACTTTTATCACTTAACTGAGTAGCTTGTCCATCTCGAATAAGAATAGGACCAAAAGTAAAGGTTTGCTCAATATCACCGGAATTAAATTCTTCTTCTGTATTAACAGTTGTAAAATTTAAATTGCCATCTGATTGTAAAGATAAAATTTCCTCTGTATAGGCAGAGTCAAGGCTAATAAGTTCTCCGTTGCGAACGACAGTTCCCATCGGTTTATTTGTTTTAGCATAAAAGCCTGAGGCGTTAATGGCAAGTACGGCATTTAAACGATTGGCCATAGAGGAGATAGTCTCCCGATTTCCATTGTACGTATCATTGGCCATCGCCCCTTTTAGGGGAGTGGTATCAGACGAAATCACTTCAGTGACCCAATAATGCTGATTTTCCGTTCTTGTTTCAACAAGTTTTACTTTTAAATCATCTTTAATATAAAAATGTTCGTTAATTTCATTATAATAGTTTTGGATTTTATCATGTTCTTTTTGAACTTCATTTTTTGCTGTCTCTAGTTCGCTCGCTTTAGTTTGTGCCTCTCCAAGAAGTTTTCGATATTTTGTTTCAAGATCTATAACACTGAGTGGTCGTTCGGCGATATATTGTTCGTTTAATTTAGTTAGTTCATCTAACTGACTGCTCAAGCTACTAATATTCTGATTGAGTTGCTCATTTTGCTCAGTTAATGCTACAAGTTGATCTTCTTGAGATGTATTTTCATCTTCTAATGTTAGTTTTGTTTGTAGGGCCTCTTCTAGTTGTTGTTGTAGCGAATGATTGGCATCAATTAATGCTGTTTGGGCATGATGTTGTTGATCAATTGTTTGATTTTGTTGCTCAATTTTAGTATTTAATGATTTAATGAGTGTGCTTGTTTCGTAATAATAGTACGCGCATCCCCCAATAATTAAAGTTAAAATATTAAGTGTGATAATATTAAACCAAATCTTTTTTTGTTTATTTTGATAACGGCTCACAGCATTCACCTCCATATGATTTTCTCATTATACACTGTGAAGGCGACGAAAAAGTTGGATTTACGTCGTTTGAGTTGTAAAGAAGTCATAAGATTTTAGATAAATTAAAAAGCCCTCATCAAAAGAATGGAGGCTTTTACTTGCTAGTCTAAACTAATATTCTAGTAACTGAAGCGACTATGATACTGATGAACTTTAAATTAGGTTAGCCCTAGTTAATAACTAAGACCTTACTATCAATGACATATGGCATAAAGTTAGTGATTTTTTCAGATGATAAGTCATCAGCTAGACTATGGATATTAATTGAACGTAATTGACCTTGTGAATTTCTAAATTTACATGTTCAAGTAGTTGTTTCATTCATATTAAAATTTCCCTATAATAAGTTTAGATTGAAGTCGTTCAAGCTTGATCACCCATTCATGGCATAGATATAGCAGAATCTGTGAATTAGTGTGTTAAAATTGATATTTTTGTAAATACTAAGAATAGTCTCTTTAGATATTGGTATAATTTTCTTGATTTATAAAATCTAAATATAGTATAATAATCTCGTTATAATTAAATAACTCATTTAATGATGAGGGAGTAGTTGGCATCTTTGATGTGATTAAGTCAACAACCGCGAACTTAGTTTCTGGCTTAATATTAAATAACGAGACTCATACATAACAGCTTTTTTTGTTATGTAAGATTCTCGTTTTTTTATTGCGTACTTTTCTCAGCTTAAATGAAAAAATTAAATAGGAGGTCACTTATGGGACTTATTACATTGGTCTTTGTTGCGATTAGTTTAGCGATGGATGCTTTTACCATAGCTATCGCAAAAGGGATTAGTTTGAAAGAAGCTAAACCTCACCAAGCAGCGAAAGTTGCATTATTCTTTGGTGGTTTTCAGGCACTAATGCCGTTTATTGGATGGGCATGTGGACAAAGTTTTGAAAAATATATTCATGCCTTTACACCATGGATTGCTTTAATTTTATTATGTGCTATTGGTGGAAAGATGTTATATGAGTCTTTTCAAGATGATGAGGATGAGTTTGAAGAGGGCAATCCATTAAGTACGAAATCTTTAATGATTTTGGCCATTGCAACGAGTATTGATGCATTAGCAGTTGGAGTGACGTTTGCCTTTTTAAATGTGAATATTCTTTGGGCGATCACTTTAATTGGAGGAATTACGTTTGTCATTAGTTATGCTGGAGTCGTGCTTGGAAACAAAGTTGGAAAATATTTAAAAAATTATGCCGAGATTGTCGGAGGTATTATTTTAATTATTATTGGTCTGAGTATTTTCTTACAAAATACAATCCTAGGATAAAATTTAATAAAGGATGTGAAATAAATGAGTTATATTATCTTGGTTATTGGTTTCATTTTATTAATTAAAGGTGCGGATTGGTTCGTAGATGGCGCGTCTTCAATTGCAAAATCATTGAAAATTCCTAGTTTAATTATTGGATTAACCATTGTGGCATTTGGTACAAGTGCCCCAGAAGCATCAGTTAGTATTACAGGAGCATTTGCAGGTGCAAATGATATTACAGTTGGGAATGTTGTTGGATCGAATATTTTCAATTTATTAGTTGTTGTTGGAGTAGCCGCCTTTATTTGCCCCTTAAATGTTAAACGTTCCATTATTGCGAAGGAGTTTCCATTTGCAATTATGGGGGCTTTCGTTCTTATCGTTTTAGGATATGATTCAAAATATCATAATTATCCCGATAACGTCTTAACACGTGCAGATGGAATTATGTTATTAGTGTTATTTGGAATCTTTATGTACTATCTAATTGAATTAGCCTTAACCTCTCGTAAAAATGGTACGGATGAGGAAGAAGAGATTAAAACGTACTCAATGCCAAAAAGTATTGGATTATGTTTAGTCGGAATTGTTGGAATTGTTTTAGGTGGTGACTGGGTAGTTGATGCTGCTTCTGATATTGCCATTACCTTTGGAATGAGTCAAAGTATGGTCGGATTAACAATTGTAGCAGTGGGAACTTCACTTCCAGAGCTAGTCACATCAATTGTGGCAGCTCGTAAAGGTGAAAGTGACATTGCCCTTGGTAACGTAATTGGATCGAATATCTTTAATATTTTCTTCGTATTAGGTATTTCATCATTTATTCATGAAATCACAATTAATAATACCGTCTTCTTTGATATGTTCATTATGTTAGCAGCGTCATTCATTACTTATGGATTTGCGGCTTCAAAACGTAAAATTAATAAACCAGAGGGTGCCTTCTTAGTGTTGCTTTATGTAGCATACATGGCATTTGTTATTTGGAAAGGATAAAAAGAGAGTGAGACTCTCTTTTTTATTTTGAGTGTGTTTGAGATAAAGGTTGAGGTTTCAAAACATGGATATGAATAACTGCTATATTTTGAAGTGATGGAGCGACAATTTAAATAAATTAGTATATTTTAAAGAAATATAAACACTTTTTTAAAACAGATCTCAATAAAAAATATTACCTAGGTAATATTTCAAAAAGGATTGAGAAAGTTGCTTGGCTTGAAGTTTTCAATGGGATAAGGTATAATGATGATTTGAGATTTTGTGTCGAAATAATTTTGATTGATATATAGATGAATGAGAATTAAAAAGAAAGTGGTGAAAATATGACTTGGAAAATTCGTGAGATTGAAATTGATAACCCAGTTGTTTTAGCGCCGATGGCAGGTGTTTGTAATGCAGCGTTCCGTACGATTGTTAAAGAAATGGGAACAGGTTTAATTTATGCTGAGATGGTTAGTGATAAAGCTGTTGTTTATCAAAATAAAAAAACATTAGATATGCTTTATGTTGACCCAGCAGAACGTCCATTATCAATGCAAATTTTTGGTGCAGATAAAGAAACATTCGTTGAGGCAGCTAAATATGTTGATGCAAATTGCGATTGCGATATCATTGATATTAATATGGGATGCCCAGTTCCAAAAGTCACTAAAAATGAAGCGGGAGCTCGTTTATTATTGGAACCAGATAAAATTTATGACATTGTCGCAAGTGTCGTTGATGTATGTAAAAAGCCTGTTACGGTAAAAATGCGTACTGGATGGGACAAAGAGCACATTTATGCAGTAGAAAATGCACTTAAGATTGAGCAAGCAGGTGCAAGTGCCATTGCTGTTCATGGCCGTACACGTTCTCAAATGTATGAAGGAAAAGCTGATTGGGGAATTATCAAAGATGTTAAGGATGCAATCAAAACTATTCCGGTAATCGGAAATGGAGATATCAATTCACCTGAATTTGCGAAAAAAGTGTTAGAAGAATCAGGTGTGGATGGAATCATGATTGGTCGTGCCGCTTTAGGTAACCCATGGTTAATGAAACAAATCGTTCATTACTTAAAAACAGATGAATTAATCGCAGAACCATCAGCTGAAGAAAAATTACGCTTAGCAGTGGATCATATGGATCGTCTAATTGATTTAAAATGTGAAAAAGTAGCGTTACTTGAAATGCGTTCACACATGGCATGGTACATCAAAGGACTAGATGGGGCAACTCATGTTAAACGTATGGTAACAACGGTTAAAACACGTGAAGAAATGATGGATATTATTAATCGTTATCAAGCGTATTTAAATGGAGATAAATCAGCACGTTTAGTTGTTGAATAGTAAAAGGAGCCGTTAGGCTCCTTTCTTTATGGATTAAAACTTAATTTCTGTTAAATAAGCATGTAATAATTTCATTGTATTCGTGCATCCATCAATATGTGTACGTTCTACACCGTGTGAGGCATGAACACCTGGTCCAATTAATGCCGCTTGAATATCATGCCCAGCACGAAGAGCAGCCGAGGCATCTGAACCGTAGAATGGGTAAACATCGACCGCATAACCTAAGTTATATTTTTTAGATATTTCAATTAATTCAGATACCATTTGATAGTCGTAAGGCCCTGATGAATCTTTCGCACAGATTGAAACATCATATTCTGTACATGATAAATCTTTTCCGATACATCCCATGTCAACGGCAATCATACGATCGATACTACTTGGTAAGTGTGCGGCACCATGTCCGATTTCTTCATATGTTGAAATAATAAATTTGATATTGTAGTTTGGTTTTTTGTTGTTTTCTAATAAATATTTAAAAACAGTAAAGATAATTGAGACGCTAATTTTATCATCAATATGACGTGATTTAATAAATCCGCTGTCCGTGATAGTTGTTTTAGGATCAATAGAAATAAAATCACCATTTTGAATCCCAAGAGCTAGTGCATCATCTTTGCTATGAACGACTTCGTCTAAGCGAATCATTAATTCATCAGCTGTTTGACCTTTACGGGCACAATCTTCATAAACGTGCGAAGATGGGGAAGTGCTTAGAATTGTTCCTGTATATGTCTTTTGGTCGCGTGTATGAACTTTACAATATTCCCCTTGTAAGGTCATCATTTGATTCCCACCAATTGAAGTGATAGCTAATGTTCCATCACTATTGATTGAGCGAACCATTAAACCTAGTGTATCCACATGGGCAGATAAAGCTAAAGTTTTGTTTGAATCTTCACCCTCAAATTCAACGATTAGATTTCCTTTATTCGTTTTAAAGCTTTTCAGACCTAATTCATCAGCATAATTTTTAATTTTATCGATTACGATATGTGTGTAGCCACTAGGGCTTGGTGTTGTCAAAATGTCTTTAGCTAATTCATAAAAATATGAATAATCGAATGACATAAAAAATTCCCCTTTTCCGAATGATTTTCTTAATAGCCGTATAGATTCTGCTATTAAGAGTATTATACTATAATATGGAATATTTACACTATATTACTGCATAAAAGATAGGTAGAAGCTAAAAGATATGAGCGCTTAATTTACACGCTTTCTTATCTCATGTATAATGAAACAGTATTAGTTTACATCAACGAAAGTGAAATTTATTATGATTGAGAAGGGAAGAATAGAAATGTTTAATATGTTATTAAGACGTGGGACTGCGTTTATAGTGGATGCATTATTATTAGCTTTAATCTTTTTTGGGAACTTTAGTTTTATTATGACTTCATTACAGGCTAGTGGGAATAATCCATTAAGCTTAAGTGGACTAGGTATGATGGTTGCTTTGCAATTATTTTATGTGTGGATTTACTTTGTTTATATTCCAGTTAAAATGCCAGGACAAACAATTGGTAAAAAATTATTAAAAATTAAAGTAGTTACATTAGATGGAAATGATTTAACACCAAAACAGTATTTTCAACGTGATTTCGTTGTGAAGTTCTTATTGTCATCATTGACACAAGGAGTTATTGTATTATTTAATGGGATTTTATTAACATATCAATGCATTCGTAAGCAAGAATTACGTGCGTTACACGATATGCTAGTTAAGACGAAAGTCGTACATGTAAAATAAAAATGATAAAAAGAGGTGGACATTATGAACTGGGAGTTATCTGACTGTCGGAATTTATCTGAGTTAGCCGATCAAGTAACTGCACTCGAGAAAACATCCGTCATTCATTTTAGCTTTTTGATGACAGTCATTTTGACATTAGTGTTTATGTTTATATATCATAAGAGGTCAGTGGATAAGTCATTACTTCAGTTTATGATTGTCTCAAGCTTCATTTTTTATGTGTTAAATGTGATTCGATTAGCTTTTTTTCCAATTCCAATTAATGAAACATATATTGAATTGCTTAAACAACAAGTAAAATGTGGAATCCTTGTGGAGCGTAGACATAATTTACAGCTATTTGATTTTATGAAATGGGGAAATCTTTTTCATATTACAACAGTCGGAAATTTCTTGATGTTGATGCCCCTAAGTTTTTATTGCCCTATATTATTTAAGAAAAGGGATTGGGGATTCTTACGAATGATACTCATTGGATTTTTTATTTCATTATCCATTGAATTGATCCAGTTGTCTTACGATTTTGTTACAGGATATGCGTATCGGGGATTTAATGTTGATGACTTGATGATGAATACACTAGGAGTCATTTTTGGATTTTTGGTGTTTACTATTGTTAGAGGATTTTTTTTGATTACCATAAAATTTATACAATTCTTTTATCGAAAGGCTCGCTGATTAATCAGGAGTCTTTTTTTATCGGTGAAATTTAGTATTTTTTGAGAAATCATGTGATACTTTGTTAGAATATATTGAATGATTAATGAAAAAACTTTTTGTTATTTTCATTTTAGCTTGATTTTATTTATTTTATGTAAACAATTTGTGGAAATTACATTGACTTTTTTCTTAATTGATTTTATAGTTAAGTAGTAAATTTAATCTTTTCTCTCGTATATTATCGGAAATAAGGTCCGAAAGTCTCTACCTACTCACCGTAAATGAGTAGACTACGGGTGGCAATTGCTAGATAAACAGGTCAAGGTTTATCTGGTTTAATCATTCCACTGTGGGGACTTTCAGTACTAATTGCTGAAAGTCTTTTTTTGTTTAAATGATTATCATGATCATGGGAGAAGGCCATTTCATATCTAACTATTGGGAGTAGGAATTTAGATAATTCATGGTCATTATAGTTGTTTAAACAAACAGTCGAGAGAAGAATGAACAATTAGGAGGAGTAACCTATATGAACAAATTCTTCAAACTAGAAGAGCGTGGTACAACGGTTTCAAGAGAGTTTATCGCCGGATTGACAACATTCTTATCAATGGCTTACATCATCTTTGTTAATCCAAACACGCTTGGAGCATCGGGGATGGATACAGGAGCGGTATTCACTGCAACGATTTTAGCAGCTGCTGTGGGTACATTAATTATGGGACTTTATGCAAATTTCCCAGTGGCATTAGCACCAGGTATGGGAATGAATGCTTTCTTCGCTTATACAGTTGTCTTAATGATGGGATATAGCTGGCAACAAGCATTAGCAGGGATTTTTGTTTCAGGAATTTTATTTATTATTTTATCAGCAACAGGATTACGTGAGTTAATCATTAACAGTATTCCAACGTCATTAAAACATGCGGTTGGAACAGGGATTGGGTTCTTTATTGCATTCTTAGGATTCCAAAACTCAGGAATTATTGTGAATAATGATGCAACGCTAGTCGGAATCGGTAACTTCACAGATCCTAACGTTTTAATTACAGTTATCGGTTTAATTGTAACTTTAATTTTATTAGTTCGTAAAACACCGGCAGCGATCTTTATCGGTATGATTGTGACAGCTGTTGTAGGAATCTTTTTAGGAGTTGTTGATTTACCAACACAAATTATTGCTCCAATTCCATCTTTAAAGCCAACATTCGGAGCATTATTTGAAGCATTACCATCAATTTTTACAGCAGAAATGATTCCAGTTATTTTCTCATTCTTATTTGTTGATTTCTTCGATACAGCAGGAACATTAATGGCAGTTGGTTCTCGTGCTGGATTAGTCAATGAAAAAGGTCATTTAGTTGATGGAGATAAAGCATTATTAGCCGACTCAACTGCAACAGTTATTGGATCAGTATTAGGAACATCTTCAACAACTTCATTCGTTGAATCATTAACAGGAGTTGAAGCAGGTGGACGTACAGGATTAACTTCTGTGTTTACAGCATTATGTTTCTTAGTGATGTTATTCTGTTCAGGATTATTATCAGTTGTTACATCAGCAGTAACAGCACCAGCACTAATTACAGTCGGAATTTTAATGGCATCTTCTTTAGGAGATATTGAATGGAAGAACTTAGAGACATCAATTCCAGCCTTTGTAACAATCATTATGATGGTCTTAGGATATTCAATCGCAGAAGGGATTGCATCTGGGTTCTTATTATATCCAATTATGATGGTAGCTGCACGCCGTGAAAAAGAAATTCATCCAGTGATGTGGGTATTATCAGTTATCTTCTTAATCCATTTCGTATTAGCGTAATTTCGTTTTGGGTACTTTTAAATTTGGGAGATTTAAAAGTGGTATCTTGTCGTAATTAGTAGTAAAAGTGAACGTTTTGTCTTAATTTTGATGGCGAAAGTTCATTTTTTACTATATAATCGTAATAAGAAATTTTTAGGGTGATGACCTATAAATTTTTATTGTAATAGTCATACTAGTAAAAAGAGGTGAAAGGCATGCAACACGATCAAGTTATTGTTCTTGACTTTGGTAGTCAGTACAATCAATTAATCGCGCGACGTATTCGCGAATTTGGAGTATACAGTGAATTAAAATCACATAAATTAACAGCTGAAGACATCAAAAAAATGTCTAATGTAAAAGGGATTATCTTCAGTGGAAGTCCAAACAGTGTCACTCAAGAAGGTGCTTTTACAGTAGACCCTGAAATTTTTAACTTAGGATTACCGATTTTAGGTATTTGCTATGGGATGCAATTAACAACTCATATGCATGGTGGAACTGTTGAACGTGCAGAGCAACGTGAATATGGAAAAGCTGAAATTACAATTAAAAATAACAGCAAGTTATTCCAAGGAACACCAGAAGAGCAAGTCGTATGGATGAGCCATGGTTACCATGTAACAAACTTACCAGAAGGATTTGTTGTTGATGCAAGTAGTGACTCTTGTCCAATTGCTGCAGCTTCATGTGAAGAGCGCAATATTTACTTAGTACAATTCCATCCTGAGGTTCAACACTCAGTACACGGAACAGAAATGTTACGTAACTTTATCTTTAACGTATGTGGTGCACAAGCAAACTGGTCAATGAAAAACTTCATTGAAGACCAAGTAGAAAAAATTCGTGCACAAGTTGGAAACGACAATGTATTATGTGCGTTAAGTGGGGGAGTAGACTCATCAGTAGTTGCTGCATTAATTCACCGCGCAATTGGAGATCAATTAACATGTATGTTCGTTGATCATGGATTACTTCGTAAAGGAGAAGCTGAAAGTGTTGTTGAAACATTTGATGGAAAATTCAATATGAACTTCATCAAAATCGATGCACAAGAGCGCTTCTTAAGTAAATTAAAAGGAGTTTCTGATCCAGAACAAAAACGTAAAATCATCGGAAACGAATTTGTTTACTGCTTCGACGAAGAATCAGCTAAATTAAAAGACATGAAGTTCTTAGCACAAGGAACTTTATATACAGATATTATCGAATCGGGTACAGATACAGCTCAAACAATTAAATCTCACCATAACGTAGGTGGATTACCAGAAGATATGGAATTTGAGTTAATCGAACCATTAAACACATTATTCAAAGACGAAGTTCGCCAATTAGGATTAGAACTTGGTTTACCTGAAGAAATTGTCTTCCGTCAACCTTTCCCAGGACCAGGATTAGGAATTCGCGTTTTAGGAGAAGTCACAGAAGAGAAATTAGAAATCGTTCGTGATTCAGACTTCATCTTACGTGAAGAAATCAAAAAAGCGGGATTAGAGCGCGACGTATGGCAATACTTCACAGCTTTACCAAACATCAAATCAGTAGGTGTTATGGGCGATGAGCGTACTTATGATTACACAGTCGTTGTTCGCGCCGTAACTTCAATCGATGGAATGACTTCTGACTGGGCACGTATCCCATTTGAAGTATTAGAGAAAATCTCAGTTCGTATCGTAAATGAAGTGGCACACGTTAACCGCGTAGTGTATGACATTACATCAAAACCGCCTGCAACAATCGAGTGGGAATAATCAAAAAAGAGCCGAAAGGCTCTTTTTTTATGGTTTTATAAATAATATTTTAGGAATAGATAAGTTAGACACGAAATAGTTCCTTTTGAGCATAAGTCATGAAAAGTATCATGTTTATTATTCAATCGATAGCGGATTTTGTCTTTAGTTACTAGAATTTTTAATAGCAGTGAATTGAATTTATTGAAGTTGGAATAATGGCTCTCATTTTTTAATATATCTAGCGTGTATAAACTAAAAAGACAGGAGAGAGATTTTAAAAGATGAGTGAACAAAACAAAGTAGAACAAGAAGTGAAGCCAGTTCAAGAATGGACAAATGAACAGATTGATGCTCATGTAGATGAATTAGTTCAAAATGCGTTAGCTGCTTTAGAAAAATTTGAATCGTTTGATCAAGAGGCTGTGGATTATATTGTAGCAAAATGCTCGGTTGCAGGACTTGACCAACATGGGGTTTTAGCGGAAGCAGCAGTGAATGAAACAGGACGAGGAGTCTTTGAAGATAAAGCTGTTAAAAATTTATTTGCCTGTGAATATGTGACAAATAACCTTCGTCACTTAAAAACGGTAGGGATTATTAATGAAGATCCCCTAACTGGAATTACTGAAATTGCTGAACCAGTTGGTGTTATTTGTGGAATTATTCCAACAACAAATCCAACTTCAACCGTTATCTTTAAATCATTAATTGCTTTAAAAACAAGAAATCCAATTATTTTTTCTTTCCATCCATCGGCATATGAGTGTTCGGTACAAGCGGCAAAGGTCATTAGAGATGCAGCTATTGCAGCTGGAGCACCTGATAACTGTATTCAATGGTTAGGAATGCGCTCAATGTATGCGACAAATGCTTTAATGAACCACTCAGGTGTTGCAACAATTTTAGCAACAGGTGGTAATGCAATGGTGAAGGCGGCTTATTCATGTGGAAAACCAGCTTTAGGGGTAGGTGCAGGTAACGTTCCGGCTTATGTTGAAAAATCTTGTGTCTTAAAACGAGCAGTTAATGATATCGTATTATCTAAATCATTCGATAATGGGATGATTTGTGCCTCTGAACAAGCGGCTATTGTTGATCAAGAAATCTATGATGCATTTAAAGTAGAAATGAGCCGTTTCAAAGTGTATTTTGCAAATCATGAAGAAAAAGCTAAATTAGAAACATACATGTTTGGATGTACTGCTTATAGTGATAAAGTCAACGAAGCTCGATTAAATCCAGCTATTGTTGGTAAACCTGCGACATGGATTGCTGAGCAAGCAGGATTCGTTGTTCCAGACGACACTCAAATTATTTGTGCTGAATGTGAAGAGGTTGGACCAAATGAACCATTAACAAGAGAAAAATTATCCCCAGTCTTAGCTGTTTTAAAAGCAACATCGACGGAAGATGGAATTGCTAAATCAGCGGCCATGGTAGCTTTTAATGGATTAGGACATTCAGCTGCGATTCACACTCAAAATCATGAGATTTCAATTGAATTCGGTTTAAAATGTAAAGCGATTCGTGTCATTGAAAATGCCCCATCGACATTTGGTGGAATTGGTTCGGTTTATAATGCCTTTATTCCTTCATTAACACTCGGTTGTGGTTCTTACGGTCACAATTCAGTTTCTAATAACGTTAGTGCAATCAACTTATTAAATATTAAACGTATCGGAAGACGTAACAATAATATGCAATGGATGAAGCTTCCTCCAAAAATCTACTTTGAACGAAATTCAATTCGTTATTTAAGAGATATGAAAGAAATGGAGAAGGCCATGATTGTAACCGATCGAGGAATGTACAATCTGGGATATGTGGATAAAATTGAAGATGTGATTAAAAGACGACGTAATAAAGTTAATGTAGAACTATTCTTTGATGTCGAACCGGATCCAAGTATTGAAACCGTTAATGCAGGTGTTGAATTAATGAGAAAATTTCAACCGGATGTGATTATTGCATTAGGTGGTGGATCTTCAATGGATGCTGCAAAAGTTATGTGGCTTATGTATGAACATCCTGAAGTGAATTTTGATGATATTAAACAAAAATTTATGGACATTAGAAAACGTGCATTTAAATTTCCTGAGTTAGGAAAGAAAGCTCGATTAATTTGTATTCCAACGACATCTGGAACCGGATCAGAGGTTACACCTTTTGCAGTTATTACCGATAAACAAGAGAATAAGAAATATCCATTAACTGATTACTCTTTAACACCAACCGTTGCAATTGTTGATCCAGAGTTCGCTATGAGTATGCCAGCTTCAATTGCTGCGGATACAGGAATTGACGTCTTAACGCATGCTATTGAAGCTTATGTCTCAATTTTGGCTTCTGATTTTACAGATGGATTGGCCAAACAAGCTGTCAAATTAGTTTTTGATTACTTAGAGCGATCAGTGAAAAATGGTAAAAATGATCCAGAGGCAAGAGAAAAAATGCATAACGCTGGGACAATCGCTGGGATGGCGTTTGCAAACGCCTTTTTAGGAATGAACCACTCATTAGCCCATAAAATTGGTGGAGAGTGGCATGTACCGCATGGACGTACCAACGGAATTTTATTGCCACACGTCATCCGATATAATGGAACGATTCCAACAAAATTAAATATTTGGCCTAAAATTGAAAACTATAAAGCGGATGTGAAATACATGGAACTTGCTCAATTAATTGGATTAAATCCTCAAACACCAGCGGAAGGTGTTGCAATGTTTGCGGACGCTTGCGAAGAATTATGCAAAAAGGTTGGAGTTCCTGCTAATATCAAATCGCAAGGTATTGATCAAGAAGCTTGGGAAGAATCTGTTCATCGTATGGCCATGAATGCATATGAAGATCAATGTACACCAGCTAACCCTAGAATGCCAATGGTCCATGATATGGAAGCTATCTTACGAGTAATCTATGATTATGAAAGTAAGTTTTAATAAACATTAATAAAAAGAGCCGAAAGGCTCTTTTTTGTTAGAGTTATAAAGGAATATCGATTAAAACATTGTCCATATAATGAAATATGGTGATGGAAGTTTATTTGTAAAGAGATGGGAATGATAATAAACGTTACCATGGAGGATGGAGTGAGATTGACCTAATTTAGGAAGTAAATTTTAAAAAGGAGGAATCTTGGGATGAATATTGTGGTTGTAGGTTTAGGGGTCATTGGTGGTTCGTTTGCGATGGCTCTTAAGGAAGCGAGTTATCAACAAGTTTATGGAATAGATACGAATAAACAGACGCTAGAAAAAGCTAAACAGATGGGGTTAATTAAGGATGGATCGGTAACAGGTGAGTTATTTTTGAAGCAAGCTGATTTAATTATTTTGTCTATTTATCCTAAGTTAGTGAAATCATTCATACAGAGCAATAGAGATAACTTTAAACCTGGATGTGTGATTACTGATGCAACAGGTGTTAAAGGAATGTTCATTAATGATATTTTAGAGATACTACCTAATGAAGTTGATTTTGTATTTGGACACCCGATGGCAGGAAGAGAAAAAAGAGGGATTGATTTTGCATCAAGTCGTGTTTTTAAAGGAGCTAATTATCTGATTACACCAACCCCTCGAAATCAAGAAAGGAATATTGAATTAATCGAGAATTTAGCTTATGAAATAGGCTTTAAAAAAGTAAGAAGAATAACACCAGACTTTCATGATGAAATGATAGGATTTACCTCTCAATTACCTCATGCAATGGCAGTTGCTTTAATTAATAGTGATATAGAAGGAAGAGATACAGGAAGTTTCATCGGGGATAGTTATCGAGAGCTAACTCGAATCGCTAATATTAATGAAGATTTATGGAGTGAACTTTTTTTAGGCAACAAAGACCATCTATTAAACGCTATTAATCGTTTTGAATTAGAATTAGATTTAATAAAGAAATCAATCTATGATAATGATGCAGAAACATTAAAACAATACTTTATTAAATCAACCAAAAGAAGAGAGAAGCTTGATCAGTAACAATGAGTCTAAGTTGATTAAATTGGACTTATTTTGAATAAAGGTATTTCGGGTTAAATAGGTTGAATCAATTTAGAGACAGATTCAAAAATAATAACCTGTGGATATTGGAGATTCAAAGGGGGAGATAGGATGGAAGCAAGGGATATTTTTGAAAGAGATAAATTAGGGGAGGAAATCTCACATCAGGATCCGGAATATCATAAGATTCGTGAAATGATAGATGAGGCACAAAAACTTCTTTTTGAATTAAATAATAAGTATCATGAAGAACCGGAGGTTAGACGTTTATTTTCTCAATTGACGGGGATCGAAGTTGATAAAACGTTCCGGCTTCGCCCCCCGTTTTATACTGATTTTGGAAAGAATATTAGGGTTGGTAAAAATGTTTTTATCAATCATTGTTGTACCTTTATGGATCGGGGAGGAATTACATTAGAAGAGGGTGTTTTAATTGGACCAAAAGTCAATTTAATTACGATTAATCATCCATTAGAACCTCATCGTCGACACTCAACTATTTCATCCCCAATTTTAATCAAGAAAAATGCTTGGGTAGGTGCGGCGGCGACTATTATGCCGGGTGTCACCATTGGAGAAAATGCTGTTGTCGCAGCGGGAGCAGTTGTAACAAAAGATGTTTTACCCAATACAGTTGTCGCAGGAGTACCAGCTAAAGTGATTAAAATGATTGAATGAAAAAACTCCTTAATTAAAGACAGTTTTTTATCAAAGAGATCGACGTTAGCATATCAGATTTAAAATTATCAAATGCCCTTTATACAGATTAACGATAGAAGCAAAAATTTATTAGGATGGATAGAAAAGTGACTGCAAAATAGAGTTGCTTTTTATTTTGCATGAAAAATAGCGTTAATTTTTTAAGAATCTACCTATAATAAAAGAAACATGTGAGAAGGAGTCAGATGATGAGCAAAGATAGTATAGCGTTGTGGACACGTTTGTATGAGGTTTGTAAGAAATTGAGAAAGTTAAATCCATGGGAATTTTGGAGCAATCAAGATATTATTTTAATTGAAGATCCGGTTACAAAGATGATGGGCTATTGTGTGGTTGAACAAGACCCCTTAGATGGAACGTTAATGATTAATATTTTGCATGGACAGGCCGGAATGCGTGCCTACTTAGAGTCATTAAATTATGATTTTGAAGAATTAGAGGATATGAATTATATTAAGTCCTCATATCGCCAACAGGGATTTCTATTACTTTATGCGAATCGCGATGAACTGTTTGAAGAGGACTATGAACGGATTAAATCAGTGGGCATGAGTTTTAGAGGAAAAGCTCAGTGGCCCATTTTAAGACGATTGTTTCCAGGATCAAAGCCTTGGCTACTTGAAACAGATGAAGATGTACGATTATTAACGATGTACTTAGATCAATTAGTACAAGTACTGACTGATTTTGATCAAGGAAAAATTGATTTGCGTGAAAACTTTTATTTGACAATAAGTGTTCAGAATGGGAAGTGGACACTTACCTATACTGAAGAAGATGAACTACTGGGTGAAGAAGAGATTTTCATTTATCCAAATGAATTAAAAGCTCATCGAGTTAGTAAGCTACCTAAACAACCGGTCATCATGGAAGGAAGTCAGTTTTATTTACCTACGCCACTCTGGGATGAAGAAAATAATCGTGAATTGTTCCCGCTACTTACTACATTTATTAACCATGAAAGTGGGGAAGTTTATTCAGGTGAAATTTATAAGTCAACTCGCCAAGAGTTAGAGTTAGTTAGTGATCGCTTAGCGGATTTACTGTTGACTCGATTACAGTTCCGACCGCGTGAAATTATTGTATCTGATGAAATACTATTAGATTTAATTAGTGATTTTTGTGAGAAAGCGAACATTGACTGTGATTTAGGCCCGACTGTTGCAGCTGATGCTTTTATGAGTTCATTTCTATCCACTCAGATGGGAGATTTAAATGGTGAAGAACAAGCATTTTTACACCTTATTCAAGCTGCAGAACAATCATATGAAGTCATGTTAGAGACTCATTTAGGGCAAATGCTAACTTCTATTCAAAAATCGGCATTGAAAGATATTTGGATTTATTCCGTTTTATTTTTATATAAAGAGTTTAATGAACTTCCTGGTGAGTGGAGTAAAGAAGGATTTGAAGCTTTACTTCAATCTCATCTTTTAGAAGAAAGTGTCAAAAATGATTATAGACCGTACATTGGTTCATCAATTAAAGCTTACTTAGATTGCCAACAAGAGCTTGGACTATTTAAAAATTCATTTGTTTTAAGTCATGTATTGGCTAAATATTATAAATAAGCAAGGGTCTATCTCAAAATGAGATGGCCCCTTTTAAGTTAGAATGGGACGATATTAGTATCTTTATTCCGTCGGCGACTCACGCATAACTAGCGGGGTTAGCCGCTAGTCATCCCACGTCAAAGATATTTTATCTTTCCCATTCTCACTTCATATGAAGAGAGAGGGTCTCTATAATATAAATACCCTGATTAGCAAATATTTTCTCTCCTATAAAGCGGCACAACGGTTTTGAAACTAATTGGCTCATTCAAATCATGAAAATTTTCATATCAAATTTATTTTAATAGAAGAAATGCATCGGTTATTAATCATCAAAAATGAAATTTCTACTTCATTGAAGAGGATTTTAGTACAAGATGAATATATAAAGTTTCAAAAAAGTGTGTCATTTATTAGAGAAAAAATTAAAGTAATCAGTGAATCCTAACTTATAGAACTAATAAAACTTCATCATTCTTTTTAATAAGTATTAAAAAGGGACTCTAAGGTCAAGAAAACTCAAAATATGGGATGATTAGCGAGCTTGCTCGCTATTTATGGGGAAATTATTTTCCCCGGCCCATTTAAGATGTTTTCGTAGACTACAGAGTCCTTTTGTTATTTTAATACTTATGATTCAAAGAGATGCTCTCTATAACGAACTTTAACTATTTATAGCTATTTTGAGACAGCTCCTTTTTAAATTAACGATATAATTTTGAAACAACTGTTGCATAATCGTCACCGTTACGAACACCTGTTAATAACACGCTTGCTTTTGAGATATCTTTGAATAAGACACCATAAACAAGTTCATCTTCCTTGAAGTATAATTTTTTGAAGTGACCCGTTTTTGCATTAGAGTCTAATAAGATTTGGTACTCTTCAATATTTTCAGTTGGATATGTCCCCATTGCGAAGACTTCTGTATCGAAGGCGATTAATGATAATGGCTCCACCTTATTAGAGAATTCTGCATGATCGCCAACAGCATTGATACCAGCAACCTTACCTTGATCGATAGCAGGTGCCCATAAGTTTGTTGAAATCCCTTCAAATTCAGCAACATCCCCACAAGCATAGATATCAGCCACTGATGTTTGCATTTGATTATTAACCACAATCCCATGATTAGTTTCAATGTTAGCCATCGTTGCTAATTGTGTATTTGCACGAACACCGGCACTGATCACAACCACATCAGCATTGATTGTTTCATCAGCTAATTTTACGCCACTAACTTGACCATTTGAATTGATGATTTCTTGAACTTGAACACCTGTACGAACATCAATTTTACGTTCGGCTAAAATGTTTGAAATGAATGATGAAGTAGATTCATCTAATTGACGAGGCATTAAACGATCAGCAACTTCTAATACCGTGATATTTAATCCTAATTCTTGTAATGCATCAGCAGCCTCTAATCCTAAGACGCCACCACCGATGATAACGGCATTTTGTTTACCTTTTGCATAATTACGTAATGCTAATGCATCAGTTTTATATTTAATTGAGAAGATACCTTCTGCTTCTGTACCAGGGATTGGTGGGATGAAGTTTGAAGTTCCCGTTGCTAAGATTAATTTATCGTAAGCCACTGTACTTCCATCTTCAAGTGTTAATACTTTTTCATCTACATTTAATGCTGTTACTTTCGTATTTAATTGAACGTTGATATGATTCTCGGTATACCAATTTTCAGGGTTTAAGTTAAACTCCTCAGCTGGAACATCTTTCACGATTAAATCTGATAAAGCAGGACGGTAATATGGATAGCTTGATTCTGCACTAATCATTGTGATTGATGCAACTTCGTTACGAACACGGATCGCATTTGCAGCTGTCACAGCAGCAACTCCGCCACCAATAATGACGAATTTTTCATCCGCTGTTGATTTGAAGTTGATTACTTCTTCTTCATAAATTTCGAATAAATCAGAACCTACTCCACACGCAGGACAAACTTCTGGTGGTAGAACACCTGGATAAACTTCTCCACAGATGATACAACGCCATAATACAACTTTACCACTTGGATTTAATTCTTCTGCAGTTAGAGCAGCGCTTGTCTCTTTTTTACGAGCTGGGACTTTTCCTGTTAATAAGCTGTTAGCAAATAATTTACCGAAATCGATAGCTGCTTGTGTTTCACTTTCAGATGCACGGAATTTGATTTTGAATCCATCGATGACTTTCATGCGAAGTTGGTGTAAACGGTCCATGATGTTATCCACACCTTCTCCGCTCCATCCGTATGAGCCAAAGGCAGACACAATTTTTCCACCATGAACGATTGGGTTTAAGTGGATTGATAAATCCCAAATAATTGGAAGAGCATCTCCGTTAATGGTACATGTTCCGAGTAAGATTCCATCTGCATCTTCAAAGTGTGCTAAGATTTCATCTTTCTTCTGTGGATAATTTAAAATATCTAAGTTGTAAGGAATGACTTGAATTGTTGGATCGACTTCATGAATTCCCTTTGTAATAGCTTCAGCTAATTCACCTGTATATCCGTAAGCTGATACGTAAGGCATGACCACTTTTTTAGGTCCTTCTTTTTTAGCAGGGGTTGACCAGTTACGATAGGTTTCGATGATTTCATCGATACGTGTATCTAAGACTGGGCCATGTCCGGTACAAACCATATCTAATTTTAAATCATTAATTTTGTTGATGGCTTTAATTACGTATGGCTTAAATGGTGAGAAGATGGCTGTGTAGTAGTAAAGTAGAGCATCTTGGAAAGCTTCCTCTTCACTTGCAGGCACTTCCGATAACTTAATTCCGTGTTTTGGACTATAGTGGGATCCGAAGGAATCACATGTGAATAACACGTTATCTGAACTGAGGTAAGTGTACATTGAGTCTGGCCAGTGTAAGAATGGAGCTGGGATAAAATCGAATGTTTTCTCTCCAAGTGTGAATGTTTTTAAGCTGTCAGCTGTTAAATAGTTAAAGCTGATATTTAAAATATCTTTTAAATAAGTGATGGCTGTTTTAGAACCAATGACTGTTAAACCAGGAATTAATTTAACTAAGCGTCCAATTGAACCTGCATGATCAGGCTCAGTGTGGTTGGTAATAATATACTTAATCTGACTTAAATCACCGATTGCTTCTTCGATTTTTTGTAAGTATGAATCAAAGAATTTTTCTTTTACTGTTTCAACTAAAATAGCTCCTTCAGTCGTATTTACTAAATAAGAGTTATAAGTTGTCCCGTATTTTGTTTCCATGATGATATCAAAGACATCTAGATTTGGGTCTAAGACACCTAACCAATATACGTCATTTTTTAATAATACAGATTGAATCATATGGTCCCTCCAATAGTCAAGTTAAGAAATAGATTAGCTCGCAATAGATATTTAATGGATCGTTTAATTCACCTAAGAAATAGTATTATCAGGATAACTTGATTTTACAATTATGATATTGTGAGAATTTTAATTTATTTCTAAATATAAAATAAATCACAAGCAAATATAACGCAAGAAAGATGCATTTTTATTTTAAGCCTATCCTTTGATTACATTTTTACATTAATAATTTTTCTAGTATGTGTAAAAACAAATAAAAAATACCATAATATAGAAAATAATATTAAGGGAGAGATAATGGTGAAGGCGACTAAATTAGAATTGAAATCATTATATGAAGCGGCCGATGAATTTGAAAGATTGCAGCCTTGGGAATGGATCAGTGAATACCAGTTATTAGTGGTAGAAGATCCTGAAACACATATTATGGGATTTTGCTGCATTATTGGAAATAAATCAGATGAAAGAGGATTAAAAGTCTATCTTGGCATTGATGGGCTTCGTCATTATATCGAAATGCTTGACTTTAACCAATTGACGATTGAAGATAAAACACTTGATAGTCTTCTATCTCGAGAGACTTGTTTATCAGTGGGGTTTAATCGAGTTTCAGAGTTACGTAACCGAGAGGTTGTAGCACAATTTCGAGATTGTTTAGCTGGTTTTGTCCCAATCTCACTGACAGGTGGTTGGCAGTGCCGCTTTTTAACACAGGCATTAAAACAAGTGGGTGAATTAGCAGAGCTGGTTAAAGAAACGCCTTCATTTACGTTAGAAGATGATCAGGTCTTAATGAGGTTACAAGATTTTGAAGGGAATTGGAAAACGTTAAAAATTTCATTATCTGTCTTCTTAGAGCAAATGAAAGAGACAGGGGTACGTTATGAAAATGAATTAGCAGCTTATCGTATTTCTAAACTTCCAAGTACGAATATGGTTTTTGAAATCGCGCGATTTTTAATGCCTCGTCCTATTGAAGAGAAGGGGGATTCAAGAGCATACTATCCGATGATTACGGCTATTTTAGAAAAGGAAACGAAACAATTAGTATTTGCAGAAATGTCAAGCCCTAGCTTAGAAAGTCAAGAAACAATTTTATCTCGATTCGCCAATACATTAATAAAAGATTTAGAGTTTAAACCCCAATGCTTAGTCACGGATTGTGAGGCGGTTTTAAGACAGTTTAAAGATTTTTCAGATAAAACAAAAATTCCACTTATGAAAGTTCCAGAGCTAGAGGCAGCCACAGATTTTGTTTGTGATTTAATGAAGATTGAAGAGCAATTTGATGCCTCAATGGAAGTAGATATTGAAGAAAATATCGATTTAGTTTTATTAACAAGTAGGGAAATCTGTCAAAATATTTTAGAGTGTGATGCTTTAAGTCGCCATCTACCAGAAGGGGTAAAACAGCAGTTTACGAATATAGTTGAGTTATTTCATGTTGTTATGTTAGGCCATTTTCAAGAATTGCCAGATCATTGGAGTGTACAGAATGTGGAACGTGCGTGTAAAGAGGTCTTACCTGGCTTATTAACAGAAGAAGAGTTAAAGATTGTCCCAGATATTCTCACTCATTATTTAGATGTCGTTGGAGAAGCAGAACTCATTCCGAATTATATTCACTTACAAAAATGTGTCACTGAAAGTTATTCTTAATGAAAAGCTATCAAATAGATGATAGCTTTTTGTGCTTCATTAAAGATTACCTAAGTGGTTAAAGAATATAAAAAAGCTTATTTCAAATAAAATAAGCTTTAATGTTTATTGTTATTTTTTTCGTTGTGGCTTTTTGATAATAAGAAATTGAATGATTTGCATGATGGCTCCTGTTAAGAAGTATAGACCAAATGCAAATGGTGTTCCAATTGTAATCGAGAACATCGCAAATGGAAGGTAATAAGTCATAACTTTCATCATTGTATTATTCGCTTGATTTTGTTGAGAATTTTTCATAGTATCTGCCATATTGTTGTTCATTAAACGTTGAGAGTAGATGGATAAACCTGCAACGATTAGAGCTAAAATCCAGTTTGCCGGCGTTCCTGTTGCTCCTAAATTAATTCCAAAGAACTCATTAGCACTTGCATTTTTAATTAATGGATGGCGAGAAATGGCTTGATAGAATGCTAAGAAAATTGGCATTTGTAATAGCGGTAATAGGCATCCCATCATAGGATTAAAATTATATTTTTTATAAAGTTCCATCATCTCTTGTTGCATTTTAACTTGGGAAGCCTGATCTTGTTTATGTTCGTATTTCTTTTTCATTTTCTCCATCTCTGGCTGAATTTCTTGCATCACCATGGTTGATTGATTTGACTTTAAATATAATGGAATTAAAACTAAACGAACAATCGCTGTTGCTAAGATAATCGAAAGACCTAGATTATTATTAAGGATGTTATATAAAAAGGTAATAAAGTTAGCTAGTGGTAATACGAATAATTTATCCCAAAGTCCTGTTGCTGTTGCGGCTGTAATAGGCTCGGTTGAAATACTGCATCCCGATAATAATCCAATGGTTAAAACTAAAAATAATAATAAGCTAAAATTCTTTTTCAATTGAATGCCTTCTTTCTCTTAAGGTGAAATACTGTCATAAAGGAAATTTATTTTTCATTTATTATGAATAAAATCACTGTAATTGAAAAAATAAGATCAATAAATGGATATCGCCACATGTGATTTTGTCTAAATTAAATATATAAGTTCAGATAAGTTTTTCACAGTGTAAAAACTAAAGCCCTAGTAATGGAGGAATAGATTTCTTTCAGAAATCGCTAGGTGACCCAAGCCCTAGCAGTTGAGGAATAGATTTCTTTCAGAAATCGCTAGGTGACCCAAGCCCTAGCAGTTGAGGAATAGATTTCTTTCAGAAATCACTAGGTGACCCTTGGACGATAGGATGCCTTAATATCGAACACGGTTAATTACTAAGACTGACTTAGAAAGATGAAAAACATTTCTATTTGTCTATAGAGTTAATTGATTTTTCATCTTCTGAATCATTGTGTCATAGATAATATAACATTAGAGTTTTTTAGGATGTGTCTAAATATGCCGAACATACAATACTTTTATAATTTTTTTGTTATACAACTGGTAGCTATATTTTAAGAAGATGAAAGACATATCATATAAAACAGTAATTAAGGACATTGCTAGAGCCAGTTCGTCACATCGGTGTTGGGTGGAGATGATTAGCTATAAAAAAAGCTTATTCCAAATAGAATAAGCTTTAAAATTCATTATTATTTTTTCGCTCCTGGACGTTTGAAGATTAACGATTGAACGATTGTCATAATTTGTCCAGTTAAGAAGTATAAACCGAATGCGAATGGTGTCCCAATCGTGATTGAGAACATTGCAAACGGGAAGTAATAAGTCATAACCTTCATCATCATATTGCTTGTTTGATTTTGTTGAGAATTCATGTTAGCAGCCATGTTTTTATTCATTAAACGTTGAGAATAAATTGTTAATCCAGCCACGATGAATGCTAAAACGTAGTTTGGTATTGTACCTGTTGCTCCTAAATTGATTCCAAAGAACTCAGCTGCACCAGCATCTTTAATTAATGGATGGCGAGAAATAGCCTGGTAGAATGCTAAGAAGATTGGCATTTGTAAGAATGGTAGCACGCATCCCATCATAGGGTTATAGTTATATTTTTTGTAAAGTTCCATCATCTCTTGTTGCATTTTAACTTGAGACGCTTGATCCTTTTTGTTCTCGTATTTCTTTTGAATACGTTGCATTTCTGGTTGGATTTCTTGCATAACTGCCATTGATTTATTTGATTTTGAATATAATGGCATTAATACTAAACGAACGATTGCTGTTGCTGAGATAATCGCGAAACCTAAGTTATTAGCTAATAATTTATAAAGTAATGTAATAAATGAAGCTAATGGTAAAACGAAAACTTTATCCCATAATCCAGACGCTGTCTCTGCAGTAATTGGCTCTGGTGAAATTGCACATCCCGATAATAGTCCAATTGCTAATACAAAACATAGTACTAAACTTAACTTCTTTTTCAACTAAATTCCTTCTTTCCCCTAATGTGTATTTTGTATATTGTTAAATAATGAGAATATAATCAACAATACTATAAACTAAATAATGCTATAAAATACCTACAATACCCGTATTATAAGTTAAAACAAGGTCTAATTCAATAAAAATCGTGTTAAAATTCCCCCTAAATGTGAAAATGTTTTAATTTAACATGATTCTTGATGTAACGACATATTATTTAAGTAGAGGGATTTAAGATGGGCATAGAGAGGGTGATGTGTAATGGGGATTGCGACAAATGTTGAGCTGCACAAATTGTATGAAGCAGCAATTGCTTTTCGAAAATTACAACCATGGAAATGGATGTATGCCTCTCAAGTATTTATCATTCACGATGATGAGAGAGATATAGATGGATTTTGTAGCATTATGGGAATGATGGGAGAGCATTTTTCATTATCAGTCTATTTAGGAGAGGCCGGTTATCAATCGTATCGCTATTTATATGATAAGGCGAGTTTAGCGTATATGGATCATATTTTCATGAAAGCAGAGGTTAAGAAAAATTGTTTAACCGTGAGCTTTGAAAACCCAGAAGCTTTGACAGAGCATGATGATGAGCAGGCGATGTTTTTAGGCTATCAGTTTAAAGGGAAAAATGAATGTCCAAGATTTCGTTATCATCATCCAGGAATTTATTCATGGTATCTAACGGATGGATGGCAATGTCGATTTTTAACGAAAGCATTAGAGCAAGCAATGATTGTCGCAAGATTAGAGTTGACGAAAGATTTAAAAGTGCCAGAGATTTATGATAGTAAATATTATTTAAGATATTATACAGAAGAAAAAGGATGGGACGGTACGTTTGTCGATGCTACATTGTATAAGAAAGCACCTACGCCTAAGAAAACTATTTTTCAAAACGATTTGTTAGCTTATCGAGTGAAGAAATTACCCAAATTACTAATTACATTAGAAGCAATTCAGTTTTATTTGCCTAATCCTGTCGTTGAGGTCGGTTCTGGCCAACCATTTTTTATGCTTGTTACTGCACTTGTTGATTCTGAAGAAGGACAACTTTTTTATCTGGATGTTCAGGAAACAGCTGCGCTTTACTTGACAGATATTGTTACAGAACTAGCAAAGCAATTTCTTGAACTTAAAATTAGACCGTGTGAAATTATTGCAGAGGATGAAGATACTTATGCACTACTTGAAGATGTTTGTAAACAAATTGATGTAAAACTTTCTATCGATTATCATACAGCGCGAGCTCATGAATTTGCCGAATATATTTTTGAAGAATTACAGAATGCAAGTTCTAACACAGTTAAAGTCATTGAGAGTGAACAGTCAGATATTGATAAGTTAATTATGTTTGCAGACCAAATTACAGATACGCTTCAAATCCAACAAGCACTTGATGATTTGAGTGAACAAGCGAAGGAACAATATAAGTTAATTACTCAAACATTTGTCTTAGCGATGTATACGATTCGAGATCAAATTCCAAGTGAATGGACAGGAGATGCTGTGAAAGATATTTGTCTAAATGTGTTGCCAGAACAACTTGAAAAGGATGTTTTAGCACAGTGTAAACCCGTCCTCTCACACTTTGTTACCGTTTTAGGTGAAGATGAAATTATCCCGAATTATCGGTCATTATTACTCGTGATTAATAATTGTCTTTGAGGAAACGACGATTTAGTCGTTTTTTCTTTTTCCAATAAATGACTGTTGATAGGAAACGTGCTACAATCTTCTTAACGTGAATAAGGAGTGAGAAAACTATGAACGTCAATGAAAAGATTAAAGCATTAAGAACAGAAATGAAACGAATTGGGGTACAAGCATACATTATTCCGAGTGCAGATGCGCACTTAAGTGAATATGTCGCAACACATTGGCAAGGACGCGCCTACTTATCAGGATTTACAGGTTCAGCAGGGACACTAGTTGTTACTGAGACAGAAAGTGGACTTTGGACAGATGGTCGTTACTTTATTCAGGCAGAGTCAGAGCTTGCTGGTAGTGAAGTTCAATTATTTAAAATGGGACAATCAGGTGTCCCGACAATTACTGAGTATTTAGCTAATACATTACAGGAAGGAAGTTGTGTGGGGTTTGATGGAAAAGTATTAGCCGCTTCAAATGTTTTAGAAATGTTAAAAACATTTGAGCCAAAAAAAATCAAAGTCTGTGGAGAACATGACTTATTAGATTCAATTTGGACGGATCGTCCAGCGATTCCAAGTACAGATGTTTTTATTCATGAGACCAAATATACGGGATACAGCTGTGCTGATAAGTTAAACATGGTTCGTCAAGAGATGAAAAAATCAAACTTAAACGGATATGTGTTAACGTCATTAGGAAGTATCGCTTGGTTATTTAATGTTCGTGGGGATGATATTTTATTTAATCCGTTAGTGGTATCGTATGCACTTGTATTAGAAGAGTCAGCTTATTTATTTGTTGATTCGCATCGCTTATCAGATGAGGTGACTAACTACTTAACAACTAATGGAGTGACCTTGAAGGAGTACGATGAAATCGATGAGATATTGGCCTCATCTGTTGTGTCTGGGCGCATTTTATGTCCACTTGAGACGGTGAATTATTATTTATATCATGTGCTAGTTAATCATGAAGGGGCTGAAGTTGTAGCGGGATTTGATCTTGTAAACAACTTAAAAGCGGTCAAAAATGAAACCGAAATTAAAAATACCCACAATGCCCAAGTCAAAGATAGTTGTGCCTTAGTCGGTGCCATGCAAGAGATTTATGAAAAATTAGATGCTGGGGAATTAGTGACAGAATACGATGTGCGTGAAATTTTAGAAGTTTATCGTCGACATCAGCCGTTAAACTATGGATCAAGTTTCGGGGCCATTGTTGCTTATGGTGCAAATGCGGCGATGATGCATTATAATCCGACAAAAGAAAAGTGCTCACTGATTGAGAAAAAAGGGTTTTTACTCATTGATTCTGGAGGTCAATATTTAGATGGAACAACAGATATTACACGTACATTTGTCTTAGGTGAATTAACAGAAGAAGAGAAAATTCATTATACCCTAGTGTTAAAAGGCCATATTAATTTGAGTAAAGCAGTCTTCCAAAAAGGATGCTCAGGAGGAAATTTAGATATTTTAGCACGCCAGCCACTTTGGTCGCATGGTTTAGATTATCGTTGTGGAACAGGACACGGTGTTTCTTACTTTGGTGGTGTTCATGAAGGGCCACAAGGATTTAGATTAACACAAACTGTTCCTCTGCAACCAGGAATGATGACAACAAATGAGCCAGGGGTTTATGAAGCGGGTCGCCATGGAATTCGCATTGAAAATACATTACTCGTTGTTGAAAAATGTGCAACTGAATATGGAGAGTTTTATGAGTTTGAAACGATCTCGTATTTCCCAATTGATACAAAAGCAATCATTGTTGAGATGTTAAATGATGAAGAATTAGCTTGGTTTAATCAGTATCATCAAAAAGTAGTCGAAACCTTATCTCCTCATTTAACAGGAAAAGCTTTAGAATGGTTAAAACGTGAGGCTATTCAATTAAGCAGATGATAAACCTTATCCTTATAATATAGAGAGAGTGCGAATGAATTACTAAATATTAGATAAAACTAACAAAATGCTTGAAATTTTGCTGACTTAATGTGATATGATAACCCTGTAAACGAATTCATTTTTAAGTGAGGGGGATTTTACGTGAAAAAGTATTTAGTTTTAGATATCGGTGGAAGTGCAATTAAATATGCAAAAATGGATGAAGAAGCTACCATTTTAGAAAAAGGTAGTGTTAAAACACCACTTGATAAAGTTGAAAGTTTAATTGAAGTTATTGGCTCTTTGTATGATCAGTATCAAGATGAAGTTGAAGGAATAGCCATTAGTATGCCAGGGGTTTTAGATGTTGAACGTGGTTATGCTTATAGTGGAGGATTTTTAAGATATAATACAGACGTGGAAATTGTCAAATTAATTCAAGAGCGCTGTCCTGTTAAGGTCACAATTGAAAATGATGGGAAATGTGCAGCTTTAGCAGAAGTGTGGAGAGGTAGCTTGCAAGATGTGAATGATGCGATTGTCATTGTTCTTGGAACAGGTATTGGCGGAGGGGTTGTCATTAACCGTAAGGTTCATAAAGGTTCGTCATCATTTGCAGGAGAGTTTAGCTCAATGCGTTTAAATAATCAAAAATTAGATGATGGTGAATATACGTGGGGATTTAGCGGTGGAGCAAGACAATTATCAAGTAAAGTGGCTGAAGTAAAACAGTTAAATCCAGATGAGGTGGATGGTTATTTCATCTTTGAAAAAGCAAATGAAGGAGATGAAGAAGTTTTAGCAATTTTAGATGAATTTACAAAACAAATCGCAGCACAAATTGTTAACCTTCAATGTGTAATTGATCCACAGCGTGTGGCCATTGGTGGGGGAATTAGTGCTCAACCATTATTGCTAGAATATATTAGAAAAAATGTGGATAGTTTCTCAGATAATTTTGGGAACTATAAACCTGGTGTCCAAGTAGTTCCATGTACGTTTAGAAATGATTCGAATTTAATAGGTGCGCTTTATCATTATTTAACATATACAGCTTAAGGGAAGTCTTTAGTGACTTCCTTTTTTTGTTTGATGAATTTAAAAGACGTTTTAAAGTGAGGGTGATATAATAAGTTTAATCAAGCATCTATGAAAGGACTGAATAAAATGGAACAAGTCTATCCACGTATTGTTGAATTTTTAGAAGAGGAGCTAGGCAAAGATACGAGTGGTCATAGTTTAGATCATGCGATTCGTGTTTATAAAAATGCTAAAGCTATTTTAAAATCAGAGGGTGGAAATGAACGTGTCGTTTTAATTTCAGCGTTAGTTCATGATGTCATTGACTCCAAGTTATTTGAAGATTCAAGAGAGCAACAGGCTAAATTATTAATCTTTTTGCAAACACTTGGATGTAGCCAAGTAGAGCTTAAAGAAATTTTCTACATTATTGAAAATATTTCTTATAAGGGGGGAACAGGTGAACCTGTTCACACACTTGAAGCCAAAATTGTTCAAGATGCGGACCGATTAGATGCCATTGGAGCAATTGGAGTTGGTCGAACATTTATGTATGGTGGATCAAGAGGAACTAAAATGTATGATGAAAATATCCTACCAATGGAGTTTGAAGATGAGACGGCTTATCGCCAACATAAAGGAACAGTTATTAATCATTTTTATGAAAAATTATTTAAATTAAAAGATTTAATGAATACAGAAACAGCGAAAAAAATCGCTAATCAGCGCCATGAATTCATGGTGACGTTCGTCGAGGAATTTTTGAATGAATGGAAGGGACAAGCCTAAATAAAAAATAGAGTCGAATATTGTGATTAAAATTGATTAAAGGTTGACTTTTTTTCCTGTTTCTCCTATAATTACTGAGAAAGCTTTAATTCGGTCCCGTGAGGCTGAGAAGAACACGTTTAAAAGATAATAGAACTATATCTTCCTTTAATGGAATTCGTGTATCCTCTTTTGGCCTACCTAAGTTAGCTGAAAGAGGATTTTTTATTTAAAAAGCTGAAAGTGGCAATTGAAATTTCATACAGGTCGTAGTTCGTAGTCTAAACTCGAATTTTGAGTTTAATGACATGAGGTGACTTGGTAGAAAATCTGCTGCTCGAAGCTAGATTGGAATGATATCTTGTTTCTAATATGACTAATACTAGGTAAGCAATCTTGCAGAATTTTACGAATTTTTATAGGAACGAACTTAACTAGTCTAAACTAACTTATTACCAACTTCGTGTTCTTTCTAAGTAAGGATATCCGATAGGATAAGTCATCTAAGGAGGAATTATAATGGAAAAGAAATTAATTTTAGATGTGCATGAAAAACCGAAAGTAGCACATTGGATTGCGTTAAGCATTCAACACGTGTTAGCCATGTTTGGATCAACAGTACTTGTTCCGATGTTAACAGGACTACCAGTTAGTTTAGCATTAGTATCATCAGGAATTGGAACGTTATTTTATTTATTTGTTACAAAAGGGAAATCACCTGTTTATTTAGGATCATCATTTGCTTATATCGCCCCAATTACTTCAGCATTAGCTCTTGGAGCAACTTTGAATGCAGATGGTTCAATTGCGAGTCATCCAAATTACGGAGCCGTAATGGGTGGATTAATGATGGTTGGGCTAGTTTATTTAGTGATTGCTTTGATCATTAAGTTTATCGGAACAGATTGGTTAAATAAAATTTTACCGCCGGTTGTTATCGGACCAACAATTATGGTCATTGGGTTAAGTTTGGCAGGAACAGCTGTTAACATGGCATCAGAACATATAGTGGTTGCCTTAATTACATTATTAACAGCAATTATTGTCTCAACTTATACAAAAGGGTTATTACAACTACTTCCAATCTTTAGCGGAATTGTTGTGGGATATATTTCAGCTGTCGCTTTCCAATTAGTCGACTTTAGCGCAGTTAATGAAGCAAGCCTCTTCGCTATGCCTAATTTTGCGTTCTTACACTCAAAACCAGTCTTTAACTTAGAAGTAGCAGCAATCATGGTGCCAGTAGCCATTGTAACAATTACAGAACATATTGGAGATCATTTAGTTTTGGGATCAATCGTCGGGCGTGATTTAACAAAAAATCCTGGGTTACATCGTACATTAATCGGTGATGGAGTAGCAACATTCTTCGCTGGATTTATTGGTGGACCTGCTAATACAACGTATGGTGAAAATACAGGAGTCATTGGATTAACAAAAGTTGCTTCTGTATGGGTCATCGGTGGAGCAGCTGTGACAGCCTTTGCTTTAGGATTTATTGGTAAGTTTACCGCATTAGTTCAAACAATTCCTAGTGCCGTAATGGGGGGAGTAAGTATTCTTCTATTCGGAGTTATCGCTTCATCAGGGGCACGCGTCTTAATCAATAACCAAATCGATTTCGGACGTCAACGCAACTTAATTATTGGAGCAGTTATCTTAATCGTAGGAATTGGAGGCTTAACGATCAACATCGGTCAAATTACTTTATCAGGAATGGCATTAGCCGCAATTATTGGTGTGATCTTACACTTAATCTTACCAGATAAAGAAGCCTCTTATGGACAAAGATCTAACAAAACTGAATTTGAATTAGAAGTAGTTGGAGAAGAATCAACAACTTCAGAAACAGTAATGACTAAGGAACAAACAACGGCTATTTAGTCCTTTATAAAAAAGTCAGCTTCTTTGCTGATTTTTTTATAAATATTTTTATAGAAAATATTGTTAAAAAAGGAAGAATATTGTTTAATTTTATATAAAAAAGGGTGAAATTATGAGTGCTATTAAACATTTAACACGATTGTCAGATTTTACAGTAGAAGAAATTATGGAAATTTTAGAACGTGCTAATCGTTATGCATCTGGTGAAACAATTCCACAACTTGAAGGAAAAGTGGTAGCTAATCTCTTTTTTGAACCGAGTACACGAACGCAATACTCATTTATGATGGCAGAACAAAAATTAGGATTAAAAACAATGGATTTCACAGCTGAAACGTCAAGTGTTCAAAAAGGTGAGACGTTATACGATACTGTCAAAACGTTTGAAGCAATCGGAGTTGATGGAGTGGTAATTCGCCATCCACAAAATAATTACTTCGAAGAATTAATTCCTAATTTAAACATTCCAATCTTCAACGGAGGAGATGGAAGTGGAAATCATCCAACCCAATCATTATTAGATTTATTAACGATTTATCAAGAGTACGGTAAATTTGAAGGATTAAAAATTGCAATCGTTGGTGACATCGCGCACTCTCGTGTAGCTCACACAAATATCGAAGTGATGAACCGATTAGGAATGGAGGTTCACTTAGTAGCTCCTGAACAATTCCAAGAAGAAGGATACGCATGGGAGAACTTAGATGATGTGCTAGAAGAAATGGATATTATCATGTTACTTCGTGTTCAACATGAGCGTCATCACGGTGGAATGCAGTTAACAAAAGAAGAATACCATGAGCAGTATGGCTTAACGGTTGAACGTGAAAAACGCATGAAAGAAGGAGCTATCATTATGCATCCAGCCCCATTTAACCGCGGAGTAGAAATTGCAGACGATGTCGTTGAATGTAAACGTAGTCGAATCTTCAAACAAATGAGTAATGGGGTATTTATTCGAATGGCAGTGTTGGTGGGATCCCTGGGCTACGTGGATTAATCGTAGATTAAGACCGTAGCTATCCTCCGCTGGTAGGGAATGGGATCCCTGGCGATTGTTGAAGACAATCTAATCCTCAACTGCTAGGGAATGAGATCCCTGGGCTACGTAGATTAAGACCGTAGCTATCCTCCGCTGGTAGGGTAAATTGAAACTAGATGATATAAGAGTAAAAGTTATAATAGTTCAATTCAAGTAGTAGGGCTAAATACTATTAGAAACTTATGGAGTAGGGAGTGAAGTGTCATGATTCTTTTAAAAAATGGGCGACAAATCAATGAGAGTAATGAATTAGTAGCTGTTGACCTTTTAGTCAAAGATGGAATCATTATTAAAATGACTGAATGTATTGAAAATACTGAGGCACAAGTTTATGATTTAGCAGGAAAATTAGTCTCGCCAGGATTAATCGATGTTCATGTTCACTTAAGAGAACCAGGGTATGAGCGAAAAGAAACAATTGAAACAGGAACGAAAGCTGCCGCACGTGGTGGATATACAACGATTGCAGCGATGGCAAACACGATTCCAGTCCCAGATTCAATGGAAAGTGTGACCTATATCGAAGGGTTATTACAACAATCGGCACAAGTACGTGTTTTCCCGTATGCAGCTATCACCCTTGGTGAGAGAGGACAAGAGATTGTTGATGTTGAGGCTTTATCAGAAACAAGTATCTTAGGGTTTTCAGATGATGGACGTGGAATTCAAGAAGCGGGTGTAATGTATCAAGCGATGCAACGTGCCAAGGCTGTGAATAAACCAATTGTTGCACACTGTGAAGATGATAGTTTGTTATTCGGTGGATATTTACATGATGGAGAATACGCAAAAGCAAATGGACATCGCGGAATTTTATCAGTTAGCGAATCAGCGCAAATAGCTCGTGATATTATGTTAGCTCAGGCGACGGGGGTTCATTACCATATCTGCCACATTAGTACGAAGGAAAGTGTTGAATTAGTTCGATTTGCAAAAGCCCAAGGAATTAATGTGACTGCTGAGGTGTCACCGCATCATTTAATTCTTTGTGATACAGACATCGTTAACGATGATCCAAACTTCAAGATGAATCCGCCACTACGTGCTGATGCTGATCGCATAGCATGTGTGCAAGGTTTATTAGATGGAACAATTGATGTTATTGCAACAGATCATGCTCCACATCATGAAGATGAAAAAGCATGGGGAATTGAAACAGCACCATTTGGGATTGTGGGATTAGAAACAGCTTTTCCATTAATGTATACGACATTCGTTAAAACAGGGAAGATGACATTAAAACAATTAATTGATTGTATGAGTACAAAGCCTGCAACTATCTTCAATTTACCATACGGAAAATTAGAAGTTGGAGCAGTAGCAGACATTACCATCATCGATTTAGATAAAGAGATGGAAATTGATTCAACTCAATTTTTATCAAAAGGAAAGAATACGCCATTTAATGGTTACCGTGTAGCGGGATGGCCAGTGATGACATTAGTAGGTGGCAAAGTGACCTACAAAGACGAACAGGTGAATTAATAGGAGGGTTAAATGATGTATAATCGTAAGCTTGTATTAGAAGATGGAACAGTATTTTTAGGAACAGCATTTGGATGCCTTGAACCGATGATCGGGGAAGTCGTATTCAATACAGGGATGACAGGATATCAAGAAATTTTATCGGACCCATCATACTTTGGGCAAATGGTTACGATGACGTATCCTTTAATCGGTAACTATGGAATTAATGATCATGACTTTGAATCATTCTCACCATCAGCATCAGCCTTAATCGTTAAAGAGTATTGTGAAGTGCCATCAAACTGGCGTTCAGCAAAAACATTAAGCGAATTATTAGAAGCAAAAGGTGTACCAGGTTTATGTAATGTGGATACTCGTGCTTTAACAATTAAAATTCGTGAGCATGGAGCTATCCGTGGAATGATTGCAGACATCAATAAAAGTAATGAAGAAATTTTAGCAGAGTTAAAAGCAACACCAGTATTAGATCGTCATGTTGAACAGGTATCAACAAAAATGGTTTACTCAGCACCAGGAAAGGGACATCGTATTGTTTTAGTTGATTTTGGTGTGAAAAAAGGAATCATCCGTGACTTAACAGCACGTGGATGTGAAGTCATCGTTGTCCCATTTAATACGACAGCTTCTCAAATCGATCACTTAAATCCAGATGGAGTTGTTTTAAGTAACGGACCTGGGGATCCAAAAGATGTCGTTGAAGCTTTACCAATGATTCGTGAAGTTCAGGAAAAATATCCATTAATGGGAATCTGCTTAGGGCATCAATTATTCGCGTTAGCAAATGGTGCAGACACGAAGAAAATGAAATTTGGACACCGTGGATGTAACCATCCAGTTAAAGATTTAGAAACAAACAAAGTTCACATTACTTCTCAAAATCATGGATATGAAGTATGTCGTCAATCAGTTGAAAATACACCACTAGAAATCACTCATGTTGCTTTAAATGACAACACAGTTGAAGGATTAAAACATAAAGAATATAAAGCATTTACTGTTCAATACCACCCTGAAGCATCACCAGGACCAGACGATGCAAGTTATTTATTCGATCGTTTTATTACTAATTTAAAATAATTTTTATGATGAAATAGAGAAATTAGGAGGAAGCAAGGATGCCAAAACGTACAGATATTAACCGAATTTTAGTTATTGGTTCAGGACCAATCATCATCGGGCAAGCAGCAGAGTTCGACTATGCAGGAACACAAGCCTGCCAATCTTTAAAAGAAGAAGGATATGAAGTCATTCTCGTTAACTCAAACCCAGCGACAATTATGACAGATACAGAAGTTGCTGATAAAGTTTACATGGAACCTTTAACGAAAGAATTTTTAAGCAAAATTATCCGAAAGGAACGCCCAGATGCCGTTTTACCATCACTTGGAGGACAAACTGGATTAAACTTAGTCGTTGAATTAGCAGAGGATGGAATTTTAAGAGAATGTGGTGTTGAAATTTTAGGAACAGATTTAGCAGCCATTAAAAAAGCAGAAGACCGAGACATGTTCCGTGAATTAATGTTTGAATTAAACCAACCAATTCCAGAATCGGTAATTGTTAATACCGTTGAAGAAGCAGTAGACTTCGCAAATGAAATCGGATATCCAATTATCGTTCGCCCGGCCTTTACATTAGGTGGAACCGGAGGAGGAATCGTAGAAGATGAAGAAGGTTTACGTACAACTGTTGAAAATGGATTAAATTTATCACCAGTTACACAATGTTTAATTGAAAAATCAATTGCGGGATATAAAGAAATTGAGTACGAAGTGATGCGTGATGCAAATGATAATGCGATTGTCGTATGTAACATGGAAAACTTTGATCCAGTTGGAATTCATACAGGAGATTCTATCGTCGTCGCTCCATCTCAAACATTAGCTGATCGTGAATACCATATGTTACGTGATGTTTCATTAACAATTATCCGTGCTTTAGGAATCGAAGGTGGATGTAACGTACAGTTAGCTTTAGATCCAAATAGCTTTAACTACTATGTTATCGAAGTCAACCCTCGTGTTTCTCGTTCATCAGCCTTAGCGTCTAAAGCAACAGGATATCCAATCGCAAAAATCGCAGCAAAAATCGCTGTAGGTTTAACATTAGATGAAATCATCAACCCAGTGACAGGTGTTTCTTATGCTTGCTTCGAGCCAGCATTAGATTATGTTGTTGCTAAAATCCCACGTTGGCCATTTGATAAATTCAATTCAGCTAATCGTCGTTTAGGAACTCAGATGAAGGCAACAGGAGAGGTTATGGCAATTGGGCGTAACTTTGAAGAGTCATTATTAAAAGCTGTTCGTTCATTAGAAACAAAGGTTTATCATGTTGAGTTAGAATCATTAAAAGAAGAATCAGATGAAATCTTATGGAAACGTACGAAGTTTGCAGATGATGAGCGTTTATTCGTGATCAGTGAGTTAATCCGCCGTGGAACAACAATCGAAGAAATCCACAACGTCACAAAAATTGATTTATTCTTCTTAACGAAATTAAAAGGAATCATCGATTTCGAATCAGTTGTAAAAGAAAATCCTTGGAACCTAGACATTTTAGGACAAGCTAAGCGTTTAGGGTTTGCTGATATTACAATCGCAAAATACTGGAATTCTACTGAATTAGATGTTTACAACTTCCGAAAAGAAAAATCATTAATGCCAGTTTATAAAATGGTAGATACATGTAGTGCAGAATTTGAATCAAAAACACCTTACTACTATGGAACATACGAAACATTCAATGAATCAAAACGTACAGATAAACCAAGCGTTGTTGTATTAGGCTCAGGACCTATCCGTATCGGACAAGGGGTTGAGTTTGATTACGCAACAGTACACTGTGTAATGGCAATTCAACAAGCAGGATATGAAGCAATTATCATTAATAATAATCCTGAGACAGTTTCAACAGATTTCTCAATTTCAGATAAATTATATTTTGAACCATTAACAATCGAAGATGTTATGCATGTGATTGACTTAGAGCAACCAGAAGGAGTGATCGTTCAGTTCGGTGGACAGACAGCAATTAACTTAGCATCTAAGTTACAAGAACGTGGAATTAAAATTTTAGGAACATCTTTAGAAAATATTGACCGTGCAGAAGACCGTGATCAATTCGAAAAATTATTAAAAGATTTAGAAGTTCCTCAACCATTAGGAGCAACTTGCCAATCAGTTGAAGGGGCAAAAGAAATTGCTAACCGTATCGGTTACCCAGTCTTATTACGTCCTTCATATGTATTAGGTGGGCGTGCGATGGAAATCATCGATAATGATGCTGAAATCGAACGCTATATGAAAGAGGCATTAAAAGAAAATGGGGAAAATCCAATCTTAATCGACCGTTACTTAACAGGTAAAGAGGTTGAAGTCGATGCTATTTCTGATGGAGAAAATGTTTATATTCCAGGAATTATGGAACACATTGAACGCGCCGGAGTTCACTCAGGGGATTCAATGGCAGTTTATCCACCACAAACGTTATCAAAAGAAGTTATGGATAAATTAATCGATTATACAACACGTATTGCTCGTGGTTTAAAAATCATCGGATTATTAAATATCCAGTTCGTTGTGACGAAAGAAGAAGAAGTTTACGTATTAGAGGTTAACCCACGTTCATCTCGTACCGTACCATTCTTAAGTAAAATCACAAACGTCCCAATGGCTAATATTGCAACAAAGGCAATCTTAGGGCAATCGTTAGTTGAGCAAGGATATGAAACAGGATATCATCCACATTCTGAAGGTGTTTATGTTAAAGCACCAGTCTTCTCGTTCTCAAAATTACGTAAAGTAGACATTTCTTTAGGCCCAGAAATGAAGTCGACAGGGGAAGCAATCGGTAAGGATCGTACGTTAGAAAAGGCATTATACAAAGCGTTAGTTGCAGCAGGTATGAAGATGCCAACACATGGACGCATCTTATTCACCATTGGAAATAAAGATAAAGAAGAAGCAGTAGAACTAGCACGTCAATTCACTGAAATCGGATATGAATTAATTTCAACAGAAGGAACTTGTAGGTTATTACATGAAAACGGAATTTACGCTGTTCCAATCGCAAAAATCGGTGAAGAAGGTAAAACAGTTTTAGACGTAATCCGTGGACAACAAGTTCAATTCGTTATCAATACATTCTCAGTAAGTAAAAAAGATCGCATCACAGATGGGTTCTTAATTCGTCGTGAAGCGGTAGAAAATAACATTCCATGTTTAACATCATTAGATACAGCGCGCGCGGTTTATAAAGTATTAGAATCAATGAGCTTTGCAATTGACGCAGCTATCTAATCCAATGTTTATAAAACCGACATCTTTTTAGATGTCGGTTTCAATAAGCAATTAAATAAAGTATAGTTAGAAGTTTAATTTAAATAGAATCTAGATTATAGGGGGTTCCATCTATGCGTAAAGTTCAGAATATGACGGTTGTCAGTCAAAAGTTAATTGCAAAAAATGTGTATGAAATTATTTTAAGTGGAAACTTAGTTCAAGGAATGCTGCAAGCAGGGCAATTCGTCAATATTAAAATTAACGAGGTGGCTTATCCACTATTAAGACGTCCAATCTCAATTTGTGAGATTAATCAAGAGTTAAATCAATTTAAGATGATTTACCGTGCAGAAGGAGAAGGAACAAAACTTCTTTCTCAAAAACAAGCAGGTGAACAAGTTGATATTTTAGGACCGCTAGGAACAGGATTCGATATTGAAGATGTTCAAGCAAATGAAACAGTTGTATTAGTTGGGGGAGGAATTGGAGTTCCACCAATGTACGAAATGGCCAAACGATTACATGCAAAAGGTAACAAAGTGATCGCTGTTTTAGGATTCGCTTCTTCAGTTGATGTTTTCTATGAAGAAGAATTTAAAGCTTATGCAGACGTATACATCACGACAATGGATGGTAGTCATGGTTACAAAGGTAATGTTGTTGAATTAATCAATGACAAACAATTAAACTTCGACTGGATTTATGGATGTGGACCAAAAGTGATGTTAAAAGCGATTGATGAACAATTCGGTCAAACGAAAAAAGGATATTTATCATTTGAAGAGCGCATGGCATGTGGAATTGGAGCTTGTTATGCTTGTGTTTGTCAATTAAACAGTGGGAAAATGGCTCGTGTTTGTAAAGAAGGACCAGTATTCAAACTTGGGGAGGTTGCATTATAATGAATCGTTTAGCAGTTAAATTACCAGGATTAAATCTTAAAAACCCAGTTATCCCAGCATCAGGATGCTTTGGATTTGGACGGGAATTCGCTGAATATTATGACTTGTCACGTTTAGGATCTATCATGATTAAGGCTGCAACCGATGAGCCGCGTATTGGAAATCCTACACCACGCGTGGCTGAAACACCAGGTGGAATGTTAAATGCAATCGGATTACAGAACCCAGGTGTTGATGTCATTATTGAGCGTGAATTACCATTTTTAGAACAATATAATTTACCAATTATCGCAAATGTGGCAGGTAAAACATTAGAAGAATACGTTACAGTTGCTGAAAAAATTTCTAAAGCACCCAATGTAGCTGCTTTAGAAATCAATATTTCATGTCCAAATGTTAAAGAAGGTGGAATTGCCTTCGGAACAGATGCGAATGTTGCCGCAGAATTAACGAAAGCAATTAAAGAAGTTTCAAGTGTTCCAGTTTATATTAAATTATCCCCAAATGTCACAAATGTTGTTGAGATTGCAAAAGCAGTTGAAGCGGCAGGGGCGGATGGAATTACAATGATTAATACGTTACTTGGAATGCGTTTTGATTTAAAAACAGGAAAAACAATCTTAGCTAATGGAACAGGTGGATTATCAGGACCTGCGATTAAACCAGTTGCACTACGTATGATTCATGATGTGTATAAAAATGTTAACATTCCAATTATCGGAATGGGTGGAATTGAGACAGCAGAAGATGTGTTAGAATTCTTATACGCAGGAGCGAGTGCCGTTGCTGTAGGGACAGCTAATTTCATCAACCCATATGCATGTGTGGATATCATCGACCGCTTACCAGAAGTATTAGACAAATACGGATTTGAAAAATTAAGCGATGCAGTCGGATATGCTCATAAATAAATGATAAAAGAGGTTTAGTAATCGACTACACTTTTTTTCAAAAAGGGATAAAAATTTGATAGAAACTACTTCAATAGTTGACAAAAAATAGGGTATCTTCTATAATTACTGAGAAAGCTTTAATTCGGTCCCGTGAGGCTGAGAAGAACACGTTTATATTTTAATATATTCCCAATTATTTTTATGGAATTCGTGTATCCTCTTTTAGCATACTCATAGGCTGAAAGAGGATTTTTTTGTATAAAAGACTGGAGCTTGAAGCTAGAGTGTATAAAAAGCTGAATTGAGTGGTAAATAGGGATTAGCACTATTCTGAATTTTATAAAGATTAGATTGGGTTACTAGAATTAAAGCAACTAAAAGGGAGGATGTTCTACGTGAATAAAGCAGTTATCATTGCATTAGATTTTAAAAATTTTGAAGAGACAAAAGCATTCATTGATCAGTTTGAAGAATCATTATACGTTAAAGTTGGGATGGAACTGTTTTATGCAGAAGGTCCTCAAATCATCAAGTATTTAAAAGAGAAAAACCATAAAATTTTCTTAGATTTAAAATTACATGACATTCCAAACACAGTGAAGAGTGCGATGAAAAACTTAGCACGCTTAGGTGTAGATATGGTAAATGTTCATGCAGCTGGAACAATTCCAATGATGAAGGCTGCTGTAGAAGGATTAATTGAAGGAACCCCAGAAGGTGAAAACCGACCATTATGTATTGCGGTGACTCAATTAACGTCAACAAGTGAAGAAATGATGCAAGAGCAAATTTTAATCAATGAAACGTTACCAAACACAGTATTAAAATATGCCCAGTTTACAAAAGAGGCTGGTCTAGATGGAATCGTCTGCTCTGCGTTAGAAACAAAAGAAATTCATGAAAAATTAGGATTAGATTTTGTAACATGTACACCAGGAATCCGTCAGGCTAGTGACAGTGTAGATGATCAAAAACGTGTCGTCACACCAGAAAAAGCACGAGAATTAGGATCAGATTACATCGTAGTCGGACGCTCAATTACACGTGCACAAAACCCAGTTGAAACATATCAGTTAATTAATAAACAATTTCTTGGATTATAAGATTCATAAAATATTATAACTATGAGGAGAGATTTATTTATGAAACGTACAATTGCTAAACATTTACTAAATATTCACGCCGTATTACTACGTCCAGAAAATCCATTCACTTGGACATCAGGAATTAAGTCACCAATCTATTGTGACAACCGTTTAACATTATCTTATCCAGAAGTTCGTCGTGACATCGAAGCAGGATTATGTGAAATTGTAAAAGAACATTATCCTGAGTGTGAAATGTTAATGGGGACAGCGACAGCTGGTATTCCTCACGCTGCAATTATGGCAGATAAATTAGACTTACCAATGGGATACGTACGTTCATCAGCTAAAAAACATGGCCGTGGGAACCAAGTTGAAGGATTAGTTAAAGAAAGAATGAAAGTAGTTGTTGTTGAAGATTTAATTTCAACAGGAAAATCTTCAATTGAAGCTGTTGAAGTTTTACGTGAATTAGGGTGCGATGTATTAGGGATCGTTTCTATCTTCTCATATGAATTAGAAACAGGATTAAAGAACTTAGAAGCAGCATCATGCAAAAATGTTTCATTATGTAACTATCAAACGTTAGTTGAAGTTGCAGCAGAAATTGGAGAAATCTCTGAAGAATCAATTGAAAAATTATCGGCATGGCGTAAAGATCCAAGTGATGAAAGTTGGTTAACAAAATAGTTAATTAGGAATCGATATGTTCGATTCCTTTTTTATAAATGTAAATGATATACAATAATATCTAATTAAGAAGGAATCTATTTTTAACTAAGTTATTAACAAATGATAATATTTATAAAATACTATAAAAAATTGATAAGATGTATTTATGTCTCTGTTTGTTTTTCCAATTTTAGGATGGGTGAATATTGACAAAGAATGAAATAGAGGGCATGATAATTATAAGTAGATTTATTAGTTATGACGTAAGGTATTTGTCACAATGACAAGTACATAATAAATTTACAGTGAGAAAAATGAATTGTTTTTCTAACTAGAAAAGGGTGGATTCATGGGAGAGCGTATTATTATTGCATCACAATCAGAGAGATTAGTGTCAACAATTAGGTCCCAAGTAACGAGTTCTGGTTATGAAGTCGTAGGGATAACGACGGATGGATATGATTTAATTCGCCGGTCAAAAGCATTAGCACCCGAAGTAGTTATTGTGGATGAAGATTTGCCAGGAATGAGTATTGTATCACTTGTAGAAACATTGATTCATGAACGTCAAGCAGTTTTATTATTAGGAAAGTCTTATCAAAAGTTTTATTATAGACAAGATCCGTATTTTGAATTTTGTGAAAAGCCGGTTCAATCCATTGTTTTATCAACGATGCTACGTGTCTTGACGAAATACGGTCAAACAGTCAGACAATTAGAATCAAAAGTTAACGAATTAGAACAAGCTCAAAAAACTGAGAAAACTATACGGTTAGCTAAGCGTGCGTTACAACAAAATCAGAATATGACAGAGGATGAGGCACATCGCTATATTCAAAAACGTAGTATGGAACTACGAATTAGTAAGTTAGAACTTGCTGAGAGAATTTTAAAAAGTTATAAAAAAAACAGTTGATTTTATTAGAGAAATCTCATATAATGGAAACATAGACAAAGGCGTCTTTAAGAAACAATATTTAAACTAATAGATGATGAACAATGGGGTTCATTAAACAATGTGTTTTGTTTAACACTTGTTTAGTGAACCCTTTTTTGTTAATTTTGATCAATGTCGATAAGATTAACAGACTCAATCACTGAGTGTATCATTATCTAGAATAGGGCAGTATCTATAATTGGGAAAATCAATGATTATTAATGGATTATGAGGAGGAGTTCTAAATGGCAACTTTAACAAAAGAAGAAATCTTACGTATTGCACATGAAGAAGGAGTAAACTTTATTCGTTTAATGTTTACAGATTTATTTGGGGTAGTAAAAAATGTTGAGATTCCTTTATCTCAATTAGAAAAAGCATTAAGCAATCAAATGATGTTCGATGGATCGTCAATTGAAGGATTTACTCGTATTCAAGAAAGTGATATGTACTTATATCCTGATTTAAGCACATGGTTAATCTTCCCTTGGACGCCAGGAGAAGCTAAAATTGCTCGTTTAATCTGTGATGTTCATAATGTTGATGGAACTCCATTTGCAGGAGACCCACGTTCTAACTTACGCCGTGTATTAGGTGAAATGAAAGAATTAGGATTTGCTCGTTTCAATTTAGGGCCAGAAGCTGAGTTCTTCTTATTCAAATTAGATGAGAATGGATTACCAACCGGTGAATTAAATGACCACGGTGGATACTTCGATTACGCACCATTAGATTTAGCAGAAAATTGCCGTCGTGATATCGTAATCGAACTTGAAAAATTAGGATTTGAAATTGAGGCATCTCATCACGAAGTTGCTCCAGGGCAACATGAAATCGACTTCAAATATGATGATGTATTAGCAGCATGTGACAAAATTCAAACATTTAAATTAGTTGTTAAATCAATTGCTCGTAAACACGGATTATATGCAACATTCATGCCAAAACCAATCGCTGGAATCAACGGTTCAGGAATGCACTGTAACGTTTCATTATTCAATGAAGATGGATCAAATGCATTCTTTGATAAAGAAGGAGATTTACAATTAAGTGAAACAGCATATCATTTTATGGCTGGTATCTTAAAACACGTTCGTAACTTCACAGCCGTATCTAACCCAACAGTTAACTCATATAAACGTTTAACTCCAGGTTATGAAGCTCCAGTTTACGTGGCATGGTCACCATCTAACCGTTCGCCACTAGTACGTGTACCTGCTTCTCGTGGAATGGGAACTCGTTTAGAAGTACGTTCAGTTGACCCATCAGCTAACCCATATTTAGCATTAGCTGCAATCTTAGCATCTGGATTAGATGGAATCAAAAACAAATTAACACCTCCAGCGTCAGTTGAAGAAAATATCTTTGAAATGACTCAAGAAGAATTAGATGCACATTCAATTACAGCTTTACCAGGATCATTATCAGAAGCTGTAAAATTATTAGAGCAAGATGAAGTTATTAAAGATGCTTTAGGTGCTCATATTTTTGAAAAATTCGTTGAAGCGAAACATGCTGAATACGATGAGTATCGTTTAGCTGTTCATGAATGGGAATTAAAACGTTACATGAGCTTGTTATAATTGATGAACCTTTTTAGATAGAAAATCATATTTATTTCGGGAGTATTAAATAAATAAAGAACTTTTCTGAGGGGAAGCAGAAAAGTTCTAAAAGACGATTGGTTGAATTACAAATTGTAATTGATCCAGTCGTCTTTTTTAGTTTATTAATCAAAAACAAATCACAATTTTTTAATTTTTACATAAAAGAGATAAGGTTCTTGTTATAATAAGTATAGAAAAAAAGAGGGAGTGAAGCAGATGAAATTAATGTTCGCATCGGATATTCATGGATCAGCTTATTGGGCAAAAAAAGTATTAGAACGTTTTGAAGAAGAGCAAGCGGATTACTTAGTGTTACTTGGTGACTTATTGTATCATGGACCAAGAAACCCGCTACCACAAGACTATAATCCACAAGTAGTTATTAAATTATTAAACAGTATCAAACACCAAATTATTGCGATTCGTGGAAATTGTGATAGTGAGGTTGATGAAATGGTGTTAGAATTCCCCATTACAGCAGATTATAACATCATTCCATTAAAAAATCGTAAATTAATGGCCTCACATGGACACCTTTATAATGATCAACAAATTCCGAGCTCATTGATTGAAGGTGATATCTTCATTTTTGGTCATATCCACGTGCCAATTTTAAAACAACAAGATGGTGTGTACATCTTAAATCCAGGATCGACAACCTTACCAAAAGAAAATCATCCAAATTCATATGGGATTTTAAATCACGATCAGTTTAAAGTTAAAACATTTGATGGAAAAGTCTACAAAGAAATCGCACTAAAATAAAAACTCGTCTTTAGACGAGTTTTTTTATAAGCGATAATCCATAAAATTCACTTTATATTTTTTTAACATTTGAATTTGATTTTGTTTTATCAGGTCTTCTACTGGTTTCTCAACATAGGTGATATGCCACGGTTCATATTGATACCTAGTTAAATGAGTTAGTGGTTGTGGATAGCGAATAATGAATCTATACTCATGGGCATATTCACCTAACCAAATGATTTTCGTTGGTTCCATTTCTTTATTCATGATAAATGCACATTGTGGTTGATGCTCACTATGAATTGGGTGTGGACTGTATGTATCAGCTATTTGTTAATCATCTTCTCAACAATATTCATCATAAAGATTTTTTTAACAGTCATAAGTTCCATAAACCGATAGGATAGAAAGATTTAGTTTTTCTTTTTTAGCATCAGATATGAGTGATAAGAAGGTATGCCCGACTTCCTAACAGGTACGATAGGGTGATTGTAGGAAGTAAATTAAATTTTTAGGTACAGAAGAAGAAAGAAGCTCGTAATAGTTATTCACAATCAGAGGAAATTGCTCTAAATTAGACATTTTAATCTCAGTATATGAAGCTAAATTTAGTTTTACATTTAAACGTCAAAAAATCTGATTATAGGATAGCTGTGGATAACTTTTTTTAATACATCATCTAACGGTTAATATTGTTTTCAACATAGTAATAAATCCTCTAAATTTTTGCATCACGTTTAATTCCTTCTCAGTAAAAAAAACAGCATAATCAATCATGCTGTTTTAATATATTATTTTTTAGCAATGGGTTTCACAACAACTTGTCCTTCGGCATCTATATACAAACCAATACATAATCTAGAGATTTTAAGTCAAGCTAAGTTCTTAAAATACGTTGATAGTATGACTGATTTATATAATAAAGGAGTTAGGCCAGAGACATGATCATAACAAATCTTTATGTAGTTAATCCCAGTCTGCGTATCAACAACGATATGCAACTTATCACTTAGGCCTCCTGGTTCATAAGAAACAACAAATCGAAGCGATATTCAATTTCTCCAAAGCGATATAGATTATATTGTTTATATACGAGCTACGCCAGTTTCTTTTGCTACTTTTTTAACAGCATCTGCTACGCGTTCAGCGACTTTTGGATCAAATGGCGAAGGAATGATGAAGTCAGCGCGTAACTCTTCTTCTGGGACACATGAGGCAATAGCCATTGCGGCTGCTAATTTCATTTCTTCATTGATTTTTGTGGCACGCGCATCTAAAGCTCCACGGAAAATACCAGGGAAAGCTAAAACATTATTAATTTGATTAGGGAAGTCTGAACGACCTGTTCCGACGACTAAAGCGCCACCTGCTAATGCATCTTCTGGCATAATTTCAGGATTTGGGTTCGCCATCGCAAAGATGAAAGGATCTTTATTCATGGAACGAACCATTTCAGGTGTCACAATGTTGGCAACTGAGACTCCGATAAATACATCAGCACCGACTAACGCAGAGGCTAATGTATCATCACCGATGAAGTTTTCTTTATTTGTAATTTCAACTAACTCTTTTGTTAAGAAGTCATAGCGATCAATTTTATCACGATGTACAATTCCATCAATGTTGTAACCGATAATATCCCCAACCCCTAATTGATTTAACATTTTAATAATGGAACTTCCCGCTGCTCCGGTTCCACTCACAACTACTTTTAAATCTTCTAATTTACGATCGGTTAACTGGCAAGCATTAATTAAAGCTGCACTCACAACGATAGCTGTACCGTGTTGGTCATCGTGGAAAACCGGAATATCCATTTCTTCGATTAGACGACGCTCAATCTCGACACAACGAGGTGCCGAAATATCCTCTAAATTAATTCCTCCTAAAGATGGAGCTAACAATTTACAAGTTTGAATAATCAGTTCAGGATCTTGTGTATCAAGACAAAGAGGAAAAGAGTCTACCCCAGCAAACTGTTTTAATAAAATAGACTTTCCTTCCATAACAGGTAAAGCGGCTTTCGGACCAATATTTCCAAGTCCTAAAACAGCTGAACCATCCGTAATGACGGCAACCATATTTCCTTTACTTGTGTAAGTATATACTTCGTCTTCATTTGCTGAAATCACACGACAAGGCTCAGCAACACCAGGTGAATAAGCTAGACTTAAATCTTCCTTCGACTCAACCTTAACCTTTGAATTAATCTCGATTTTTCCGCGAGCCTGTGCATGTAATGCTAACGATTGTTCAAAAACATTCATAATAAATCCTCCAAATAGTTTTTTCGATTAGTTTTGAGTTGAATAAAGACTATTACCATGACAATCTGTCGCCACAATAACAGGGAAATCTTCCACCACTAAGCGGCGAATCGCCTCTGTTCCTAAATCATCAAAAGCAATCACTTCAGCTTCTTTAATATGTAAAGCAAGAAGCGCCGCCGCACCACCAACAGCTGCAAAATAAACAGCATCATTACGTTTCATCGCATCAATTACCTCATGATTACGTGGACCTTTACCGATCATTCCTTTTAATCCTAAATCTAAAAGGGTCGGTGCGTAAGCATCCATTCGATAACTTGTCGTCGGACCTGCCGATCCAATGACGGCACCTGGTTTTTCAGGTGTTGGACCGACATAGTAAATGATACTATCTTTTAAATCAAATGGTAATGGTTCATTTGCATCTAAACGTTCAATTAATCGTTTATGAGCTGCATCACGTGCTGTATAAATGATCCCAGATAATTCAACAATATCCCCAGCTTTTAAGTTTTTAGTGACTTCTTTTGTTAACGGTAAGTTAATTTTCATTGTCCTCATCCTTTAATTAAAAAATTTCTGTGACATGTCTTGAGGCGTGGCATTGAATGTTGACTGCCACGGGTAAAGATGCAATATGGCATGGATAAGCATTAACTTTGACGGCTAATGCAGTTGTGCTTCCACCGAACCCCATTGGACCGATATTTAACTCATTAATTTCAGTTAATAATTCTTTTTCAAGACGTGCGCAAATTTCATCTGATGATGTATCTTCTAATGGACGCATTAATGCTTGCTTAGAGAGTAGGGCACATTTTTCAAAATTCCCACCAACCCCGACTCCGACAATAATCGGTGGACAAGGGTTTCCTCCAGCTTTTAAAATCGTATCTAGGACAAATTGTTTAACCCCTTCATAGCCATCTGATGGTTTTAACATTCCAACCGCACTGACATTTTCACTTCCAGCACCTTTAGGGGCAATCGTAATTTTTAATTCATCGCCTTCTACCCATTGGTAGTGAATGATGGCTGGCGTATTATCCTTCGTATTGATACGGTCTAGAGGATGTGCAACGACTGATTTTCTTAAATAACCGTTTTGATATCCACGTCGGATACCTTCATGAATGGCCTCTTCAAGGTTTCCAATCAATTGAATACTTGAACCAATCTCAACAAATACGACAACAATTCCTGTATCTTGGCACATCGGTACTTGTGAATTTGTTGCAATTTCATCATTTTTAATAATTTGACTTAAGATGGTTTGCCCAAGAGTAGAACTTTCGTTTTCTTGAGCTTGTCTTAATGTCGTCATAAGTGATGAGCTTGCATTATAGTTTGCTTCAATACACATTGATTCAATCTTTGGAATAATGCTTGATACTTCAAGTTTTCTCATAGATGAAATCCCTCCTATCACCTAGTATTTTACAGGATGTGACAATAGATGAAAAGAAAAAGCAGAGAGGATAATGATAAGTCGATAGGAAAAGATAATTAATGTTGAAAAATATGAAGTGAGAAGCGTATTCTTGCTAAAGAAAAGATTGCATTTTTGAAATTTACTTTACCATAAAAGAATCTAAGTAATCATCCTAGATTACAGAGGTCTTTTCTTCTTCTTTTTTCGTTCGGTTCATTTTGATAAAATATTATTTAAATTAACAAAAATCAAAAGCGATTTCGTGTCGAATCTACTTGAGATAATAGATAATTAAGAAATTTTTTGAAAATTATGTCTTAAGCGCTATAAAAGGTGAAAATATCTTTAACAACTTGGGCTAAAGTTTGATATAATACAATAGGTATTCGTGTAAAAACAGAAAGGAAGAGCGTCGATGGAAGTGATTAAAATAGAAGGAGGACGTCCATTAAACGGAACGGTCCGAATTGATAGTGCTAAAAATAGTACAGTTGCTTTAATTCCTGCGGCCATTTTAGCGGATTCTTCAGTTATTTTAGAAGGTGTTCCACAGATTGTGGATGTTGAGCATCTAGGGATGATGATTGAACAATTAAATGGTACATATAAGATAGATAATGACGAGTTAATTATAGATCCTACAAATTTAATCAATACACCATTAGTAGAGGGTGCAGTAAATAAATTACGAGCTTCATATTATTTTATGGGGGCTTTACTTGGAAAATTTAAAGAAGCAGTGATTGGAATGCCTGGGGGTTGCTACTTAGGTCCACGTCCAATTGACTTACACTTAAAAGGATTTGAAGCTTTAGGAGCAACTATTACACAAGAATCGGGAGCGATTCGCTTAAAAGCCGAGAAATTAACAGGAGCTAAGATTTATTTAGATTTTGCTTCAGTAGGGGCTACGATTAACATTATGTTAGCTGCCGTTAAAGCAGAAGGAACAACGATAATCGAAAATGCTGCGAAAGAACCAGAAATTATCGATTTAGCTAATCTTTTAAATAGTATGGGAGCTAAAATTAAAGGAGCAGGAACAGGTGAAATTCGTATTCAGGGAGTTTCATCACTTCATGGCACACGTCATGCAATTATTCCTGACCGTATTGAAGCTGGAACATATATTACTTTAGCAGCTGTCGCTGGAGAAGAAGTTAAAATTGATAACATTATTCCTCATCACTTAGAGGCGTTAATTGCAAAATTACGCGAAATGGGTGTGGATATTGATGTTCATGCAGATCATGTCATTGTACGTGGCGGCAAAGAAATGAAAGCCGTTGATTTTAAAACAAGTACTTATCCAGGACTTGCAACAGATTTACAACAACCATTAGTGACTTTATTAACACAAGCAACTGGGGTTGGAATGGTAACAGATACAATCTATTCTGATCGTTTCAAAAATTGTTTCGAATTAAATAAAATGGGAGCAAATATTAAAGTTCAAGGAAACTCTGCGATTGTTCAAGGACCAACAAAATTACATGCTGCTCGCGTAAAAGCAACAGACTTACGTGCGGGAGCTTCATTAGTGATTGCGGGGTTAATTGCTGAGGGTGTAACCGAAATCGGAAATACATACCATATTGATCGTGGATATTCAAATATTGAACAAAAATTAAACAATATCGGTGCTAAAGTTTGGCGTGAAACTGTAACAGAATAATAAAACAAAATAAAAATGGAATGCTAAGATAGAGTACTTTATTTGCAATTAACTAATTTCATAGCAATTGTCAAATTTTAATTGATCGATTCATGAAAATTTTTATTGCACCAGTACTATAAATTTAGTATAATTCTATTGTTATATAGACTTTCTCTGATTAATCAATTAATCAGGGCCGAAGGAGTGAACTAGAATGAAACAAGGAATCCATCCAGAATACAACCGTATTAACGTAGTATGTACAACTTGTGGAAACGAATTCGAAAGCGGATCTGTTAAGAAAGAAATTCGTGTTGACACTTGCTCAAACTGTCATCCATTCTACACAGGACGTCAAAAATTCGCTCAAGCTGATGGACGTATCGAACGCTTCAACAAAAAATACGGAATCAACACTAAATAGTTTTGATTTTGAAACACCACCATTTGTGTGGTGTTTTTTTTTTATTTATTTTAATTTAACAACCTGAGGAGATTTTAATAATTAACATAAACTGATTTAAAAACAGAGAGAGAAAGAGCTTTGGCATAGGCCAAAAGCTCTATTTGTTTAAATCAATGATTGGAAAAAAGAATTAAAATATCCTGTATTAGGGAATATTTAGTTGAAAAATGTTCAAACTAGGACTATCTTATGTATTGCTGATTTTGACTTTTACTTACTTCATAGATGATGAGAGAACAATAGAATGAAAAGCTGAACAATAATAATGGAAAGGAAGTAAATGGTGTTAAATATGATGAGAGATATCCAGAGGCTAATTAAAGAGAATAAGTTGGAAGATGCTATTCATGGAGTAATCGATGGATCAAAGAAAATAGAGCGAGTTGTTTCTGAATATTTATGGTCACAACAACGTCTTCAAGATTTGATTTTACGTGAATCAAAGGGAGAATTGATGCATTGGAACCATCTATACGATAGAATTGCCTATGTAGATGATTTAAATTCACCATGGTTTTATCGAGATGAAGAAGGGTGTTTTTATAATGTTACCGAAGATCATTTGAGTGAATTATTAATTCGAATTGAATTAATGACTCAGAGTGAGTAAGGGAATCATCTCAACATAAAGCTGATTGGTAGACTAACTATAAATAGTAGGAAGAAATTGTGTTAAGTCAATTTCTTCTTTTTTATATTCTATATATGGCGAAATCTAATTGATGGTTTTTCTTATATACTAGCTATAGTAAAAAGATTCTGAAAGGAACTTATATCAAAGCAATCTCTATGATAAGAGTTCTTTCAAATCATGTTAAAAGCTTTTCGCCATGTATATAGATAAAAATAAATTAAATTCATCTAATGTTCTTTATAGTAGTCAATGATAGATGTTTATGATGAAGAAAAATAATTATCTTTGATAGGGGGATGTTCGAATTTGGTTTCGTTTTCAATTCAAATTACGTTATACAAAGTTCGACAAAATAATTCGTCAGTTATGATTCTATTAGAATCTATCTGGAATATTACATAAAAAATTCCATTATTTAAAAACTGCTTATTATAATCTGTAATAAAATGTAGAAATTTTGATACAAGAGATTTTATAATAGAGTTTGTGGTGAAAAATGAACTATTTGAACTATATTTTTTCTTTTGAAAAGGAGAGAAAAAATAAAAGTTTCAAGAGGAGAATTAATAAAAAGTTTGAGGAGGAAATAATGGCATTTAAAGATATTCGATCGTTTATGAACCTCTTAGAAAAAAGAGGAGAATTAGTCAAGGTTACAGCAGAGGTCGATGCAGAATTAGAAATTACAGAAATTACAGATCGAATTTCAAAACAGTACGGACCCGCATTGTTATTTGAAAATGTAAAAGGATCAAACTATCCTGTCTTAATTAATTCGATGGGAAGTGATGATCGAATGAGTTGGGCACTTGGTGTAAATGAGCTAGATGATTTAGAGCGAGATATTGCCAACTTAATTAATATGCAAAATTATATAAAGATTCCGAGTCTGATTCGGTCAATTCCAAATTTGATGAGACTTTTAGCTGTTTTTCCTTGGAAATTACCGATGAAAGGGGCTTGCCAAGAAGTCATTGAACATCATCCAGATCTCTCAACCTTACCGGTTTTAAAATGTTGGCCTGAAGATGGAGGGCGATTCTTTACCTTACCATTAGTCATGACGAAGGATCCAGACACTGGAGTTCAAAATACAGGAATGTACAGGATGCAGATTTTTGACAAAAATACGACAGGTATGCATTGGCATTGGCATAAAGATGGTCGCGAAATTTATGATAAATATCGCCAGTTAGGTGGAAAAATGCCAGTTTCAGTTGCGATTGGTTGTGATCCAGCTATTATCTTCTCGGCAATTGCTCCATTACCTAAAATGATTGATGAAATGATGTTTGCAGGTTATTTACGAAAACGTCCAGTCAAAATGGTTAAATCGATTACGAGTGATATCTATGTTCCAGCCGATGCAGAATTTATTCTTGAAGGATATGTTGATGTCAATGAAGCGTTACGATTAGAAGGGCCATTTGGTGATCACACGGGCTATTATTCATTAGCTGACATGTATCCAGCCTTTCATGTCACGTGTATCACACACAAAAAAGATGCGATTTATCCAGCAACAATTGTTGGACGACCACCGATGGAAGATTGTTATATGAGTAAAGCAACTGAGCGAGCATTTTTACCGCTTTTAAAAATGATTTATCCTGAGATTGTGGATTACTCTCTACCCTTTGAAGGTGTCTTTCATAACTGCGTCATCGTCTCTATTAAAAAGCGATTCCCTGGTCATGGAAAGAAAGTAATGAATTCTCTATGGGGGATGGGACAGATGATGTATGCTAAAATGATCATTGTTGTGGATGAAGACATTAACCCTCATGATACGAAAATGGTCGCAAATCACATCTTTAAAACTTTAGATCTTAAAGAAGATTTAGTCTTCTCACAAGGCCCATTAGATGCATTAGACCACTCATCAGCGACCGATCATTATGGTTATCGATTAGGTGTTGATGCTACACGAAAATTTGAAGTAGAAGGCAAGATGGTGGAGTGGAAGATAGCTGAGCAGAAAGATTTCACTTCTTATCTTGAAACTCATCCTCAAATTCAAAGTTTTGATTATCCTTTACAGGGAGTCCTTCAAGGATGCCTAATTGTTTCTATGAAAAAACAACAGTCAGGAGATGTCCAAAACTTAATGCATGAACTATGGAATCAAGAAGAAATGGCGTTTAACAAATTCTTAATTGTCGTAGATGAAGATGTCGATGCAAAAGATACCTCTAAAGTGGCATGGAAGGTCTTTAATAATATCGATGCTAAACGAGATTTAGAAATTGTTGAAGTGTCAGATCAAAACTTTGGTCATCGAGTTGGAATTGATGCAACCAAAAAGACAACCTTAGATCAGCATCCTCGTCAATGGCCAAATGATATTGTTATGTCTGATGAAATTAAAGAAAAAGTCACAAGGAGATGGAGCGAGTATGGAATTAACTAAAAAGATTTATAAAAAAGTTAATGACTATGGAATTTTAGTCATGTTCTCACATACGATTTTTTCATTATCCTTTGCTCTTATTTCCATGTTATTAGCTGGGCAAGGTCATTTGAGTTTTAAAATAATCTTTTGGGTTTTAATTGCCTTTCTGTCAGCTCGTACGGGGGCAAATGCCTTAAATCGTGTCATTGATGCTGAAATTGATGCGAAAAATCCTCGTACAGCAACCCGCCAGATTCCACAAGGATTAATGAATAAAAAGGAAGTCATCATTTTTGTTGTGATTTGCTTTGCCATCATGGTGTTCGCAGCAGCGCAGTTAAATACGATTTGTCTAATTTTATCCCCAATTGCGCTCTTTTTAATGACGATTTATTCATACACGAAGCGATTTACTTGGCTATGTCATTTAGTCTTAGGTGTAACTTCTGCAGCAGCACCTGTTGGGGCATGGTTAGCTGTAACTGGAACTATTTCATGGATTCCTCTTTTAATGGGGGCAGCTAATACGCTATGGGTAGCGGGATTTGATATTATTTATGGTGCACAAGATTACGATTTTGATGTTAAAAATGGCATTCATTCGATTCCAGCACGATTTGGAGTCAAAAATGCCTTACATATTTCATCCGCCTTTCATATCTTAGCTGTTGCTTTCTTAATTGTGATTGGTCTTTTATCACCGGATCTAGGAATCATTTATTTTGCTGGATTAACGATTAATATTGTTTTATTTATCATCCAACATAAATTAGTAGCACCAGATAATTTAAAAAATGTAAAAGTAGCTTCTTATAGTATTAATCAGGTGATTAGTATTGTCTTTTTAATCACGGGTGTATTAGATTGTTTAATTTAGGAGAGACATCATGAAAAAAATTGTTGTTGGAATTACAGGAGCAAGTGGAAGTATTTACGCGAAGCGTATGATAGAGGTATTAGTAGAGCAAGGAATTTTAGTTCATGTCATTGCTACAGATACAGGAAAAAAAGTCTTTAACTATGAACTTTCTTTAAATTTAGAAGACTGGATTACTGAAATGCAACAACAGTACTCTAATCTGAAATTAGAAGATAATAATAACTTATTTGCTGGTGTGGCTAGTGGATCATATGGTTTTGATGCGGTGATTATTTTACCTTGTTCGATGGGAACAATGGCTGAAATTAGTCATGGGTTATCATCTAACTTATTATGTCGTGCAGCAGATGTTGCCTTAAAAGAATCACGTCCATTAATTATTGTTCCGAGAGAAACACCCCTAAATACGATTCATTTAGAAAATATGTGCCGTCTATCAAAGGTAGGTGCAACAATTATTCCCGCAATGCCTGGTTTTTATCATCATCCACAAACGATGGATGATCTCATTAACTTCGTTGTCGGAAAAATTTTAAGTTATTTAAAAATCAAACATGAATTATTTAAGAAATGGGAGGATACAAAATATGAAGATTAAAAATTTATTGGTTACAACATTAGCTGTGGCTGCTGGTTTAACATTAACGGCATGTCAATCAGATAAGTCAGAAGGAGCATCAACTTCACAAGAAGGAGAAGCGGTAACTTTGAATTTTGGGGCTATGGGGTCTATCGATACGATTCCATTCGTTATTGCACAAGAAAATGGCTATTTTGAAGAAGAAGGAATTAAGGTTAATTTAGAGTTATTTAACGCAGCTAAAGACCGCGATGCGGCATTACAGGCAGGGCAATTAGATGGTGTATTAGCAGATGAAACAGCGATTGCAATTTATCAAAACTCAGATATGGATATGCAAATTACGGGTGCAACAAATGGATACTGGACATTAGTAGCGACAGAGCAATCAAACATTCACTCATTAGAAGATTTAAAAGGTAAAAAAATCGGAATCTCTGAAAACACAATGATTGAATATTTAGCAGATGATATTACTACATTAAATGGAATTGCAGCAGAAGATTTTGAAAAAGTCGCGATTCCTGCCATGCCAGCACGTTTAGAAGCATTAAGAAATAATCAAATTGATGCCGCTATCTTACCAGCACCATTTAATGAAACAGCGATTGCCGATGGTGCAGTTGAAATTGAAACAATTCACAATACAGATATCATGATTTCAGTAACTGCATTTTTAAACAGTGTCATTGAACAATATCCACAAGCTATTCAAGGATTCTATAATGCTTATAATAAAGCTGTAGATTATATTAATTCAACAGACATTAGCGAGTATGAAGATGCTGTCATTAAAACAGTTGGTTATTCTGAAGAAACTCGTGGAAACATCATTTTGCCAAAATTCAAACATAACTACTTACCAGATGTAGAAAAGGTTCAGAAAGTATTTGATTGGGCAACAGCAAAAGGGTTATTAACAAAAGATATTACAGCAAAAGATGTCTTAAATAACGTTGCGACAAAATAACTAGATGAAGGAGAACCTGTATGATACAGATAAAAAATTTATCTGTTTTCTATCAAGGTAAAGAGGGAACGACTCAAGTTCTAAATCAGCTTGATTTCACCATGAATCGTGATGAAATTTGTGCGATTATTGGTCCATCAGGTTGTGGAAAGTCAACCTTACTTAAAGTTTTATCTGGGATTATAACGACTCATGAGGGTGAAGTCCTCCTAAATCAGGAGGTACTTAACCCTCATTCGCATAAAATCGGCTTAATTCCACAAAACTTTGGACTTTTACCGTGGAAAACAGTACAAGAGAACTGTCTACTTTCATTTAAGATAAAAAAAGAGAAAATCACTTCTTCTACACTAGAAAAAATGGATCAGATGATGAGACGTCTTAATATTGATCATTTAAAAAAGAGATATCCTCATGAATTGAGTGGTGGACAAAAACAACGTGTTGCGATTGTTAGGAGTTATTTAATGGAGCCTGATCTTCTTTTGATGGATGAAGCTTTTTCAGCATTAGATGCAATCATTAAAGAAGAAGCACAACAACTCTTTTTAGATGTTTGGAGCGAATCTAAAATTAATACGTTCTTCGTTACTCATAGCATTGATGAGGCGTTATATATGGGAAAAAAAATTATGGTTTTATCTAATAACCCGGGTCAGATTGTTAAAATCATAGATAATCCGCTATTTCATTTAACGGACTATCGTAATCATTCAGATTATCCACACCTATATGCTCATTTAAAGCAACTGATTAAGAAAGGGTGGATAGAAGAGTCATGATTTTTAAAAAAATGTGGAATTTAGCTAAAGGGTTTATTTTGTTCAATTTTATTTGGTATCTATTAGCGTTGATCATGAATTCTCGCGTGTTACCGACACCCGATAAAATTTACGTACATTTACCTACTTTGTTACAAAATAGATTTGAGGTTCATATTATTGCGAGTTTATATCGTTTATTTCTAGGAATGTTCATTTCTTTTCTGATTGGAACGATCATTGGGTTGTTAATGGGATATTTTCCGAGTATGAATAAACTATTCAACCCACTTGTCTATTTTGTTTATCCTGTTCCTAAAACAGCTTTGTTACCAGTCGTTATGACCATTTATGGACTTGGGGATAACTCGAAAATTATGATTATTGTTTTAATTACCGTTTTTCAAATGATTGTCTCAGTTCGTGATGCGGTCATTAATGTTTCAAAAGAAAACTATCACTCACTTATTAGCTTAGGAGCCAGCTCATTACAATTGTTTTATCATGTGACCTTTCCCGCGATTTTAACAGAACTCTTAACGAGCATTCGCGTCACACTTGGAACCGCCCTATCTGTTTTATTTTTTGTGGAGGCTTATGGGACAAAGCAGGGAATGGGCTATTTTATTCAAGATGCTTGGTCACGAATTAATTACATTGATATGTATTCAGGTATTCTGATACTTAGTCTTATAGGAGTTTCTTTATTTATTATTATTGATTTATTAGAGAATCGATTTTGTAAATGGAAAAAACAATAAATGCTTAGAAAAAGGAGATTGAAATTGATGCAGTTATCAAAGTTATTTCATCAGCATAAAATCAGTGTTAAGATTCAAGAAATAGGCAATGATTTGAATATATGTATCTTTGGCGGAGATGAACCACATATTGGAGCTGTTGCTTTAGGAATTCCTATCACTTTACCTCATGATCCACTTACTCAGACATCATCGGTCTCATTAATGACGGTACCTGGGCACAAAGAAGATGAGTTTGCATTAAGAGTGGCTCGTCAATTAGCCAAACAGTTAAACAAAGTCATTGTCGTTAGTTGTGGTATTCATATTCAAGACATTAAGAAAGAGGAAATTTTCCAATTAAGTGAATTATTAGATGATATTATCAATGAACTATTAAGTGTTTTAGCATAATAGGAAAGAGCTGTCTTTTTAATAAAGACAGTTTTTTTGTGAAATTTAAAATCATTTATTGACCTTTACGTTACGTTAACGATTATGATAAATCTACAAGGAGGGATGACCATGGAATATACGATTCAAAAGTTAGCTCATTTGGCTGGCGTTAGCACAAGAACTTTGCGTTATTATGATGAAGTTGGAATCTTAAAACCAGCTCGGATTAATTCATCAGGCTATCGTATTTATAGTCAAAAAGAAGTCGATCGTCTGCAACAAATTCTCTTTTATCGAGCGCTCGAGGTTGGAATCGATGAAATTAAACAGCTTCTTTTAAATCCATCGTATGATGAGCTAGATGCTTTAAATGATCATTATCAAAAACTCCTTGAAAAACGTGCACAAATTGATTTACTTATTCACAATGTTCAATCAACGATTGCCATGAAAAAAGGAGAGAAACCAATGACAAACAAAGAAAAATTCCAAGGATTAAAACAACAATTGATTAAGGAAAATGAACAAAAATACGGAAAAGAAATTCGTGAAAAATATGGAGATGAAAAAATTAACCGTTCTAACAAACAATTCGCCAATTTAAGCGAAGAAGAATTTAATCAGATGAATGAATTAGGACAACAAATTTTAGAAAAATTAGCAATAGCTATGAAGACAAATAATCCTCAAGGTGAATTAGCACAAGAAGTCGCAAAATTACATCATCAATGGCTAGGCTATACATGGCCAAGTTATAGTCGGGAAGCTCATGCTGGACTAGCTCAAATGTATGTATCTGATGAACGTTTTACCGCATATTATGATGATGCAGTTGAAACGGGTGCAACTCAATTTTTATGCGATGCAATTTTATACTATACTTCGAAATAATCGCAAATCAGACAGAATAAAAGTTCTGTCTTTTTTTATGGTTTTTTTATGAAACATTCTCTTTAACTCTGATTTTGTTTATAATAGATACTAAGATTAATAAAGAAGAGGAAGAGGTATGGAGTATAAAAAAATTAGGTTTTTAATTTTAAGTAAAACCAATGAAATAGAGAGAATGTTAGATGATTTGTTTATTGAACATCAAGAACAAATTAGTTTAAATTGTAAAACCTATCAGAATATTCGAAATCATGACGTAAAGGAATATGATTTTATCATTATAGATAATAGTGAGTTAGATGATTCGATCGAAATGATTCGTCAAATTAGACATCAAATGAATCAGAATATTCCGATTTTAATGTGCATTAATCAAGAATTCATGCAAAAGTTAAATGACTGTATTGAGGCAGGAATTTCTGATTATATTGTGAAACCTTATACAAAAGAAATGTTAAAGTTAAGAATTCAAAATAACTTAAATTTAATTGACGCATTTAAAATGTCAAAAAATAAAGAGTTACAATTTGATGCGTTATTAAATAATACTCCGTATATGGCGTGGTTCAAAGATAAAGAAAGTCACTATATTACCGTGAATCGTGAATTTAGAGAACATTCGGGAAAAGATGATGAAACTATTCATGGTCGAGACGATCAATTCGTTTGGGATGGGCAAATCGGAGATCGTTGTCGTGAATTTGATTTAATTGTGATGAACGAACGTCGACAAATTATGTTTGATGAAATTATTCCTGGTAAAAAAGGATATCGTCAATTTAATATTTATAAAGCCCCAGTTATGGATGAAATGGGAGATGTTATTGGTACGATTGGGATTGCTCGAGATATTACAGAACTTAGAAATAAAGATACTAAACTCTCAATCATTTTAGAAAATATTCCATTTGCTGTTTTCTTAAAAGATATGAATGGAATTTATATTGATGTGAATACGAACTTTCTAAATTTATGTCAATTAACACGCGATGAAATTATCGGACGAACTTGTTATGAACATGCATTAAGTGAAGGATGTATAGAAGAAGATCATTTAATAATGGATACCCTTGAGAGCAAAGTATTTATTCGAAAAATAATGATTGAGGGAAATGAACGTACATTAGAAATTTATAAAGCTCCTGTCTTTGATATTCAGGAACAAATGATTGGAATTGTTGGGGTAATGAAAGATATTACAGATATCATTCAAACTCAAGAACATATTAAAACATTAGCTTATACTGACTTTTTAACAAGCTTAAAAAATCGTCGTAGTTTATATCATTATCTTGAAAATGATCTAGCCAATAAAAATATTCCATTGACTGTCTTGTTTATCGATTTAGATAACTTTAAAAAGTTAAATGATAGTTTTGGTCATCATGTGGGAGATAAAGCTTTAGTTCATATTGCAGAAAAACTCGCTAATATTTGTGACGATGCTTTTGTAGCCCGTGTAGGTGGAGATGAATTTGTTGTTATTTGGGAACAAATTAGCGATGAGATATTAACTCAAAAGCTAGATCTTTTATTAAATAAGATGCGAACAGAATTTAGTAGAGGCGAGTATGCTAACATTGTTTCAGTGAGTATTGGGGTGGTTCGAAATGAATGCTCGTCAGGAGATGTTGAAACGATTTTGTTAAAAGGGGATTTAGCGGTTTATAAAGCAAAAGAAAAAGGAAAAAATCAGTATGTTATTTATACAGATGACCTTGAACGTGAGCGATTATTTAATTTACAAATGGAATATGATTTAAGACACTCGATTCAAAATAAGGAAATCAATCTATTTTACCAACCCCAATATACAGTTGATAAAGAATTAGTCGGTTTTGAAGCATTATTCAGATGGAATCATCCAAGATATAAACATATTCCTGTCATTGAGATTATTCGTTTGATTGAAGAATTAAGATTAATTGAGGAAGTTAGTGCATATGTTTGTCTTCAAGCTTTTGAATTTGCTAACGAAATTAATCAAAATAGAGAAAATCCAATCGTTGTCTCAATTAATATTTCTGCGTTACAAATTATGAATGATAACTTTGTGGATAATTTTAAATCACTGATTAAACAAGCAAATGTTAATCCGAACTATATTGGAATTGAAATTACAGAGACTGTTTTAATGCAAAATATTAATGAGAATATTAAAAAAATACGTGAACTAAAAGATTTAGGAATCACTATTTCACTTGATGATTTTGGAACAGGCTACTCATCATTGAACTATTTAATTAATTTGCCTTTATCAAAGGTGAAAATTGATCGTAGTTTTATTAAAGGGATGGGGAAGCAAGATGAATTTAAAAGCCTTGTCCGACTGATTATCGATATTGCACATTCGTTACAATTACCCGTCATTTCAGAAGGTGTTGAAAATGAAGAGGAATTAGAAATACTGAAACAGATGGATATTGATAATATCCAAGGGTATTATTTCTCAAAACCTATTTCAAAAGAAGATGCTTTATTATTAATTAAATAAACAAAAAGTAGAAGATCTTAATTGAAGATTTTCTACTTTTTTTTGTTTTTAACCACACTTAAAAATAATGAGTTGACTATACATTTTTTAACAAGGTGATTTCATATAATGAATTATCTTATAGTATATAGGAGGATTAGAGATGTATCAAAAAGTTAAGGAAATGGTCGATACCATTTATCCACAACTCATTGCTATTCGTCGCGACTTACATCAACATCCTGAACTAGGTCTAGAGGAATACCGAACATCGGCGTTAGTTTTAGACTATTTACAACAGTGGAATATAAAAGTAACCCAACTTATTGGAGAAACAGCCATCGTTGGCTTAATTGAGGGAAATCCGGGAGAGAAAACAATTGGGTTACGAGCAGATATGGATGCTCTTCCCATTGAAGAGAAAACAGGGGCACTATATGCCTCATTAATACCAGGAAAAATGCATGCTTGTGGACATGATGTTCATACAACAATTTTATTAGGGGCTTCTTATATCCTTCAACAGCTAAAAGAAGAGTTTAAAGGGAATGTTAAACTTTTTTTTCAACCAGCTGAAGAAACAGTAGGTGGAGCTAAACCAATGATTGAAGCAGGATGTCTGGAACACCCGAAAGTCAATCATGTATTAGGACTTCATGTTCGTCCAACTTTAAATGTGGGTGAGGTAGGATTTCATTATGGAAAGTGTCATGCGGCAAGTGACACCATTATCATAAGCATTAATGGAAAACAAGCACATGGAGCCTATCCACAAGATGGAATCGATGCAATTTTAATTTCGGCACATGTCATTACGGCATTGCAAAGTCTGATTAGTCGTAACTTATCTCCATTTGAAACAGCTGTTCTTAGTTTGGGGATTATTGAGGGAGGAACGGCTGGGAATATTGTTTGTGATCAAGTCACAATTAAAGGAACATTACGCACCCTTGATCAAACGACACGTGTTTTTATGAAAAAACGGATCATTGAAGTTGCAGAAAACACTGCAAAAGCTTTTGGAGGAAGTGCAGATGTTCGTATTGAAGAAGGCTATGCACCACTTATTAATGCTCACGCCATTACAGATGCTGTTGCTCATGTCGCAAGGAAGCTACTTGGAGAAGATAATGTAATTATTATGGAGCATCCAAGTCTTGGGGTTGAAGATTTTGCGTATTTTGCGGAGGCTGTTCCATCATGCTTTTATAATTTAGGAACATCAAATCCTCATAAAGGAATTCAAGCAGCTTTGCATGAGAATACATTCGATGTGGATGAAGAAGCCATTAAAATCGGGGTTTGTTTACAAGTGTTATCAGCACTTCATTTGCTAGAACAATAAAGGGGGAAGAGAGCGTGATTGAACCAAAACCATTAAAAATGGGAGGGAAAATAGCAATCGTGGCACCGGCAGGACCATTAGAAGCAGAAACCGTCTTTAAAGGAGAGGAAGTTTTAAAAGAAATGGGTTTTGATGTAATCATCACTCCTAGTTGCTTTGAACGAAAAGGTTACTTAGCAGGATTATCGGATCGCCAACGAGCAGAAGATATTATGATGATGTTTGCAGATGATGAAGTCGATGCTATCCTTTGTATGAGGGGCGGATACGGTTGTAATCGGATTATTCCATACTTTAAAAACTTCAAATTTGAAAACTATCCGAAACCATTTATCGGTTATAGTGATATTACTTACTTGCACCTTTTCTTCAATCAATACCATCATCTGATCACCTATCATGGCCCCATGCTAAAAGATCTTCTCCTTAAAAATGAAACAACGACTAATCATTTTTTAGAAACTATTATGGGAGAGACAACTTTTGATATGATTGATGTTCCGTATTATAATCAAACCGTTTGTCCCGCTTCCGGAATTTTAGTTGGGGGAAATTTGACGATTATTTGTTCGACGCTCGGAACCCCTTATGAAATTGATACACGAGGAAAAATTTTATTTATCGAAGAAGTTAATGAACCTGTTTATGCGGTTGACCGATTACTCATGCAACTCAAATATAGTGGAAAGCTAAACGATGCAGCGGGAATTATTTTAGGTGACTTCAATGTTTATGATAAAAAAGAAACAGACAAGTTACTTAAACGCACACTAACATCTTGTCATAAACCGATTGCCTACAATATTCCAAGTGGACATTGTAACCCACTAATTACCCTTCCACTAGGTGCTTATGTTACTTTAAATCCTCAAACAAATAGTTTATCTATCCAACAAGGATGTACTTGCCAATAAGAAAAAGCGATAAAATCCTAACTGATTTTATCGCTTTTTGTATACGCGGGAAATAATTTGGAAATTAAAAGGTTGGCTTGAATCTTAAAAGAAGTATCTGTTATAATTATCAAGATGTTCAAATTTTGATAGAAAACATAGAGAAATGTAGGATAGGATGAAAGGTGGTTTCATAGTATGTATGATGTTCGACAAGAAGGTTGGGTAGAAGCAATTTGTGGTAGTATGTATGCAGGAAAGACTGAGGAGCTAATCCGTCGTTTAAAGCGTTTAGACTTTGCGCGCCGTTCATATTGCTTATTCAAACCAGCTATTGATAATCGCTATAGTGACGACGAAGTCGTATCACATAGTGGATTAAAAATGCCGTCAATCGCGATTGAACACCCAATTGAGATTTTAGATTACATTAAAGACGATACATATGCTGTTGCAATTGATGAAGTGCAATTTTTCGAAGAAACTATCGTTGAAGTGGTTGAACACTTAGCAGATAAGGGAATTCGTGTGATTGTTGCAGGCCTTGATAAAGATTTCCGTGGTGAACCATTTGGAACAATGCCAGCTTTATTAACAAAAGCAGAGTTCGTGACTAAGTTAACCTCTATTTGTAGTGTTTGTGGAGCATCTGCGACACGTTCACAACGATTAATTAATGGACAACCTGCTTCATATTTTGATCCAATTATTCAAGTCGGAGCTAAAGAAGCATATGAACCACGTTGCCGTCACTGTCATGAGATAAAAGATCGTCCAGATTGTTTAGGTTTAAAAAAATAAAAAAATTAAGATAAATGATTGACAATATAATTATATTTCGGTATAATCTATATTGTTGATACGGAGGAATACCCAAGTCCGGCTGAAGGGATCGGTCTTGAAAACCGACAGGGCGTGAAAGCGTCGCGGGGGTTCGAATCCCTCTTCCTCCGCCATAACAAGATAATAATTCACACGTCATGTGTGATTTTTTTTTATTCTTTGTAAGAAAATATTATCGTTATAATAGTAGGGTACAAAAAAGGAGCTAAATGATTTTAGCTCCTTTTTTTATTTATGATTTATGGCAAGTCTTCGCCTTTGTACATCCTGAACATCCACAGCTACATCCATTTGATTTTTGATTACGTAAGATTTTGCGGATTGCTAATAGTAAAGCAATGATAACGATTAGAGTAATGATAATAGTAGCTGTAGAAATGTTATGGGTTTGAATAAAAGTACCACCTTGATAAATCACAAGAGCCACAACATAAGCTAAACCTGTTTGGTATCCAATAGCAATCCATGTCCATTTCCAAGACATCATCTCACGTTTAATCGCACCAATAGCAGCGAAACACGGAGCAGCCAGTAACGTAAAGGCCATGAAGGAATAAGCACTTAAGGGGATGAATAAAGCTGACATATTTCCAAGTAGCTCGACTGATTCCTCTGTCATTTCCTCACCTAAACCAAATAATACCCCAAACGTTGCAACGACATTTTCTTTCGCTAAGAATCCAGTTACAGTCGCCACAGCTGCCTGCCAATTTCCAAATCCTAAAGGAGTGAAAATAGGGGCAATGACACGACCGATTGAAGCTAAAATACTCTCATTCGCTTCAACCATTTCAAGTGACCAATTAAATGATTGCAAGAACCAAACGACACCTGAGGCAACGAAAATAATCGTTCCTGCTTTATAAATAAACGCTTTAGCACGATCCCACATATGAATTAAGACACTTTTAAAACTCGGAACATGATATTGTGGAAGTTCCATAATAAATGGGGCAGGATCACCAGCAAATAACGGCGTTTGTTTTAAAATAATTCCTGAAAGAATAACCATCCCAATTCCTAAGAAGTACATCGAAGGAGCTACCCAAGATTGAGTTGGGAAAAATGCACCTGCCATTAAAGCAAAGACTGGTAATTTTGCTCCACAGGGAATAAAAGGTGTTAACATAATCGTCATACGTCGATCCTTTTCATTTTCAATGGTACGGCTTGCCATAACTGCTGGCACACTACATCCAGAACCGATGAGCATTGGAATAAAAGATTTTCCCGATAATCCAAATTTTCTAAACACGCGATCCATAATGAAAGCCACGCGTGCCATATATCCACAATCTTCTAATATTGAAATCAGTAAAAATAAAATCATAATTTGTGGAACAAATCCTAAAACCGCACCAACTCCACCGATAATTCCATCCACAATCAGACCAATTAGCCAATCAGCTGTCTGAATACTTTCTAAGAAAGCTGCGACATTTCCTTGAATGAATTCACCAAAGAACGAATCATTAATCCAGTCCGTCGCAAAGGTACCAATAGATGTGATAGAAATATAATAAATTCCCCACATAATTAAGGCGAAAATCGGAAGAGCTAGCCAACGATTAGTCAATAATTGGTCAATCTTATCTGAAGTCGTTAAATTACCTTGCATTGATTTTTTGACATACTGTGACACTAGTTGACTAATATACTCATAACGCTCATTCGTAATAATACTTTCGCTATCATCATCAAACTGTTCTTCACAAGCAATTGTCATCTCCTCAAATTTAACCTTCACACTTTCAGGTAATGATAATTGTTTTACCACACGGGTATCACGCTCAAATAACTTTATACTGTACCAGCGAAGAAGTGGTTCAGGAACAGCCCCTGATAATAAAGACTTCATTTCGTGCAACATCCGTTCAATATCTGAACTGAAAGTTGGCATCGCAGGTGCTTGTTTAACAGAAACAACGGCTTCAATTAACTCGTTTAATCCTTTTTGTTTTAAAGCTGTCGTCTCAATGATACGACATCCTAATTGTTTGGATAGTTTGGCAAGATGAATCTTTGTTCCATTCTTTGTAACGATATCCATCATGTTTAGTGCAATGACCATTGGAATAGTGGTTTCCATTAATTGCGTGGTCAAATAAAGGTTCCGTTCAATATTAGAAGCGTCAATGATATTTAAGATGACATCTGGTTGTTCATTTATTAAAAAATCACGAGTAATAATTTCTTCCGGAGTATATGGAGAAAGTGAATAAATCCCTGGTAAATCGACAATTTTAATCTCTTTGTTTCCTTTTAAATACCCTTCTTTTTTCTCTACTGTTACTCCCGGCCAGTTTCCAACATACTGATTACTTCCGGTTAGAGCATTAAACATCGTCGTTTTCCCACAGTTTGGGTTTCCAACTAAAGCGATTGTTATAGACATTGTAAACTCCCCCTTAATCATAGTGAATGATGTTGATTACCAATGGAAAATTAAATCTCAACGATAATATTTTCAGCATCTGCTCTACGAAGCGATAATTCATAGCCACGAACGGTTATTTCAATGGGATCCCCAAGTGGGGCAACTTTTCGGATATAAATAGTAGCTCCCTTTGTAATCCCCATATCCATAATCCGGCGCCTAAGCGGTCCTGTTCCATTTAGCTTTTTTACGATGACTGTTTCACCAATTTTCACATCTTTTAATGTTTTCATTCGATATCTCTCCCTTATACAAAAATACGTTTTGCCATCATTTGATCGAGTGCAACACGTGTATCTTTAACATTAATAATAAAGTTCTGTCCAAACTTAGATACAATGGTCACTTCACTTCCAACAATAAATCCAAGACTCTCTAGAAAACGTTTGGTATCATCACGCCCACTAATTTTTTTAATGATAACTGATTCTCCTATCTCTACCATTGTTAATGGCATCATTATGGCCTCCCTTTAATATTAGCAATTACCAACTTCAGTAGAAAAAAGTTAGCTTAAGCTAACTCATATTACTAATTTGACATTTATATCCAATAATGTCAATAGCTATTTAATAAAAGTATAAAAGTTGAAGAAACGAAACAAACTATGTTAAGATTAACTATATTTAGATTTTAAGAAATAGGGTGGGTAGATGAAATTACAAGAGTCGGGTGAAAATTATTTAGAAACCATTCTAATTTTAAGCCGAAAAAATGGATCTGTTCGTTCTATCGATGTGGCAAACGAGTTAAATTTTTCAAAACCAAGTATTAGTCGTGCGATGGGAATTTTGAAAAATGCAGGTCTAATTACGATAGAGAAAAATGGACAAATTAATTTAACTGAAGTTGGTCATGAAAGAGCAACTGCGATTTATGAACGTCATTGCTTAATTAAAGAATTTTTAATAAAGACACTCCAAATTGATGAATCATTAGCTGATAAAGATGCTTGTCGAATTGAACATGTTATTAGTGAGGAAACGTTTAATCGAATGAAAGAGTTATTAAAAAAATAACATAATAAGAGGCGGATAAATATCCGTCTTTTTCTTTAACCTCTGTATGTTAGCATTGTCTCATGTGAAAAATATAGGAGGAGTGATGGAGTGGCTTTTAATTAAAGCGACTACTATTAATCTCACTGACTGAAGCCAGCTCTATTTTATCAGTGTCTCAATTAATTTTTTTATTAATGGAGAGTTATTTAATATATAACCAATTAGAATATTAAATAGAAGTATAAAAAAGAGCAGCCGTTATCCACAAGTAACCGTTGCTCTTTTTTATTATATAAGTCTAGAAAAGTTTTTCACTTAAAGGTTTACTAGTGATGGATAACCTTACACTCTTTGAGTGATCAAAATAGGATAAGGAACCTAATAAATGATAATCTGAAATAATCGATTAATTTTCATTTAAATAATCTTTTTGAATACTCAATTATTGTTTATAGCAATTCGTTAAGAAAAACATTTTTGTTTGAAACACTTATTCATCGATATTATTATAAAACTTATCGAAAAATGGATTCTCATACATAATCTCCTTTAAAGGTGATAAGAATAATGTTCTGATCGTAGTGTTGATCGTGAAGTTTTTCGAACGTCAATTGGCCCTTCAACGGGGATAAAAAAGATTTATTTTGTTTCATAGCGTTCCCCATTAAAGCTTCAAATATAAAAAAGAAGTTCGCCTTAACGAACTGTGTAACCTAAACGATTAAATGCATCAAGAATATATTTCGGGGAACCAATCCCTTCATTATAACGAACAGAAACTAATTTTAAAGAAAGATTAATATCTAACTTTTCCACACCCTCTAAATTTGTTTCGAAGTAATCTTTAATTTTTTTTACATCCTCATTTGAACTTAAATTTTCTACATTTAGCATAAAAGTTTTAGCCATCATCCTCACCTCAGACTTTCTTTATTACTTAGTCTTGATAACATCCCTATTTTATCATAGAATAAATTAAAAAAGAACAAATAACAGGTGATTATTATGGAGCACATCTTATTTATGCAACAAGCCATCGAAGAAGCTAATAAAGCCAAAGCCATCGGAGAAGTGCCCATTGGTGCTGTTATCGTTAAAGATGGACAAATTATTGCTAGAGCCCACAATTTACGTGAAAAAATTCAACTTTCAAATGCTCATGCTGAAATGTTAGCCATTAGCAAAGCAAATGAAGTAGTTGGATCTTGGCGATTAGAAGATTGCATTATGTATGTTACACTCGAACCATGTCCGATGTGTGCAGGAGCTATTGTTCAATCTCGTATTCCGACTGTTATTTATGGTGCGAAAGATCCTAAAGGTGGATGCTGTGGAACAATTTATAATTTACTTGATGAATCAAAGTTTAATCATCAATGTGAAGTGATTTCAGGTGTCTTAGAAGAAGAATGTGGACAACTGTTGTCAGATTTTTTTAGAGAATTAAGACAGAAAAAAAAGCAGCAGCGTGTTGACAAGCAAGAGTCAAATTGATATACTAAATGTGTATCAATCGAAACTCTCTTTTGGTACCCTTATTCAATAGAACGGTGTGAACCAGGTCAGGACAGGAATGTAGCAGCCTTAAGCATTTAGTTTTATGTGAGTAAGGGTACCAAAGGGGAGTTTTCTTTTTTTATCTTCATTTATCGGTATAATATGGAAAAATAGAATTGGAATCAGTGATTCAAACTAAAAAGGTCTTTAACAAAAACTTAACAGAAGCACAAGCTTGAGTATGATAGAATAAACATAATCAATTGTTTTTTTGGAGGTGTCATTCGATGAGTAAAAAAGTGTTAGTTGTTGAAGATGAAATTTCAATTCAACGTATTTTACAATATGATTTAATGCAATCAGGTTTTTCAGTCGATCTCGCCTCAGATGGGGAAGAGGGATTGCAAAAAGCATTAGCTGATGAATATGATGTCATGTTACTAGATGTCATGTTGCCGAAGCGCGATGGTTTTTCCGTTTGTAAAGAACTTCGTAATCGTGGAAATTCAATTTATATTGTTATTTTATCAGCACGTGATGATGAATTAGACCGTGTTCTTGGTCTTGATGTAGGGGCTGATGATTACATGACTAAACCTTTCTCATCGCGTGAAGTTGTCTCGAAAGTAAAGGCCATTATTAGAAGAAGAGAAGTTTTATCTGCAGGGAAAGGTAAATCTTATTTAAGCTATCAGCGTATTAGGCTAGATAGTAGTCGATTTGAAGTATTAATTGATGATCAAGTAGTTGATTTTACACTTAAAGAATATGAATTACTAGAGTTTTTAATCCAACATAAAGGTCAGGCGCTTTCTCGTGACGTTTTACTCGATCGATTATGGGGATTTGAATACGACGGTGATACACGAATTGTCGATGTCCACATTTTTAAAATTCGTGATAAATTGAAACCTTATGGGATTAAAATTAAAACCATTCGTGGAGTGGGATATATGTTAGAGGACGAAGCAAATGATTGATAGCCGTCATGAACTTATTTCATTTTATATTGTTTTCACCTTGTTATTAATCACTAATCTTTATAGTCAAAACAATAGTCAAGTTACGATTTTATTTTTACTAATCTTACTTATTTTAATGATCATGCAATACGGACGTTCGATGACGTATCTCAATCAACTTAAAAAATACGATGAGGTCGCTGCTAACATTCAAGAACATCGGGATTGGAGCAATATCTCTCCATTGGTGATTGAACAGCAAGAAGTTATTGGAGTTCAATATAATAAATTAATGCGATTGATTCAAAAACAAGAATTTAGAAATCGTCGCAACATGCAGATTATTAGTATTATTACGAATAGTATTCAAGATCCAATGGTTATCTTAAACATTAATGGTGAACTTGAATATGCTAATAATCGCTTTAAAGAATGGGTGAATATGTCAGCTCTTAAAAGGGTTTCTTTCCAAGAGGTGAAAAATGAGTCCTTACGTAAAATTTTAGAAGATGCACTGATTTGTGAAACGACGCGAAAAAAACAATTAGAAATTAATCAAAAATATTATATTTCAACGGCGCATCCCATTTTTAATGAGCGCGAGGACTTTAATGGAGCTGTTATCTTATTTCACGATATTACTGATATCAAAAAATATGAAAGCTTACAAAAAGAGTTCTTCGGAAATGTGTCACACGAACTGAAAACCCCAATAAGTGCGATTAAAGGATGTACGGAAATTTTATTGAACGGAGCAAAAAATGATCCACAAACCTGTGATGAATTTTTAACGATTATTCAAGATGAAAATAACCGAATGGAACAACTCGTTAAAGATTTATTGTTAATTAATCGTTATGAACATGATCAAATCAAGCATAATACCGATCGTGTTTGTCTAAATGAATTACTGACAGATTGTATTGTTCAAACACTCAATATTGCTAATCTAAAAAATCAAAAAATTATGCTTGAAGCCACAGAAGATTATAGTCTAGATGGGGATTATATCAAGTTACAACATTGCTTCCTCAACCTATTAACGAATGCTATCCATTATTCAGGGGAAGACACAACGATTACGATTAGAATCAGGCAACGTGGTTCAAATATTGAAACTCAAGTCATTGATCAAGGAATCGGGATTCCTGCTGCTGACATTCCACATATTTTTGAAAGATTCTATCGAGTGGATAGAGCGAGATCACGTCATACAGGCGGAACGGGACTTGGATTATCTATCGTTGCATCTATTATTGAGGCACACGGTGGAAATATCAAAGTTAAAAGTGAACTAAATAAAGGAAGTAAATTCATCGTGACATTACCTCAAAAAATGAAGAAGTAAGCTGAGCTTACTTCTTTTTGTATATTTTTGTCTACTAGTTATAAACTATTATTAATCATATCTTAACTATTTCTTAACAGAAAATTAATATTTGAAGGGTGAATTTGTATTACAATTAACTCATCAACAGAACAGATACAGATCATGGAGGAATGATGAGAATGAAAAAACTATTAAGCTTAGTAGCAGCTGCAGCATTAACTTTTTCAATGGCAGCATGTGGGTCAACTAACAACGGATCAGACACAATAGACCAAAGTGGGGACACAATACAAACACCTTCAGCACAAGCTGTAGAAGGGGCAATCGATGTTGTAAGCCGTGAAGCGGGATCAGGGACTCGTTCAGCATTTGAAGAAATCATTGGATTTAATGGAGAAGATCAAGATCCATTAACAGCAAATGCGACAATTAAAGATGGAAATGGAGTTGTGGCAACATATGTAGCGGCAAATGATGCTGCAATCGGATATGTTTCATTCGTAACACTAGAAGAAAATCATGGGAAAATTAATGGATTAACAGTAGAAGGTGTAGAAGCAACAGCTGAAAATGTATTAGAAGGAAAATACTCAGTAGCACGTCCATTCGAAATGGTATATATGGAAGAAAATATTACAGATGTTGAACGTGCATTTATCGATTTCGTATCTTCAACTGATGGATTAGAAATTTTAGAATCAAAAGGAACAATCGTTGATACAAAAAATGCTGAAGCGTTTGATATGTCAAAATACGGTGACTTATCAGGAAACATTGTGATGGGTGGATCAACATCAACAGAAGATGCAGTTAAGGCATTAGCAGAAGAATTTACAGCTTTATTTCCTAAAGTAACTTATACATACGATGCAACAGGTTCAGGAGCTGGAGTTAAAAATGCGATTTCAGGAGTATACACATTAGGATTTGCTTCTCGTGAAATCAAAGAATCAGAATTAGCAGAGGGAATTATACCTGTTACGTTATGTATGGACGGAATCGCATTAGTTGTTAACCCATCAAATAACGTAACAGATATTTCAAAAGATCAAATCAAAGAGGTTTACACAGGAAACATTACTGAGTGGTCAGAATTAACAAAATAATGAATTAAAAAAGAAATCACTACTTCCTCAGTGATTTCTTTTTTAATTTAGGTGAATTCTCCAACAGCGACTCGTTACAAAAGGCTTAGAAATATTAATAATTTGTTAACGAATCATAGAGTAAATAGGTATTAACTGTTAATTTTCTATTACCAGAACATAGAAACCCTTGAAAAATCCACATTTTATCACCCATTTGAGGAGTAAATATTTATCTTCGATAAATGACGGGGGCCCTTACCCCATTAAAGGGGGAAGCCAGTTTCACTGGATGGGGACCCGCTTTGTTAAGGAATTGTTAACAAGCGTTAATTTTCTGTTAACAAAACGTGGTTTTAAAAATTGAGGTGCTACAATTACGTTGTAAATAGAGAGTATTAATTTAGTTTAAATAAAACGAGGTGTTAAGTGTGAAAAAAGACATGACCCTTAATCGTAAACGCGTGTTCTTAGAAAAGTTCTTCCATGTTCTATTTCTATTAGCAGCGCTTTTTGCGGTCATTAGTGTAGCGTTAATTATTATCTTTATTTTTGGAAAAGGGCTTGCGCCATTCTTCCCAAATAATCAATTCGGAACATATAACTTTGTAGACTTTATCACAGGGTTGAAGTGGACACCGCAAAGTGGGGATTATGGAATTGGATACATGATTATCAGTTCGATTTTAGCCACACTTGGTGCAATTGTTATCGGGGTACCGATTGCGTTATTAACATCAGTTTTCATCGCTGAAGTCGCACCAAAACCATTAGCTAACATCGTACGTCCAGCGGTTGAATTATTAGCAGCTATTCCATCAGTTTTATACGGGGTATTTGGTTTTGCGGTCATTACACCATTAGTTAAGCAAATTTCTCCATATCCATCAGGAGATTCATTATTAGCGGTTATCGCTGTTTTAACCATTATGATTTTACCGACGATCGTAGCGGTTGTTGAAACATCAATTCGTGCAGTTCCGCAAAGCTATAAAGAAGGATCGTTAGCACTAGGTGCTTCAAAAATGCAAACAATTTTTAAAGTCGTATTACCAGCAGCTAAATCAGGGATTTTAACCGGGGTTATTTTAGGGGTTGGTCGTGCAATCGGAGAAACAATGGCGGTTATCTTAGTAGCGGGGAACCCTGAATCAGGAATTCCACATACAATCTTCGATCGTGTTCGTTTATTAACAACAAATATCGCATTAGAGCAAGGGTATGCAGCAGAAATGCATGAACAAATGTTATTCTCAACAGCTGTCATCTTATTCATCTTTATTATGGTGATCAACTTAGTATTATCACGCATTCAAAAAAAGGCAGGTGATCGTTAATGTCTCGTAAACTTAAAGATAACTTACTAAATGGCCTCATTTGGTTGTCAGCAGCGTTCTCAGTTGGGATTTTAATCACCATCGTTGCATTTATCTTCTCAAATGGATGGTCAAAAATGTCATGGGACTTCTTAACGAATGACTATGAATCACAAACTCAATATGTGAACGTGACGAGTCATCAGTCTTACACTGCGCCAAGCTCATTATCAAGTGACGCTTTATTTTCAGAAAACTTAGGGATTGCCATTGAACCAAACGAACATGGTTATGAAGTTGCTTGGATCGATGATCAATCACCAGTAAAAACTGCAAAAAACAATGCAGATGAAGCCTTCCCAGTCAAAGTTGGATACCAACTAGAACAAATTAATGGAGAAGGAGCAAACTTAAAAATTAAAGCTGATACAGATGCAGACGACATCATCAACGCTTTAAATGCAAGTGATACATTAATGATTAAAGTTGTTTCACCAGGTGGAGGAATCTTCCCAATGATCGTCTCAACTTTAATGCTAATCTTAGTTGCCTTACTATTCTCGGCACCAGTCGGAATTTTAGCAGCCATCTACATGGTTGAATACGCAAAACCAGGAAAATTAGTTAACTTAATTCGTTTTGCAACCGAAGTTTTATCAGGAATCCCATCAGTTGTATACGGTTTATTCGGGATGTTAATCTTCGCCAACACCTTAAAACTTGGAATGTCAATTCTATCAGGTGGATTCACACTGATGATTTTATTACTTCCAACAATGATGCGTACAACTGAAGAAGCATTAAAAGCCGTTCCTATGAGCTACCGTGAAGCATCATATGGACTTGGAGCTAACAAAATTCAAACTTTATCAAAAGTCGTATTACCAAGTGCTATCCCAGGTATTTTAGTTGGGGTTATCTTATCAATTGGACGTACAATTGGGGAATCAGCAGCCTTACTATTTACAATCGGAACATTTGCTAAATTACCAGTCAATCCAACAAGTGGGCACCTTTCATTATTTGAAACCGGAACATCATTAACGGTTCGTGCTTACGTTGAAGTGAAAGAATCAGGGAATGTTGAAATGGCAGCAGCTATCGGAATCGTCATCCTTGTCATCGTCTTTACATTAAACTTAATTTCACGCTTAATCTCGAAAAAATTCAGCAAAGCAAACTATTAGGAGAGTGAAAAGGAATGCAACCTAAATTTAACGTTACAGATTTAAACTTATTTTATGGAAACTTCCAAGCCTTACACCACATCAATATCGAAATTCCAGAACGCAAAGTAACAGCATTCATTGGGCCATCTGGATGTGGGAAATCTACATTCTTACGGACCTTAAATCGTATGAACGACTTAATCGAAACAGTCAAAATCACAGGAAACGTGACACTTGATGGAGATGACATCTACTCAGACATCGACGTCATGAAACTTCGTACACGTGTCGGAATGGTCTTCCAAAAACCAAATCCATTCCCAATGAGCATTTATGATAACATCGCTTATGGACCACGTTGCCAAGGAGTTAAAGATAAGAAAAAACTAGATGAAATTGTTGAAAATTCACTTCGTGGGGCAGCGTTATGGGATGAAGTTAAAGATCGCTTAAATAAATCGGCCATGGGATTATCAGGAGGGCAGCAACAACGTTTATGTATCGCCCGTGCCATCGCCATGGAACCAGAAGTTATCCTTATGGATGAGCCAACATCAGCCTTAGACCCAATTGCAACTCAAAAAGTTGAAGAATTGATGGAACAGTTAAAAGAAAAATACACAATCGTTATCGTTACTCACTCAATGCAACAAGCGGCACGTATCTCAGATAAAACAGCCTTCTTCTTAATGGGAGAATTAATTGAATTTGATGATACAGATAAAATCTTTACTAATCCAAAAGATAAACGTACAGAAGATTACATCACTGGACGCTTTGGATAAAAATAAGGGGTGAAAATGGAATGAAAAAAACAAAATTAGAAACAGATTATGAAGTCTTACTTCAAGGTATTGAAAAACTATCAGTCTTAACGATCGGAGCGTATGAAAATACGCTGGAAGCATTAAAAACACTAGACTTAGAAATTGCCTTACAAATCATTAAGCAAGATCAAGATATTGATGACCTGCAAGAAGATATCACAGAAGAATCAACAATCTTTATCATTCGTCAGCAACCGGTTGCCAGTGATTTACGCAAAATCTTAATGGTGATGCGTCTTGCGACTGAATATGAACGTATTGCTGACTACACCAAAAATCTTGCAGAATATATCATCTTAATCAAACAAAATGAATCACTTGAACACTATGAAAAGAATGTGGACAAACTGGTTCGCATGCTAGAAATTGTGATTAACATGTTAAAACTAGTGATGGAAGGTCTTCAAGAAGAAAACAAAGCTAAAATTAAAGAAGCGGCAGACATGGATAAGCAAGTCGATGAAATTTATAATGAATTATTAGCTTCATTAATTACACACATCCAAGTGGTAGATGGAAAAGTCTTCGGGACAGCATATGCTATTCTGATTAATAAGTACATTGAACGTGCAGGCGATCATGTCACAAACATTGCAGAAGAAATATTATACGCCTTAAAAGGCCGCCGCTATCACTTAAACTAATAAAAAAACGCGTAGAGCTCATCTACGCGTTTTCTTTTGGTAACCAATTTCCTTTCCAAGCATACAGCCCCATTAAAATAAGACTGAGCGTCTACTAAATTGGATAACCTAGGATTACGTCCTCAATACTTGAGGAAATTCTTAAAATGGTGAAAATTCAGAAAACATACACGATACAAAGACTCAGAACTGAAAGAATCATCATCACCATCGTTTTCCCGACCGCCGATTGTTCCAACAAGGGACTACATCAACACCAATGATAAATAAGCTGGAATAATCCTATCAAGCATGACGTGGGCATAGTGGATTTGGGTAAAAATACGAAGCGCCTCACCCTCAAAGACATACATGATACCACAAGAAGATAGTGTATAAATCGTCGTAATCAACATCAACGTACGAAGTCCTTTATAAATTCTCAACTGTGACCCTTAGCGATTGTCCAAGACAGTCTAATCCATGATTGCTAAGGAATGGCAGGCCTTAAGTTTTTACAATCTAAAAACTTATTTACACTGATATAAAAAAATTTTTTTAAAACGTAAATCTGTAACAAGGCCTCAGACATTGTCAATAATTTATGATATAATCAAGATAATTTTTAAACTAGAGAGTAGGAGTTTTCTTATGTCTTATCATGCATTATACCGCGCTCATCGTCCTCAAAAGTTCAGTGACGTCGTAGGACAAAAACACATCGTAAGAACCGTTCAAAATGCCTTAAAACATGAGCGTTTATCACATGCATATTTATTCTGTGGACCACGTGGGACAGGTAAAACATCAATTGCGAAAATTATTGCAAAAGCTGTTAACTGTATCAACTATCCTACGGCCGAACCGTGTAATGAATGTGTAAACTGTACAACAATCACAAACGGATCAAATGCCGACGTCTTTGAAATCGATGCGGCAAGTAACAACGGTGTCGATGAAATCCGTGAAATCCGAGACAAAGTAAAATACGCCCCAACGATGGGACGATACAAAGTATATATTATCGATGAAGTTCACATGCTATCAACAGGTGCATTTAATGCTTTATTAAAAACATTAGAAGAACCACCAAAACATGTCATCTTCATTTTAGCCACAACCGAACCACACAAAATTCCACCAACCATCATCTCGCGTTGTCAACGCTTTGACTTCAAACAAATCTCAACAAAAGAAATCTACGAACACCTAGTTGAGATTATCAAACAACAAGATTTAGCCTACGAAGAAGAAGCCGTACAACTCGTCTCAGAACTTGCGGAAGGTGGAATGCGTGACGCCCTTAGCTTACTCGATCAAGTCATCTCTTATTCAGATGATAAAATTACATTAGATGATGTGCACGCCCTAAGCGGGACCATTGCCAATCATCAACTCTTACAAATCATCAAAGCAATCGAAGAATTAAACTTCTCACACGTCATCGACTTAATTAAAGACATGACAGAGAACGGAAAAGAACCAAGTCGCATTATTGACGGATTAATCACTGTTTATCGCGACTTACTCGTGTACCAAAAATCACAAATCTCAGTTTCTAACTTACTAACGAACAATCCTATGTTTACAGAGTTAGTAGAGAATCTTAATTCAAATGATATCGTAACCTACCTATTTAAATTAAATAAACTTCAATCTGAATTAAGATACTCTAATCATCCCGAACTCATGCTAGAAGTCGGGCTGCTCAGCTTATCCGATACCAATGATCAATCAGACAACAACAAGGATTACCAAACAGAGATTAACGATCTCAAGCAAGAAATCACCCTACTAAAACGATTAGTTAAAAAAATCGAGCACACAGGACCTGTTAAAGCTGAGCCATCAATTAATAAATCAGATTCACAATTTAAAATGAACCTCTTCAATGAACCAGAAGTCGTTGAACTCAAACTACCTAAAGAACCAGAACCAATCATTCTACCAGAGCACGTCACACCAGAAATGCTAACCATTGAACAAATCCTATCTAAAGCGACAAAAGAAGCTCGCGACCACGTCTTACAAAAATGGGCACAACTCAACCCAATCCTTATGCCGGACTACAAAGAAGTCATCGTCCTACTACAAGACGGAAACGTCGTCGCCGCTTCAGATGAAGGATTTATTTTAACTTATAAACATGAACCTGGCTGCAAACGATTACTACGTGAAGATAATCGAAAAATAGCAGAACAAATTGTGGCCTATCTCTTTGGAAGTCCATATCCATTTAACGTCATGCCAGAAGCTTTCTGGTTAGAACAACGACAAAGCTATATTGAGCAAAAGAAAAATGGTGTTGAACCGCGCTTAAAACAATATAGTCAGGATATTAAAAATGTGATAAATTATAATGAGGAAAGTCAAACTAAAGATAACGGCTTTGTAGAAGACATTGTTAAAATGTTTGGAGCCGATTTAGTTAACATAATCGATGAATAGGAGTAGTGAAGAGTATGAACCCAATGATGATGAAAAAAATTCAAAAAATGCAACGTGATATGGTGAAAGCACAACAAGAAATTGAACAATCAGTATTCACAGGAAGTGCAGCTGGTGGAATGGTAACAGTTGAAGCAACAGGAACAAAACAAATTAACAAAATTACTATTAATCCATCTGTTGTTGATCCAGAAGATGTAGAAATGTTAGAAGACGTAATCTTATTAGCATTAAACGATGCATTACGCCAAGTTGATGAAAAAACTGAATCAACAATGGGTCAATTCACAAAAGGGATGAACATCCCAGGATTATTCTAAGGAGAAATCATGCAATATCCTCAACCCATTACAAAATTAATCGAAAGCTTTAGTAAGCTACCGGGAATCGGAAATAAAACAGCTGAACGATTAGCTTTTCATGTGATTAGTTCAATGAAGGAAGATGACGCTACTACATTTGCTAAAGCATTAATTGATAGTAAACGTCAACTATTCAAATGCCCGATTTGTGGTCATATCACCGATACAGATCCTTGTATGATTTGTGCAGATTCACATCGAGACCGATCAGTTATTGCAGTTGTACAAGACCCTAAAGACGTCATTGCTATTGAACGTATGCGTGGTTTTAAAGGATTATATCACGTGTTAAATGGAGTTCTATCGCCATTAGATGGAATGGGACCTGAAGACATTGGAATTCCTGCATTAATTGAACGACTAAAAGACGAAAATGTAAAAGAATTAATTCTAGCATTAAGCGCCACACTTGAAGGAGATGCCACATCTCAATACATTGCAAAATTATTAAAAAACACAGATGTGAAAGTCACTCGTATCGCACGTGGACTAGAAATGGGACGCTCAATCGAGTATGCTGATGAAGTCACATTAATTCGCGCTCTAGAAGGACGCAGAGAGCTATTCTAATATAAAAAATAGTTACTGTTTTTTTGCAGTAACTATTTTTTTATGTTTAAATTCACATAGAAGCGGGATAATGGCTTAAACCAGATTTGATTACAGTTATATCACTCTTTCTAAATGCATATGATTGTCAATAGGAAGGGAGGTGACGTGTTATAAAGTGAGTATACTTTATAACAGTAATATGAAAGTAATAGGATGGTTAATCAAACGATTCATCATAGGAGTATTTGCACTATATCTATTTAATATAATTGGAGTTTATTTCAGTGCATCAGTTCCTCTCAATTACATTACGTCATTTATAACAGGAACATTAGGGATTCCTGGATTTATTCTTGTATATGTTTTAACTAAAATAGTGCTAATTTAAAGTGGGTACAATTGTATCCACTTTTTATATGATAAACAACCAAAATTTGAGTGTTCATATCTCGAAGTTATGATGATATAATCATTGAGTAAATTAGTGTATTCATTCAAGAAAAAAGGTTTTAGTCGTTATTTTGTATTTATTCTCGAAAATCGCGAATAAATAATATAAAAAAGAATAATTATTTCTAAAACCACTTGAAAAAAGTAATACTTTGGGGTAAAATAGCTAACGGTACATTTTCTTTATTTTCACAAGAAAATTTGAGCCCCAGCGAATTTTCATATGAAAAATAACTAAAGCGAAAGAAGTAGGAGGCAGGACAATGCGTACAACATTTATGCAAAAATCTCATGAAGTAGATCGTAAATGGTTCGTTGTTGACGCTGCAGATAAAACTTTAGGACGTTTATCTACAGAAGTTGCAACACTTTTACGTGGAAAACATAAACCAACATTCACACCACACGTAGACTGTGGAGATTACGTGATCATTATCAATGCTGATAAAATCACTTTAACTGGAAACAAATTAGAAAACAAATTATACTACCGTCACTCAGGATACCAAGGTGGATTAACAGTTCGTACAGCTAAACAAATGCGCGAAAATACACCAGAGCGTATGTTAGAGTTATCTGTAAAAGGTATGTTACCAAAAGGACGTTTAGGACGTGCAATGGGTAAAAAATTATTTGTTTATGCTGGATCTGAGCATCCACATGCAGCACAAAAACCTGAAGTTTACGAACTTCGTGGATAATTAAGAGGGAGGTAACACTATATGACAGTACAATACTTAGGAACTGGTCGTCGTAAAAGCTCAGTTGCACGTGTACGTTTAGTACCTGGAACTGGAAAAGTAATTATCAACGGTCGCGAATTTGAAGATTATATTCCTTCTGCAGCAACTCGTTTAGATATCATGCAACCATTAACATTAACTGAAACAACTAACCAATATGATGTATTAGTAAATGTTAACGGTGGAGGATTAACTGGACAAGCTGGAGCTATCCGTTTAGGGATTTCTCGTGCATTATTACAAGTTGATGCTGAATACCGTGGAACTTTAAAACCAATCGGATTATTAACTCGTGATTCACGTGCTAAAGAACGTAAAAAATACGGACTTAAAGCAGC